>NZ_JAMYTM010000037.1:0-58709 GCF_040322475.1 Mesorhizobium sp. M0140 | reverse complement strand
CCAAGCCAAGGTCCGGGCGGCCGCCCGGACCTTGGCTCAATCGCTCTAATCCCACGAAATCTCTCTCGTGTAGATACAAGGTGGCTCGGCGAAGCCGAGACGGAGAGGGGGACTGGCTCGACGGAGATCAAGTTTCAAGAAGTATCCGCCCTACGAAGCCCCCTCTCCGACCGCTTCGCGGCCACCTCTCCCCCGCGTTGCGGGGGCGAGGAACCCAGGTTCTGCAAGGCCGCGCTTTACGCCGTCCGCCACATCGGAATGATCGAGGCGGCCAGCACCAGCGCCAGCACGATGTTGAGCGCGCGCCATTGCCATTCGGTCTTGAGCAGCCGCGCCAGCACCATTCCGGCCACGCACCACAGCGACAGCGAGGCGGCCGCCGCGAGGCCGAAAGTGGCGCCGAGCAGCAGCGCGAGCTGCATCGGCCCGCTGGCCAGCGCCGCGAACGAGGCCGCGGCGCCCAGCCCCATCGCCCAGCCCTTCGGGTTCATCCATTGAATGCCGGCGCCGCCGAGAAAGCTGTTCGGCCTGGCCATGCTCACATCCAGATTGGGCGGTCCGCTGCGGCCGATCTTGATCGCCAGCCAGAGGAGATAGAGCGAGCCGATGACCTTCATGGCCAGTTGCAGCGAAGGCATGGCAAGCAGCAGACCGGCGAGCCCGGCGGCGGCGGCACCCGTCACCGTGGCGAGGCCGGCGGCGCTGCCGACCAGCAGAGGCACGGAACGGCGAAACCCGAACTGGGCGCCGGACGCCGTAGACAGGGTTGTGGCGATGCCGGGCGTGGTGGTGGCGACGATGGCAAACAGGATGAGCGGGAGAATGGGCTCGAGCATGCGGCGTCCTCTGTCAGGGCTGCGATCGTAGCTGCGCGCGAACTTCAGTAAATGCAATGTTTGCCATGGTCGGCATTAGGATGGATAATGCCAGCCATGATCCGAAATCTCGACATGGCGCTGATCCGCACCTTCATCACCGTCGCCGACAAGGCCAGCATGACGGCGGCGGCCAATGCGCTGCACCTGACGCAAGGTGCTGTCAGCCAGCAGGTCAAGCGGCTGGAGGAGGCGCTCGGCTCCTGCCTCTTCGAGCGCGACCGGCGCGGCTTGCGGCTGACGCGCGCCGGTGAACAGCTGTTCGGCAGGGGCAAGCGGTTGCTGGCCTTGAATGACGAGATCTGGGCGGAGATGGCTGGGACACCGGTGGCCGGCCAGGTGCGGCTCGGCGTGCCCTACGACCTTGTCGGCACCTTGCTGGCGCCGGTGCTGAAGACCTATGCCGAGACCTATCCGCAGGTCGAGATATCGCTGGTCTGCGCCTCGTCGCCGGAATTGGCTGCTGCCCTTGCGGCCGGGACCATCGAACTTGCGGTGATCGAGGAACGCGTCGGCCCGTCGGCGGGCGAGTGCCTTGCCATCGACCGGCTGGTCTGGGTCGGCGCCAAGGGCGGCGTTGCCCGCGCCAAGCGGCCGCTGCCGGTGTCGATCGTCGCCGACACCTGCGCCTTCCGCCCGGCGGTGCTGGCGGCGCTCGGTGAGCATGGGCTGGAGTGGCGCACCGTGTTCGAAAACGGCAACATCGACGCGACGACGGCGACGGTGCGCTCCGACCTCGCCGTCACCGCCTGGCTAGCCTCCACGGTTCCGGCGGATCTCGACATATTGCCACCGGAGTCCGGCCTGCCGCCACTGCCGAATTTTGCCATCAACCTGCATCTGCCGAGGCATGGGGTAGGGCCGGCGGCGCAGGAATTCGCACGCCATATCCGCGATGGGCTGGCACGACGGCCGGTGGCGGCTTGAGAGACTTCTCAGAACTTGGGTTCCTCTACCCCGTCGATCGGGGGAGAGGAAAGGGTGCAAAGGCCGTCCTGCTACTTCCAGTTCTTGCGCCGTTCGAGCTCGGCGTCGGACGGCTCCCCTGTGACAAACGACCCAACCTTGATCTCGCCTGATCGTTCGTAGGTCGCCATGATGACGCCGGTGCTGGTTGCCTGCGACTTGATGAGCTTGAAGGCGGCCGGCATCGCGCTGTCGCCGAACAGCCGCTTGCCCTTGCCCAGCAATAGCGGGAAGATCATCAGCCGAATTTCGTCGATCAGCCCGTTGGCGAGCAAAGTCTGGATCAGATCGCCAGATCCCTGGATGAGCAGGTCCGGCCCATCCTCCTGCTTGAGGCGGCGCAACGTCGCGATGATATCGGGTCCGAGCGCTTGCGTGTTCTGCCAGGTGAGGGTGTCAGGCCGATGCGTCGCCACATATTTGGTCGCGGGGTTGAAGGCATCCGCGATCGGATCTTTCTGATACGGCCAGTAGGCGGCGAAGATGTCGTAGGTTCTGCGGCCGAGCAGCAGGGCGAAAGGCTTGGAGAACAGTTCATCCATCGCCGCGGCCCCCGCCTCGTCAACGTAATGGAAGGTCCAGCCGCCGAACTTGAAGCCGCCGGCCGGATCCTCTTCCGGGCCGCCGGGTGCCTGCATGACGCCGTCAAGGCTGACGAATGTCGCAGAGATGATCTTTCTCATTCCAATGCTCCCGTTCTTCGATCCACGCCGTCGTGGCCGGACTTCAGCCCAAGGACGGGCGACGAGCCACCGGTCCGACAGGACATATGAAATTTTGGCAAACCACCATCATTTGCGAGGCCCGGGGTGGAGATCTTCCGACGAGAACCAGACATCGCCCGATATGGCGGTGGCGGTGTCGTCCGGTGCCCTGTCCTGGACCAGCCAGATCGAGCGGCTGCGCGCGGCCTGCTCGCGCGTCGGGATCCTCGACGCTGAGTCTGCGAGCGAGGCGCCGACACAGGGAATGAACCACGATCGCATGAACGGATCGCAGGCGAAGCCTTTTTGCGTGCGGATCACCATCACCGCCAGTGGGACGCGCTCGGCCGGGCGCCAGGGGAAGATCATGCGGCCGCCAGGTCGCAGCGCCTTCAGCCACCCTGCTGGTGGCGCTGCGACGCCAGCATTGACATAGATGATGTCGGATGGCGGCAGGGGCGTCGTCACCGCATCGCCATGGACGACCGTTGCATTGCCATATGCTTCGAGATTTTTGCGCGCCAGATCGGCCAGTTTTTCGTCGAGTTCGAAGCCGGTGACGGTGCCGCCTGGTAAAACCAGCCTGGCCAGCACGGCGGTGTAGTAGCCGGTGCCGGCGCCGATATGAGTGACGGCCTCACCAGGTTTAGGCGCAAGCTTTCCGATCCACATGGCGTGCAGGAAGGGCTCGCCATTGTTGATGCCCTTGTCGTCGTCGAGCGTCACCAGCACGTTCTGATAGATATGAGCCGGGTCGGCGCTCGGCGTCGTGACCTTGCCGTTGCCGGCGATGACCGTCCACGGCCCGGGACCAAGAAACGCTTCGCGTGGCACCTCGGCGAAAGCCGCTTCCAGGCGTGGGTCGGGCGAGCCGGCATTGGCGACCAGCAGCCGCGCGTAGAATTTCCTGATGTCTTCGATCCGGGCCATGCTGCGGGACAACATAGCGCGGATTGCCAATTTGTCGCGAGGCTACCCTCTGCGCAGAGGGTAGTCGATTTCCCGGCGAGGCGGAGCTTAGCCGATCCCGAACAGGGTGTCGTAGAGCAGCTTGAAGTTGAGCCCCAGGATGACTGCGGCGACCACCCAGGCAAGGGCGGCGACGCCGCGCGGAATGGCGAGATTGCCCATCTTCTTCTTGTCGGAGACGAATTGCACCAGCGGGACGACTGCGAAGGGCAACTGCATCGACAGGATCACCTGGCTGAATACCAGCAACTGGCCGGTGCCCTTTTCGCCATAGAGCGCGGTGACGACCACCACCGGGATGATGGCGAGGCCGCGCGTCAGCAGTCGGCGTGCCCAGTTGGGGATGCGCAGGCGCAGAAAGCCTTCCATGATGATCTGGCCAGCAAGCGTCGCCGTCACCGTGGAGTTGAGGCCGGAAGCCAGCAGCGCCACCGCGAACAGGATCGAGGCGATGCCGAGGCCGAGCAGCGGCGACAGCAGCTCGAAGGCTTGGCCGATCTCGGCAACGTCTTGATGGCCGGTGTTATGGAAGGCGACCGCCGACACGATGAGGATCGAGGCGTTGACGAACAGCGCCAGCATCAGGGCGATGGTCGAGTCCGTCGTTGCCCATTTGATGGCATCGCGCTTGCCCTTGTCGGTGCGCTCATAGGCACGGGTCTGCACGATCGAGGAGTGCAGATAGAGATTGTGCGGCATGACGGTGGCGCCGATGATGCCGATGGCGATGTAGAGCATCGCCGGATTGGTGACGATTTCCGACGACGGCACGAACATGGCATGCAGGATCGAGCCGGCCGGCGGGGCGGCGACGAAGATCTGGATGGCGAAGCAGCTGAAGATGATGATCAAAAGCGCGATGACGAAGGCTTCGAGATAGCGGAAGCCCTTGTTCATCAACAGCAGCACGAGGAAGGCATCGAGCGCCGTCAGCATGGCGCCGCCGATCAGCGGAATGCCGAACAGAAGTTGCAGCGCGATCGCCGTGCCGATGACTTCGGCCAGATCGCAGGCGATGATGGCCAGTTCGCAGGCGATCCACAGCACGAAATTGACTGGACGGGGATAGTAGGCGCGGCAGGCCTGGGCGAGGTCGCGGCCGGTGGCGATGCCGAGCCGTGCCGCCAGCGCCTGCAAAAGGATCGCCATCAGGTTGGACAGCATGATGATGAACAGCAGCGTGTAGCCGAACTGCGCGCCGCCGGCGAGATCCGTCGCCCAGTTGCCCGGGTCCATATAGCCGACCGAGACCATGTAGCCGGGACCCATGAAGGCGAACAGGCGACGGAACCAGACGCCCGAGTTCGGCACGGCGATGGAGGAATTGACTTCGCGCAGGCTGGGCTGCTCGTCCTCGTCGGGCCTGGCGAACCGCCATGAGGAACGGGAGGCTGTGGCTTCGGCTTCAGACATGAAGGAGGGCTTTCCGCGGGACTGGACGATGTTGCCTCAAGCTATGCCATGGCTCAACATTATGCAATATGCTATATTTCATTGTCGTTGCTTTTAGGCGGCTGGCGGTCATCGGGTGAAACGGCAATCGGAAGCGCGCTGGTTGCACCTGTGGCGGAATGCAAATAAACGGCCTGAAGAATCAGAGCCCGTGCTATGAAAGCGTGGACGGGTGATAGCCTCGGGAGGAGCGCGTATTGGCGCCGAAGAACAGACCAGTCCCGCGTGAGCCGCTGCTCGACGCCGAAATTCATTCGGAGGGATTCCGGCAGCAGCGCGAAGCGCGCCGCAGCGCGCTGGTCGAGGATTATGTTGAGCTGATCGCCGATCTGATCGAGGACGGCAACGAGGCGCGCCAGGTCGACATCGCCGCACGCCTTGGCGTCGCCCAGCCGACGGTGGCCAAGATGCTGACCAGGCTGTGCGCCGACGGGCTGGTGTCGCGAAAGCCCTATCGCGGCGTTTTCCTGACCGATGCCGGCCGCAAGGTCGCCGAGGAGAGCCGCATCCGCCACCAGACGGTGGAAGCCTTTTTGCGCTCGCTCGGTGTCAGCACCGAGACGGCGCGCATCGACGCCGAGGGCATCGAACACCATGTCAGCGCCGAGACGCTGGAAGCCTTCCGCAAGGCCATGACAGCAGTGCGCTGAGCTTCCGCCTGGATTTCCCCAGCCACCGGAACCCTCGCACGCTGAGCACGTTGGGTCTGACATCCGCGCAAGGCGAGCGGCAAGGGAGGAAGCGATGGGCGTTGAACAGGCACCGACCGCAAAGGGCAAGCAGGCTGCCGAGGGACTGAAACAGGCGGCGGCCAGGGATGAGCGCAAGACCGAAGCGGAGACCGGCCATCCGTTGAAAAAGGGCGCGGCTCGTTTCGAGGAACGTTCGAAGAGCTCCGACGGCAAGAGCGCCGGCGCCAAGCAGGAAGATTAGACGTCTGTCAGGTTGACGTCAGCTGTTCTGGGCGAACGCCGTCTGCCGGAACGTGGTGGCGGCGCTTTCAACAAACCGTTCCCTCACTCGCGGACGTCCTGCACCCAGCTGCGCGGGTGGCCGTCGACGCGGAACTGGAAGATGAAATAGGGCGGAATGCAGGTGCCTTTGCCAGCTTTCGCTTCCGCCAGATCGTCATAGCCTGCGGTGCAGATGTAGTCCTCGCGGCAGGGATGCGCCTTGTCGCAGGCTCGTAGGCCGGCGGTCTTGGTAAATTCCTTCGTGCAGAATTTGTGGTCCTTGCCCGACGCGATGCAGTCGTTGAAGCCGGTCTTGGCCAGACGCCCGCACGTTGCTTCGTCGGGAAGCTTGTCGCAGCTTGCCTTGCGCAGCATGCCACCGGGAAAGCCGCCGGTCTTCTGCTGCGGATTGTCGTAGCGCTGGCGCGCGGCGCCATAGCCGGCGAGTTTGACCAGCGGCTTCTTGTCCTTCGCGGAGTCGATGGCGCAGGCCTTGGCGGTGGCCGGCGACAGGCGGCAATACTGGTCGCTGCCCCAGCTCGACATCTTGATCTCGCCGAACTCGACGGGGTCGCCGACCACCGTGCCTGCTTCGCTGACGCAGGTGCCGAAGCCTGGATGGAAGGCGCTTTCGTGGACACCGGCGCAGCGCAGGCCCGCACCGCAGCTCCAGTCCTTGAAACTTGCATCCTCGCCGCGATAGCAGATCGAGCCCCAGCCATTGTAGAGGTCGGTGCCCTTCAGCGCCTCGGCATATCTGGCGTCCGGACGGGCGGCGAAGCTGCGCGTAAAGTCTAGCTGACTGCCGGCGGCGAACTGCTCGACGATGGCGCGGCGGCGCGGCAGGTCGGCGAAGAACACGGCCGAGCCCGGCACGAAGACGGCGTTGCGGCGCGGCTCGCTCACCGGATCTGCGCCGGTGTAGTGGAAACCGGCAATGCCACGCGTCTGATGGCAGCCGGTGCAGCTCATCTCGTTGAGCCGCAAGTTGAAGCCGGCCACCGACTTGATGGTCGAGAGTGTGTTGCCCCTGGCGACATAGTTCTTCAGCGCCTTGTCGATGTCCGCGTCGTCGACCAGCCCGTAGACGATGTTGTTCTGCGACCGGCTGAGACCGCCGGGGGCGACGGAGACGGCGCTCCTGGCCAGGAACTTTTCGTCGATCACCAGCCGGCCATGGTCGAGGTCGTAGATGTTGCGGTCGGTGAGCAGCCATTTGGCGAAGGACGGCTTGTCGGCCAGCACAATGGCGCGGTCGATCTGGTTTTCCATCTTCGCTTCATAGAAGCTGGACGCAGCCGGATCCCATTTGAAGATCTTCAGGAGATATTCGGCATGGCCGCCGAAATCGCGCCGCGTCGAGGCCGACAGCCTGAGCACCTGCATGTTGAGTTCGAGCCGCATGATCTGCGACGAATTCAGCATGGTGCCTGACAGCGGCCCTTCGTCGGAGCGCAGCCAGGCGGCAAGCTGGTCGGGTGGCAGGTCTTTTTTTCCAGCTGCCAGCCAGCGCTGGGCAACATCGGCGCAGGACACGTCAGTGGCGCTTGGCAGGTCCTTCGAGGCGCGCGCTTGTGCCTGCCTGGGTTTGGCGTTGAACACCAGGCTCATGGTCAGCGGCAGGCGCGAGGAAATGCGCTGGCCCGCCTTTCCCTTCACAGGCTTTTCCGCGACCGAATAGTGGAAACGGTAGATCAGCCGGATTTCGCCGCATTCGGTGTGGCCGAGATAGCCGCGGTCCATGCGGTTGACGACGCCGGTCAGGTCCAGCGTCGAGCCGTCGTCATCGATGTATTTCGGATTGAATTTCTGGCTGGTGTCCTTCGACTTCGCCATGGCAGCAACATAGGGGTCGGGGCTGGTCTTCGGCTCGTCGGCTATCTGCCGCTTGACTGTGTCGCGCACCGTGGCCAGCGCCGGCACCGAAAACAGGCCGCGATTGTCGACCTCGCGGGTGAGGCCGAGTGCCGGGCCCAGCAGGCGGCTGATCGACAGGCCACCACGCTCCAGCGCCTGCAAGGTGGCGGGATCGGTGACGGCAACGCTGGAATCGAGCGTGGCGGCACGGGCGGACCCGATGCCGAAACAAGTCAATGCCGTCAGCAACAGCAGGAATTGGCCGATCGTCCGCAAGCGCCCCTCGCTTCCCAGAGAAACGGACATTAACGGTCTTCGATAGTCTCGGCCATGGGGACGATTGCAACGCCGAGCCGCTCGCCGCAACGAGCTTGGCCGCAAGGCGACCCGTATGGCCAAAAAGGCCATCGAAAAATGCTGTGACTTGGCGCAACCATTGGGATAATTGTTTGTTGCCCCGGAACAACGGGGAAGTTGCTGCACGAGGAGTTGCCATGCTCTGGAAGGGCCGTCGTCAGAGTGACAATATCGAGGACGACCGCAGCGACAGCGGCGGTGGCGGACTCGGCGGCGGCGGTGGCCAGTTCCGCATTCCGATCGGCGGCCGCACCGGTGGCGGCGGCAGCATCTTCCTCGTCATCCTGGTGGTGCTGGCCGGATGGTATTTCGGCTTCGATCCGTCGACGATCCTGGGTGGCGGCGACGGCGGCCTGCTGCCGGGCGGCGGCGGCCAGATCACCGACAACAGCGGACAGGACAACGGTGCCACACCGGCCAATGACGAGATGAAGCAGTTCGTGGCCACCGTGCTGGCCGAGACCGAGGACACCTGGTCCGGCATCTTCAAATCTCAGGGCCTAACCTACGAGGATCCGAAACTGGTGCTGTTTTCCGGCCAGGTCCGCTCGGCCTGCGGCTTCGCTTCCGCGGCGGCCGGACCGTTCTATTGTCCCGGCGACCACAAGGTCTATCTCGACATGACCTTCTTCCAGCAGCTCGACCAGCAGTTCGGCGCCTCGGGCGAATTCGCCCGCGCCTATGTGATTGCGCATGAGGTCGGCCACCACGTGCAGAACCTGACCGGCATCATGTCCAAGTTCAACCAGATGCGGCAAAGCATGGGCGAGGTCGAAGCCAACCAGATGTCGGTGCGAATCGAGCTTCAGGCCGACTGCTTTGCCGGCGTGTGGGCGCATTACACCGGGCAGAAAGGCATATTGGAGCAGGGCGACATCGAGAGCGCACTGAACGCCGCCAAGCAGATCGGCGACGACACGCTGCAGAAGAAGACGCAAGGCTATGTTGTGCCGGAAAGCTTCAACCACGGCACCTCGCAGCAGCGGCAGACCTGGCTGGCGCGTGGTTACAAGAGCGGCAAGCTGTCGGAGTGCAACACGCTGAGTGGGCCGATCTGACAGACCGTTTTCGAGCTTCACCTGCCGGCGATGCTGCCGTCAGGGGGTGTCAGGATGAATAGAATCAGCCTGTTCCCACATTGTTCCTTGCGGCGGGCTCGCCTATAAGTGCGTCCGCCTGCGCCTGAGGGCGAGCAGAGGAGCTTGATCCTGCATGATCGACCCTAAAACCGCCAGACGGGGCCTTGCGCTCGTCTTCACCACGCTGCTGCTCGACATTATCGGCTTCGGCATGATCATGCCGGTGCTGCCGGCCTATCTCAGGGAATTGACCGGGGTCAGCATCAGCGGCGCGGCGATCGAAGGCGGCTGGCTGTTCTTCGTCTATGCGGCGATGCAGTTCGTCTTCGCGCCGATCATGGGCGGCTTGAGCGACCGGTTCGGGCGGCGGCCGATCCTGCTCGCATCGGTGCTGACCTTCTCCATCGACAATCTGATCTGCGCGGTCGCCTGGTCCTACCCGATGCTGTTCATCGGGCGTGTGCTGGCCGGCATTTCAGGCGCCAGCTATTCGACGACTTCAGCCTTCATCGCCGATATTTCGAATAATGAGAACCGGGCAAAGAATTTCGGCTTGCTCGGTATCGCGTTTGGCGTCGGCTTCGTCATCGGGCCGGTTCTCGGCGGGCTGCTCGGTACGTTCGGGCCGCGCGTGCCGTTCTATTTCGCCGCCGGGCTCGCCTTCGTGAATTTCCTCATTGCGTTGTTTTTCCTCCCGGAAACGCTCGATGACAAGCATCGCCGCCGCTTCGAGTGGAAACGCGCCAACCCGGTCGGCACGCTGCTCCAGATGCGCCAATATCAAGGCATCGGCTGGATCGGGCTTGTCTTCTTCCTGATGACGCTCGGGCACATGATGTATCCGGCGGTCTGGTCGTTCGTCTCCAGCTATCGCTATGGCTGGAGCGAGCAGCAGATCGGCTTCTCGCTCGGCGCCTTCGGCCTGTGCGGTGCGATCGTCATGGCGACGGTGCTGCCGCGCGTGATCCCGAGGCTTGGCGAGTGGAAGACGGCGGTCATCGGCCTGACATTCACGGCAGCCAGCGCCTTCGGCTATGCCTTCGCGTCGCAAGGCTGGATGATCTATGCGGTGATCGTCGTCGGCTGTCTGGAAGCGCTGGCCGATCCACCGCTGAGGAGCCTCGCCGCCGCCAAAGTGCCGCCATCGGCGCAAGGCGAATTGCAGGGGGCGATGACCTCGATCTTCTCGATCACCTCGATCATCACGCCGCTGCTCTATACGGCGATCTCAGCGCCGCCCGCCCGGATGCCGATCAGGTCGCACGGCTGATCGGCACCGCCGTCGATCTCGGCCTGACCAGCTTCGATCATGCCGACATCTATGGGAACTACGAGGTGGAAGCGGCCTTCGGTGCGGGATTGGCGCGCTGGGAAGGCAAGCGCGACAGCATCGAGCTGATCTCGAAATGCGATATCATGCTGAAGTCGCCAAACCGGCCGGACAACCGGCTGAAGCACTACGATACCGGTGGCGGCCATATTGTTGCGTCGGTGGAGCGGTCGCTTGCCAATCTCGGCACCGACTATATCGACCTGTTGCTGCTGCACCGGCCCGACCCGCTGACGGATGCCGACGAGACGGCGGCAGCTCTTGCCAAGCTGGTCACATCTGGCAAGGTGAGGGCGGTCGGCGTCTCCAACTTCACGCCGTCGCAGTTCGATCTGCTGGCCTCACGGTTGCCGTTCGCCCTCGCCACCAACCAGATCGAAATGTCGGTGCTGAAAACGGCCGCATTGACCGACGGCAGCCTGGACCACGCGCAGCGCCTTGCCTATGCGCCGATGATCTGGTCGCCGCTCGGGGGCGGCTCGCTGTTCACCGGCAAGGAGGGGCGAGGCGCGGGTGCGGGCAGCGCTTGCTGCGGTGGCCGCCGAGATCGGAGCCGGCGATCTGGCTGCCGTCGCGATCGCCTGGCTATTGCGCCATCCGGCCCGATTGGTGCCGGTGCTGGGTTCGATGAAGCCGGAACGGCTGGCCGCCATGGTCAAGGCGTTGGAGATCAGCCTCGACCGCCAGCAATGGTTCGCCATCCTGGAAGCCAGCGAAGGCCGGCCGGTGGCGTAGGACGAGATACTAGAGTCTTTGTTTGACGCAATTCCCGGACGGAAAACCGTTTCACACTTTTCCCGGGATTGCTCTAGGTTTCGATCCATTCGCCGGGGATATCCAGCGTCTTTGCCAGCATGGCACTGGTCTGCGGCGATGGTTTGCGACGATTGGATTCGAGGTCGGACAGGAAACCCTGGCTGACACCAATAGCAGTCGCCAAATCGGCTTGGGTCAGGTTGCGCCAATTGCGCAGCGCCTTGAGCCGGCTCGAGCCCCGCAGGATATCCATGGTCACGGCAGCGGGCAGGGGCTTTTCCGTTTTGAGCTCGGCCTTCCGTTCATCGTAGATCGCCACATCCGCAGCATCCATGGCTTCTTCAGCGGCATGCAGCAATGCCTCGTAGTCGGCCCTCGGGATGACGACCAGTTCTTCGCCGGTTGAGGTCTTGATGATTTGCGGGGCGTTCATGATGATGTCCTGTCCTATGGCCTGCTATAGGTCGTCGTTTCACGCTTGCCGATGTAGATCGCGAGAATCGTGGTGCGGTCTTCGTCGAATATGACGCGGTAGCGGCCGATACGCAGTCTATAACCGTTCCGGCCGGCAAGACGCTTTACATCTCCACGACCGCTGACGGCGTAAGTGATCAAACCTTCGGAAACCTGCTCGCGGACATCCGCCGGCAGGTTATCGAGATCGCGAGCCGCCGATACTGAAAGGATGATCGTCTTCACAACAAATAATATCGCACATTTATCGCTTTGCGTTAAGCGATATTATAGCTAACAGCCGATCCTCAAAGGATCAGGCCCGTTCGGCCAGCAATTCCTCGCCGCGCTTTTCGCGGATCAAATTGACGAAGCGGCGGAACAGGTAGTGCGAATCCTGCGGGCCGGGGGAGGCTTCGGGGTGATGCTGGACCGAGAACACCGGCCGGCCGGTCAGCGTGATGCCGCAGTTCGAACCATCGAACAGCGAGACGTGGGTTTCCTCGACGCCCGATGGCAGCGAGTCGGCATCGACGGCAAAGCCGTGGTTCATCGAGACGATCTCGACCTTGCCGGTGGTGTGGTCCTTGACCGGATGGTTGGCGCCGTGATGGCCCTGGTGCATCTTGGCGGTCTTGCCGCCCAGCGCCAGTGCCAGCATCTGGTGGCCGAGGCAGATGCCGAACACCGGGATGTCGGTCTTCAACAGATCCCGGATGACCGGCACGGCATAGTCACCGGTGGCTTCCGGGTCGCCGGGGCCATTGGAGAGAAAAATGCCGTCCGGCTGCATGGCAAGGATTTGTTCGGCGCCGGTCTTGGCCGGCACCACCGTGACCTTGGCGCCGAGGCCGGCGAGCAGGCGCAAGATGTTGCGTTTGACGCCATAATCGATGGCGACGACGTGCATTGTCGGTTCGGTCTGCTCGCCAAAGCCTTCGTTCCACACCCAGGGCGTCTCGCGCCAGACCGAGGACTGGCCCGACGTGACTTCCTTGGCGAGGTCAAGCCCGATCAGCCCCGACCATGCGGCGGCGCGGCGCTTCAGATCGTCGAGGTCGAACACGCCATCGGGCGCATGCGCGATGACGGCGTTGGGCATGCCCCTTTCACGGATCAGCGCGGTGAGCGCGCGGGTGTCGATGCCCGAAAGGGCGACGATGCCGCGCTTCTTCAGCCATTGGTCGAGACCAGCGCCGGCGCGGTAGTTGGACGGGTCGGTGACATCGGCCTTGAACACGGCGCCAACGGCGCCGGCGCGGGCGGCCGGATTGAGGTCCTCGATGTCCTCGTCATTGGTGCCGATGTTGCCGATATGCGGGAAGGTGAAGGTGACGATCTGGCCGGCATAGGACGGGTCTGTGAGGATTTCCTGGTAGCCGGTGAGTGCTGTGTTGAAGCAGACTTCGGCGACGGCGGAGCCGGTGGCGCCGAGGCCGCGACCTTCGATGACGGTGCCGTCGGCCAGCACCAGAAGGGCGGTCGGCTTTTCAGTGGTCCAGGCGGGCGTCGAGGCGGCGGTCATCTCGGCCATGGCGGCACTCCTATCGGGCTGCCCGCTGCAACCGGCCCGGCGGGCCATCTGCGCGGCAAACGGCGCGAAGCGGCGATTTTCGCGGCCTCCACGCAGTCAAATTTCCGTTCATGCAAGGCCCAGTACATAGGGGAAGGGGGCAGAGCGGTCAATGATCATGCGAAATGCCGCCATGTTTTATTTCGCCTAGCAAAATCAGTGGCTTGCCCCGGCATATCAGGGTTTGCCTTGGCTCGCCCCCGGCGCTATTGTCCGCGCCGATCGAAGGAGAATGTACCATGCGCGGCAAAATCGCCGAATCCCTGAAGAGCGCGATGAAGGCGCAGGACAAGCACCGGCTGCCGACATTGCGGCTGATCCAAGCGGCCATTCACGACCGCGACATCGCCAATCGCGGTTCGGGCAAGGAGCCGGCCAGCGATGAGGAGATCCTGCAGATCCTGGCCAAGATGGTGAAGCAGCGCGAGGAATCGGCCAAAGCCTTCGACGACGGCAAACGGCCGGAACTCGCCGCGCAGGAGCGCGGCGAGATGGAGATCATCCGCACCTTCCTGCCGACGCAGTTGGACGATGCGGCGGTGACGGCTGCGGCGCGCGAGGCGATCGCCGCGACCAGTGCGGCCAGCCAGAAGGACATGGGCAAGGTGATTGCCGCACTGAAGCAGAAATATGCCGGCCAGATGGATTTCGGCAAGGCGAGCGGCATCGTCAAGGGTCTGCTGCAGTAGGGTGCTGCTCATCTCGTCGCTTGGGTGGCCGACCGGGCGCTCCCGGAACCCAGATCCGTCCGGAAGTCCAGGAGTTGGAACTCGGATACCGCCGAGATGTTTATCCGTCATGCAATTGGAGAGATGTCATGACTGAGAACGAAACCCGCTATGAAACCGGTGCGACGAAATATCCGGCAAAGACCGATGCCGACGCTTCCGATGAATTCTCCCAGGATGCGGCCGCCAACAAGAAGCCCGCCGGCGGCATCGGGCTCACCCGCCGGGTGGGCGAAGTGGAAGACCGAACCCGCCAGTCGGACGGACAAAACCCGCCAAGGCAAGGCACGCCGAGCGCCGCAACCGAAAAGACGTCCGGGGCCGGCCCCGCTATCGCGGAGCGTTCAAAGGACGCCAAGGCTCCGAAGAGCGGCCGCCAGCCTGGAGCGTATGTCAAGAAGTGATCGCTGGACGGGACCCGAGGTCCTAGCATTGCACGGCCGGTCATTAACGACCGATTTACACTTGCGCCTTTCGCGACTGGTTGGTCGGTATCTGTCCGGGCCTCCTCGGCTACAATGCACGGCGCAATGCCGGCGCTTCCTGCTGGATATGATCCCACAGCCGGTTGGCGATCGGCCCATGCGGCCGGTCGCGGCGCCGCGCCACCACCAGTTCGTCGGTGCGGCCCGGCAGATGGCGGCCGGCAATGGATTGCAGGCGCCCGTCATGCAGTTCTTCCTCGATCAGGAAGCGGGGCAGGTGGCCCCAGCCAAGGCCCTGCAGGATTATCTCCTTCTTCATGCCCTGGTCGGCGACGAGGCATTGCGGCGCGCCTTCGATCAGCGAATAGTTTTGTTGTGGCGAATGGCGGGCGCTGTCGCGCATGACGCATTGGGTGAGTGCCTGCATCTGGTCCAGGGTGATCGGCTGCTCGATACGCTCGGGCAGAAAGCCCGGCGCCACCACGGGAATGAAGGACACCTTGCACAGATCGACCCATTCCACCCGCGCATCGCCCTTGTCGACCCAGTGCAGGATCAGATCGGCTTCGTCATCGAATAGACGCTCCCATGGGCCGCCGACCGCTTCGAAATGCAGATGCAGGCGGGTGCCGGGGCACTGTGCGAAGAACCGCCCGAGCATGCCCAGCACATGCGGGCGCGGGCACAGGTCGCCTATCACCACGTGGATCTCGCTTTCCTCACCCATCGCCAACTGGGCGGCATGGACGCGCAAACCATCCAGCTCGCGCAGCAGCGATAGCGCTCGGCGGTGGAACGACAGCCCTGCCTCGGTCGCACGCACGCGATAGCCGCTGCGGTCCAGGAGGCAAAGGTCGAGCTGTCGCTCCAGCTTGGCGACGGCAGCGAACACCGCCGGATGCGAGCGATGCAGCACGGCCGCCGCAGGCTGAAAGCCGCCGGTGCGAATCACCGCATCGAAGCATTGAAGGTCGTGGAGAGTAAATTCGGTCATGTCGGTTTTTATTACAAAGATTGTCCCATCTTTGTAATATCAACAAAATTATCCCTCGGCTACGTTTGGCCTCATTCAAACGTTCCAGAAGGAATTTTCATCATGAACAAGCTGAATTTCGTCACGACGGGCGACGGCACGCGCATCGCCTACCGCTTCGACGGCGAGGCAAGCAAGCCGGTGCTGGTGCTATCGAATTCCATCGGCACCACGCTGCACATGTGGGACAGGCAGGTTGGCGAGTTGTCGAAGCATTTCCGTATCCTGCGCTACGATTTTCGCGGCCATGGCGGATCGAGCGTTCCTGTCGGCGCCTACTCGCTCGACCGGCTTGGCCGCGACGTCATCGAACTGCTCGACGCGCTCGACCTGCAACGCGTACATTTCCTTGGCCTGTCGCTTGGCGGGTTCGTCGCGCAGTGGCTCGGCATCCACGCGCCCGAGCGGATCGACCGGCTGATCCTGAGCAACACCTCGTCTCATCTCTCGCCGGCAAGCTATTTCGACGAGCGGATTGCCGCGGTGCGGCAGGCACCGGACATGTCGGAAACCGCCGAGACGTTCCTGAGCAACTGGTTCCCCGCGTCGATGGTTGCCGCCAACGAGCCCGTGGTCGAAGAGTTTCGCACCATGCTGCTGGCTATCGACCGGCAAGGCCTGGCGGGCCTGTTCGCGGCGGTTCGCGACGCCGATCTTCGCCGTACCGTAGCACTGATACCGCGACCGACGCTGGTGATCGCCGGTCGGCACGACACGGTGACAGCAGCCAGCCACGGCGAGATGATTGCCGCGGCGGTGCCCGGCGCGAAGCTGGTCGTGCTGCCCGCGGTCCATCTGTCGAACATTGAGTATCCGGCAGAGTTCATCCAGGCTGTGGTCGATTTCCTGCGCTGAGCTGGAGCGCGACGGAAAGGCGTCCGGCGCCAGTCCGGTGGTCGCCGAACGTTCGAAGGAGGCCATGGTTCAGAAGAGGGGCGGCGGCCTCGGTCAACGTGAGCGCCTAAGCCGAACCGAGCCCATCTGGCGAAAAGCGTCTTCAACGCTTTTCGGAACGATCCCGTCACCTTGCCATTATCAGCACGAGGGCAGGCTCGGACCCGACCTTAGAGGTGGCCGGTGACTTTCGAGCGCCAACACGAACACGCCGGAGGAAGCGATGACTGGACGCAAAACCCACGATCAACAAATTCGCATCATTGAAGAGCGGGAAAACACAAAGAACCCCGGCAAGGATTTCGATTCAGAGGCGGATCTGAAACGATCAGCGGCGGAACGCGAAGCGCTGCGCAAGGGATCGGACATGAGAACCGACACACCGGACCTCGTCGATCCGGACGACCGCAACATCCTTCGCGGCAAAAATCAGGAAAGCGTCCATCACAAAAACCGTCCTGACGACTAGATGAGCACCGATCCTGGAACATTTGTCATAGATTGGAGGCAGCCCATGGCACGCGGGAGCAAGAAACACATCGGAGCAGGTTCGCAGGGAAAGGGTTCCGGGACAGGCGCCATGACCGTAACGCCAAAGGACAAGCTCGAAAACAAGGTTCTGTCCAATCGCGACAAGGCACAGCATTCCAAAGAACGCGGTTTGGACTCCAGGCAGGTCGCGACAGAGCAGCATCAGGATCATGCCGCCAACCGTTTACGGGACTGACGCCCTGCTGGACGCCAGCCTCGGCGCGCCGCTCGGAGGCCGTCAGAGTCGTTGCCGTCGCTATTTGACGCCGAGGCTCTCGGGCCAGAGCGCCTGGATTTCCTTCGGCAGCGCATCGCGCACCTTGGCCGACTGGCCCAGATCAATATGCCGTGCAAGAACTCGGAACACCGAGCGTGCCGCCTCCTCGGGATCGACGGGGCGGATCGATTTCAATTCCTCGCCGATGTGCTGCGAGAAGTTTTCAAGGGAGCGCGTTTTGTCCGGCTCGGCTGCGGGCCGGTAGTGGTCGTAATAGGCGCCGCGCACCAGGATCGGCAGTTCCGCCCCAAGTTTGGCCGCAAGCCCGATCTGCAGCCTGTCCCTTACGGTCCGTAAGACCGCGCCCAATATGTGCCATGCATCCGCCGATCCGGACCATGATCGTCCATGATCTCGTCGAGCCAAATGTTGGTCGTCTGCAGCGTCCTGTCAAAAACATCCAAACCGGTAGCGCTCATCATCGCCTCCTCATCAAATTCATGTCTGGTTTCGAAACGATGCTTGGGGACAATCGTTTCGCTATCTGTCTACAAAATTGGCTCGGTCTGTGATCCGGCTCTGCTCCGGGATCACGGAACCGCTCTTTGTTGCGCTGGAACCCCTTCCGAAGCAGTTCGTTCCTTGGGTGGGCGGCTTTGAGGAGTTGATTGGGTGGGGGGAGCGCGTCCCGCAACAGGTTTTTTGCGATGCCTGCAAGGAAGACAAAAACCGATGAAGGCGAGAACCGGCAGCAACTCCTGCAGATGATGACCACGGAGCATTTGGTGCTGGGGACCGCCAGGGCGGCGACGACTCAGGAGGCGAATCAGCGCGCAAATTTGTTCCTGACTTCGGTATCCAGCGCCACGATCGCCCTTGCCTTCGTCGCCCAGGTGACAAGGATGGGGCTTCCTTTCATGCTGTTCAGCCTGATCCTGTTGCCATGCCTCTACTTCATCGGGCTGGTGACATTCGTCAGGGCTGTGCAGGTGGCCATCGAAGACATGGTCCACGCCCGCGGCATGGCACGCATCAGGCACTACTACACCGAGCTTACTCCCTCGATGGCGCGCTATCTGGTTCACTCCACTCATGACAACCAAACGGCTCTGCTGGCCGATGTCGGCCTCAAGCCAAGGCCCTGGCAAGCGTTCGCCGGAACCGCAGGAATGGTGAATGTCGTCAACGGTGCCATCGCCGGTGTCTTTGCCGGCGTGATGCTCAAGGTTGTCATTGGCTCGACAGTCAGTCTTGCCGTGACTGTTGGCATTCTAGCCTTTGCGGTGAGCAATTGGTGCCTCTGCAACATCACACGCGCAGTTGGGCAAGCGCGGAGCACAAGCTGAAGGTGCTGTTTCCGAACCTGCCGGACAGCGACGGCGAGGCGCGGATCGGATAACCCGTTCGAGAGGGACTGCAGAAGCACCAACTCGCTAGGCGGAAACCTCAAGCACGATCTTGCCACGCACATGCTCATTTTCCAGCCGTTCTTCCGCTTTGGCGACCTCTCCAAGAGGGTAGGTGGCTAGCACGAAGGGGGTGACCTTGCCGGCGTCGATGAGGCGGCCGATCTCGGCAAGGTGCGCCGCATTCGGCTCGGCCAGATAGGAGACGCCACGCGCCCGACGCAAGTTTGCCTTTTCCTGCGACGGTTGGGAAAGAGTGGAAACGAGCGTCCCGCCTGGCTTGAGCACATCCCAGGAACGGTCCTGCGTGTCGCCCGCGATAAGGTCGAACACCAGGTCGACCGCATTGACGACCTCTTCGAAACGCTGATTCTTGTAGTCGACCGTCTGATCGGCGCCAAGCTCACGCACGAAAACGACGTCCTCGGCGGAAACGGTTGTCGCGACGAACGCGCCCGCGGCCTTGGCCAGTTGGATCGCCAGATGACCGACGCCGCCGGCGCCGCCATGGATGAGAACCCGTTGCCCGGATTTGAGGCCGCCATGGTCGAAAAGGCCCTGCCATGCAGTGATGCCGGCAAGCGGCACCGCCGCGGCTTCGACATGGCTTAGACGATCCGGTTTCGCAGCCGCCTCCGTCGCCTTGACCACGACATATTCGGCATTGCCGCCCCGGTCATGACCAAGCATCGCAAATAACGGGTCGCCCTTCTTCAACGTATGCGCCCGCGTACCGCATATTTCCACCGTGCCGGACACGTCGCGCCCGAGCGTGATCGGCAGGGTTTCGCTCACCGACCCTTCGCGGGTCTTGTAGTCGATCGGATTGACGCTTGCGGCGCGGACCCTGAGCACAACCTCGTCGTCAAGCGGCTGAGGCGAGGGGACTTGATCGATCGAAAGGACCTCAGGTCCGCCAAAAGCGTGGATGCGGACTGCTTTCATGTCGGCATACCTCCTATTGTTTGGCTGTCGGCGACGGTGTCTGCATGTCGTCAGCGGCTGTGCAGCCCAGGTTGCGGAGGCAGCCACACCGGCTTCCCAGCCGGGCAACGCCGCCGCAAGGACGGCATCCTGCTAGGCCGTAGACTGCGTCGGCGGGTTCTGATTCATATAGCGGCAAGGCTGTAACCAGACTTGCTGGCCTTCTAACTGGGTAGCAGGCCGTTGGTTCCAACCACCACAATCGGCTGAACGTGGTGCCGGAAATTCTTTCCTCGGCCAGAGCATTCAGCCAGTCTTGATCCATCCGGCCCTTATGCACACAGCTGTTTCGAGTTGCGACATCGAGGAGAGAGGCGGGGCACCGGAGCTACCGGCGCGCTGGCCTTGGAGATCGGATTGAATCATTGATGGTGGGTCGCAGGGCTGCCGATCAATGCGGTTCGCACGCCGAACATAAAGCGGCGCGGCGGTGCGATGCGGACTTCAAGACGCTTCGCAGATCGGCAGCGGCTGCGGCGGCGGTGCCGGGTGATCCTTCCTGTATTGGGCGATGATCGGCTCGAGGGTCTTTCGCGGCCAGAATTTAGGTGTGCCGATTTCCTTCAGGCAGGACGCGTTCCAGTAGGCGCCCGGCTGTGAATGGTTGGCTGCGACCGCGGCGATGTCGCGCGATTCCGGGTAGATATAGAGCGTCGTCGGATTGTCCTTGACCATGGTGATGATCTGCTGCGCATCCGCCGGCGACCAGCTGGTGCAGCCATTGCTGCGGCCGCCGGCATAGTCCACCAGTTTGCCGAACGGCACGAAGCCGTCATGGTCGGCATGCGAACTTTTCGGGTTTTTGCGCAGGCATAGGCCGTGCAGCACCTGGGCGGCATGGCCGCCGATCACCCGCTGCCTGGCATTCGCGGCCTCGCCTTCGCCGTCGAACTGGATGAAGGTGCGCTGGAAAACCGCGTCCTGTTTCGCAACGGTGCGGTAATAGCCCTTGAACGAGGTTTTTGCCTCGCGGGTGATATAGCCGCCGCCGGCCGTCAACGACGAATCCATCGCATTGCCGAAATTCTTCGCGCACCGCTTGCTGTTCGAAAAATCGACAACGCCTTTCAAATCCCGGCCGCTGCCATGACCCGACGAAATCGCGCGAAACGACTGGCTGGCTTCGCAGATGACGTAATAGCGGCGCCCCAGAACGCCATCGCCCAGATCGCTGGGGCGCGTCGCATCCATGGCGAAGTAGCAGGGGTTCTTGACTGCACCTTGCGCGACCTTCTTCCGGTAAAGCGCGCGGGCTCGTTCGAGGACAATTTGTGAGATCTGGCCGTCGCTGTTGCCGATGTGAGCCTGCAGCCAGGCCGGAACGTCAGATGGTGCGGCAAAGGATCGAGCCGACATCGTCAAGGCAATGGCGGCGACGAGGAGGCTGAGGATCGGGACGATACCCAGAGGGACGAATCTCAACCGCACTGGATCAACTCCTGCCAAAGCCATTTCCTTGCGGTGTTGCCGCCGGGAATCGATCATAAAGGGTCTCGCATTATCAGGCGAAACACATCTTGTTTAGCGCACCCTTTGTTAACGCGTGCCCTCCGCAAGTCCGCACGAAGAGCCATGAAGGAGATCGACGCGCGCAAATGCTCCTACGCCGGGATGCTGGCTCCAGGCTTGCAGCGGGCTCCCCGCATCTTTGAATGTCTGCGATTTTCGATACGCAGGGATTGAGCTATCATCTGATTCTGGCGCAGCCCACGCCTCCTCCCTCCGCCGGGAAAGCATCGTTCATGCAGGGCTTTCCGATCACCGAACCGACTGTTCGAGCGCCAGGCATAAGGAGGGATTGCGGAAACTGCTCGCACCAGGAGGTTTGCATGAAGTTGTCCGCGCCGGTCTATTATCTGAAGCGTCAAGCCAGGCTGTTGTCCCGCGAGGGCAAGATTGCGCTCCACGAAGCGCTCGATCGTGTTGCGGCACGGGAAGGTTTCAGCAGTTGGAGCCTGCTTGCAGCCGAGGCAGCCGAGGCAGCCGAGGCGGCCGAGGTGGCACCTGCCGGTGTACTGTTTGCGCAACTGGCGCCCGGCGACCTGGTTCTGGTCGGTGCGCGACCCGGCCACGGCAAGACGCTGATGAGCCTCGAACTCGCGATCGAAGCCATGAAATCAGGCCATCGCGGCGTGTTCTTCACGCTGGAGTATACGCAACGAGATGTGCTCGACCGGTTTCGCGCCATCGGGGCGGATCCGGCGCGGTTCAACGACCAGTTCGTGTTCGACAATTCCGACGCCATCAGCGCCGACTATATCGTCAAGGCATTGGGCTCGGTGCCGCGCGGCACGCTGGTGGTGATCGACTATCTGCAACTGCTCGACCAGAAGCGGCAAAATCCGGACCTGATGGCGCAGGTTCGCACGCTGAAGTCGTTTGCCGGCGACAAGGGATTGATCCTCGTCTTCATCTCGCAGATCGATCGGTCATACGATCCGGCGAAGAAGCCATGTCCCGATATCAGCGATGTGCGGTTACCGAACCCTCTGGATCTGTCGCTGTTCAACAAGACCTGTTTTCTGAACAAGGGTGAAATCCGGTTCCACGCGGCAGGCTGACGATCCGGTCAGTCTGCCTTCATTGGGCCGCTGCCGGCAGCTTCAGAGGCTGTGCAACCGATGCCGAACTGTGCTGCGCGCGCAATGCTTCGGCCGCCTGGCGAACCACTTCGGATATAAGCAGCAGCTGTTTGGCGATCGGGCTTGTCTTGCGCCAGATCATGCCGATCGTCCGCGATGGTTGGGGATTGGCGAAGTGGGCGATAGAGACTGCCGCGGAGCGCGTCTCCACCGGCACGGCCATTTCGGGGATCAAGGTGACGCCGACGCCGGCGCCGACCATCTGCACCAGGGTCGACAGCGAGCTGCCGTCCAGCAACTCGCGCGGCCGTGCCGAATGCATGTTGCAGAACGACAGCGCCTGATCGCGAAAACAATGGCCCTCCTCGAGCAGGAGCAGCCGCATCTCGCGCAGCATTTCGCGGTTGGGCACCGGCTTTCCCTCATCCTCGCCGGGCCGGACCAGCACGAAGTTCTCGGCAAACAGCACGATTTCCGTCAGCGAGGGTTCCGACACCGGCAAGGCAACGATGGCCGCATCGAGCCGGCCGTCGGCCAGTTCCTGGATCAGCTTCTGCGTCTGCGTTTCGCGCACGTGGATATCGAGCCCGTCATGCATGCGGGCGAGGTTGCCGATGATGGCAGGCAGAAGATAGGGTGCGATCGTCGGGATCACGCCGATGCGCAACCGTCCCACCAGCCGGTCGCGCGAGGCGCGGGCCAGATCCGTCAGCTCGTCCACCGAGCGCAGGATGTCGCGGACGCGCAAGGCGAATTCCTCGCCGAAATTGGTCAGCCGGACCTGGCGTGGGCCTCTTTGGAAAAGCGCCGTGCCAAGCGTTTCCTCCAACTCCCGGATCTGCACCGAGATGGCGGGCTGCGAGATGGCGCAGGCATCCGCCGCGCGTCCGAAATGGTTGTGCCGCGCCAGTGCCTCGAAATAACGCAACTGCTTCAGCGTCAGGTTTGTCATAATGTCATCTTATCGCTGTAATCAGGAAATCCAACTTAAATTAATCAGACGGCTTTGCTATACGAGTCGCAACGAAGATGAGGAGCAGCCGGGACCGCCTGGTGAGGCGCATGCCCGCAGCAACAGGACATCCAACATATTCGGTCGCGTATCGGGCATATGGTCATCGCGCCAGCCATGAAACGGACCGCCTCCAGGGACATTTCTATGTCCCTGTCACCCAGCAGTTGAACAGCTCAACACAGCCACGATCGGAGAAGAACATGGACGCACAGACCGATGATCCCAGCGCCGGCAAATGCCCCGTTGCACACGGATCCTCCAGCAGGAGCAACCGTGACTGGTGGCCCAACCAACTCGATCTTGGCGTTCTCCATCAGCAATCGAACCTTTCGGATCCGATGGGCGAAGAGTTCGACTATGCCGAGGAATTCAAGTCGCTCGATCTCGATGCGGTGATCAAGGACCTGCACCAGGTGATGACGGATTCGCAGGATTGGTGGCCGGCCGACTTCGGCCATTACGGGCCGCTGTTCATCCGCATGGCCTGGCACAGTGCCGGCACCTACCGCATCGGCGATGGCCGTGGTGGCGCCGGGGCAGGCCAGCAGCGTTTCGCACCGCTCAACAGCTGGCCGGACAATGCCAATCTCGACAAGGCGCGCCGGCTGCTGTGGCCGGTCAAGCAGAAATATGGCCGCAAGATTTCCTGGGCCGACCTTCTGATCCTCACCGGCAACGTCGCGCTGGAATCGATGGGTTTCAAGACCTTCGGCTTCGCCGGCGGCCGCGCTGACGTCTGGGAGCCCGAGCAGGACGTCGACTGGGGTTCGGAAACCAAGTGGCTCGACGACAAGCGCTATTCCGGCGACCGTGAACTTCGCGGCCATCTCGGCGCCGTGCAGATGGGGCTGATCTACGTCAATCCGGAAGGGCCGAACGGCACGCCGGATCCGCTGGCCTCGGCCCGCGACATTCGCGAGACCTTCGCCCGCATGGCCATGAATGACGAGGAGACCGTGGCGCTGATCGCCGGTGGTCACACCTTCGGCAAGACGCACGGTGCCGGCGATGCGTCGTTGGTTGGCGCGGAGCCAGAGGGCTCGATCATCGAGGCGCAAGGCCTCGGCTGGTCGAGCAAGCATGCTTCCGGCATTGCCGGCGACGCCATCACCTCGGGCCTCGAAGTGACCTGGACCACGACGCCGACCAAGTGGAGCAATAATTTCTTCGACAATCTGTTCGGCTTCGACTGGGAACTGACCAAGAGCCCGGCCGGCGCCCATCAGTGGACGCCAAGGGGTGGCGCCGGGGCCGGCACCGTTCCGGATGCGCACGATCCGTCAAAGCGCCGCGCGCCGGCGATGCTGACCACCGATCTCGCGCTGCGGGTAGATCCTGCCTACGAAAAGGTGTCGCGGCGCTTCCACGAGCATCCGGAGCAATTCGCCGACGCCTTCGCCCGCGCCTGGTACAAGCTGACCCATCGCGACATGGGTCCGGTCGCCCGCTATCTCGGCCCGCTCGTGCCGAAGGAAGAGCTGATCTGGCAGGATCCGATCCCGGCCATCGACCACGAGCTGGTCAGCGAGCAGGACATCGCCTCGCTGAAGGCGAAGATCCTGGCATCGGGCCTTTCAGTCTCCGAATTGGTCTCGACTGCGTGGGCCTCGGCCTCGACGTTCCGCAATTCCGACAAGCGCGGTGGCGCCAACGGGGCACGTATCCGACTGGCGCCGCAGAAGGATTGGGACGTCAACCAGCCGGCGGAACTGTCGAAGGTGCTTGCCAAGCTCGAAGCCATTCAGAAGGAGTTCAACGCGGGCAGCAAGAAAGTCTCTCTTGCCGACCTGATTGTGCTTGGCGGCGTTGCCGCGGTCGAGAAAGCCGCGAAGGACGGAGGCCATGAGGTGAAGGTGCCGTTCACGCCAGGCCGCATGGACGCCTCGCAGGAGCAAACGGACGTGCATTCCTTTGCCGCGCTCGAGCCAAAGGTCGACGGCTTCCGCAATTACGTCAGGGGCAAGCAGCCGATGTCGGTCGAGGCCATGCTGGTCGACCGGGCGCAGTTGCTGGCGTTGACCGCGCCGGAATTGACGGTGCTGGTCGGCGGTCTGCGCGTGCTCGGCGCCAATACCGGCGGATCGAAGCACGGCGTGTTCACCGACAGGCCGGGCACTTTGACCAACGACTTCTTCGTCAATCTGCTCAGCATGAACACGGTCTGGGATCCGGCCGCCGGCTCTGTTCCGGGTTCGGAAGAGGTGTACGAGGCGCGCGACCGCAAGACCAAGGCGGTCAGGTGGACCGGCACCCGTGCCGATCTGATCTTCGGCTCGCACGCCCAGTTGCGTGCGCTTGCCGAGGTCTATGGCTCCGCGGATGCAAGCCAGAAATTCGCCAGGGATTTCGTGGCGGCATGGACCAAGGTGATGAACGCCGACCGCTTCGACATCGCCTGACTTCGCATAAGGGTACTCCCGCGCGCCTGCGCCGGAGCTCCAGTCCTCCCAAGGACATAAGATCGGGGCCGCGTTTCCAGCGATGGAAACGCGGCCTTGTCGTAAGAGGCTGCTCCTTGGTGGACCGTGCCTTGCCGGGCAATGCTGCTATTTATCGGCGTAGCGTCTCCGCCGGTGCACCATGATCGAAATCGTCAAACCCGCGCTTGAACATCTGCCATCCTACAAGGTGGCGCTCGAGCGCGGCTGGTCACCGGACAATGTGCGGCTGATGGAAGCGACGCGCGAGCAGCTCGCGGCCATCGAAAAGGATCCCGTGGCCTTTCTTGCCGACCTCGACAATCCCCAGGCCAAGGGCGGCCCGATCAGCTTGCCCGACGGCAAAAAAGTGCCGCGCCTGCCGGGCTTCCGCCGCTGGATCTGGGATGGCGAGGCGTCGGGCTCGATCGGCTTTCGCTGGCAGAAGGGCACGGCGGAACTGCCGCCGCATGTGCTCGGCCATATCGGCTATGCGGTGGTGCCGTGGAAGCGGCGGCGCGGCTACGCCACCGAGGCGCTGCGGCTGATGCTGGACGAGGCGAGGGCGGTCGGCCTGGCTCACGTCGAGATCACCGCCAAGCCGGGCAATCCGGCCTCGCACAAGGTGATCCTGGCCAATGACGGCAAGCTCGTCGAACGCTTCTTCGAGGACGCCGCCTATGGCGGGGCGGAAAGCTTGCGGTTCCGGATCGAGCTGTAGGATGTGTCTCAACCATGCTCATCGGCGCACAGCGCATGATCCGACAGCGCGCGGATGACGTAGCAGTCGCCGACCGTCTGGCCATTGCAGCACGTGGCGATGCGTTCGAGCTCGGCCTCGAGTCGCTTCAACTGGGCAATCTTTTCCCGCACCGAGATCAGTTGCTCCTCGGCGATCTTGTCGGCGTGGCCGCAGGGCTGCTCGGGGTGGCCGCTCAAGTCGATCAGGGAGCGGATGTCGTCAACGGCGAAGCCGAGGTCGCGGGCGTGGCGGATGAAGGCCAGCCGCTCCAGCTCCTGCCTGGAATAGCGGCGCTGGTTGCCTTCCGAACGCTCGGGTGCGGCGACAAGGCCCATCTGCTCATAATAGCGGATTGTCGGCACCTTGACCCCGGTGCGACGCGAGAGATCACCGATCGAAAACATGAAATTTCCCCTTGAAGCTCTAGTGACTAGAGCAATTATAGTGCCTGACATCAGCATTCAAGACCCATGCGGCGACGCCGCGCGGGCAAGACAGGCAGGTAATGTGATGACGACGCCGCTCAAGCAGGAAACGATCGGGCAGACACGGTTCAAGATCGGCGGCATGGACTGCGCCTCTTGCGCGGCCAAGATCGATACGGCGGTGCGTCGTCTCGACGGCGTCGCCGATGTCTCGGTTTCGGTGACCGGCGCCAGCATGACGGTCAGCCACAGCGGTTGGCTCAACGACGACAAGGTGCTGCGGCAGGTGGCGCGGCTGGGCTACGGCATCGTCAAGGCGGAAGGCGGGGCCGATGGGCGTGCTTCAGTGGCCAAGGATCATGATCATGCTGATCATGATCACAGCGATGCGGCGCCGGGGCAGGCGTGGTGGCGCTCCCGCCGTGCCGTGCTGACGCTGGCCTGCGCGGCAGCGCTTCTCGCCGCCTACGGCATCGGCCATCTTCTTCCTGCGGCCGAGCGCTGGGTCTTCCTTGCCGCCCTGCTGGTCGGCCTAGTGCCGATCGCACGGCGAGCGCTGATGGCGGCATTGGCCGGCACGCCGTTCTCGATCGAGATGCTGATGACCATCGCGGCGATAGGCGCCGTGATGATCGGGGCTACGGAAGAAGCCGCCGCCGTGGTGGTGCTGTTCCTGATCGGTGAACTTCTGGAAGGTGTCGCAGCCGGCCGGGCGCGGGCGAGCATCCAGGGACTTGCCGATCTGGTGCCGAAGACGGCCTTGGTCGAACGCGCGAGCGGCACATCGGAAGTTCCTGCCGAACGGCTCGGCGTCGGCGACATCATCCTGGTGCGGCCGGGCGACCGCATTCCGGCCGATGGCGAGATCATCGAGGGGTCGAGCGAAATCGACGAGGCGCCGGTGACCGGCGAGAGCACGCCCAAGCGCAAGGGCGTTGCGGACGTCGTCTTTGCCGGCACGATCAGCACCGACGGCGTGCTCAAGGTGCGGGTGACGGCTGCCGCGTCTGACAACACCATCGCCCGAATCGTGCGGCTTGTGGAGCAGGCGCAGGAAGCCAAGGCGCCGACTGAACGCTTCATCGACCGCTTCTCAAGATACTACACCCCGGCGGTGCTGGCGGTCGGCGCGCTGGTTGCCCTGTTGCCGCCGCTGCTCATTGGCGGCGACTGGAACGAATGGATCTACAAGGGCCTGGCGATCCTGCTGATCGGCTGCCCCTGCGCGCTGGTCATCTCGACGCCGGCGGCAATCGCCGCGGGCCTTGCGGCCGGGGCGAGGCGCGGCCTGTTGATGAAGGGCGGCGCGGTGCTGGAAGGCTTTCGCCGGATCACGGCGGTCGCCTTCGACAAGACCGGCACGCTGACGGCAGGCAAGCCCGTGGTCACCGACATTGTGGCGTATGGAAGGGATGAACGCACCGTGCTGGCGCTGGCGGCAGCGCTGGAGCAGGGCTCCAGCCATCCGTTGGCGATGGCGATCCTGGACCGGGCCAAGGCCGACAAGGCACCGGTGCCGCCGGCTCTGGCGGCCAAGGCGATCTCGGGCAAAGGTGTCGAGGGCAGCGTCGGTGGCGTCGCCGTCTTCCTCGGCTCCGGTCCGGCGGCGGGCGAACGCGCCGACATGACGCAAGTGCAGCGCCTTGCCGTCGACAGCCTCAACGGGCAGGGCAAGACCGTCTCGGTGCTGGTCGCCGACGGCGTGGTGGCAGGGCTGATCGCCCTGCGTGACGAGCCGCGACCGGATGCGGCGGTCGGCATTGCGGCGCTGAAGGCCGAAGGCATCCGCACGATCATGCTGACCGGCGACAATCGCCGCACGGCGCAAGCCATTGCCGCTTCGCTCGGCATCGAGGCGCGGGCGGAGCTGTTGCCTCAGGACAAGCAGCGCATCATCGGCGAATTGCAGCGCGAAGGGCTGAAGGTCGCCAAGGTCGGCGACGGCATCAACGACGCACCGGCGCTCGCCGCCGCCGACATCGGAATCGCCATGGGCGGCGGCACCGATGTGGCGCTGGAGACCTCGGATGCGGCAATCCTGCGTGGCCGCATCACGGACGTCATGCGGATGGTGAGGCTGTCGCGGGCGGTGATGGCCAATATCAGCCAAAACATCAGTGTGGCGCTCGGGCTGAAAGCGGTGTTCCTGGTCACCACCATTGCCGGCATCACCGGCCTGTGGCCGGCGATTCTGGCCGACACCGGCGCCACCGTGCTGGTCACCGCCAACGCCATGCGCCTGCTGCGCTGGCGCGGGTGAAGTGGTCTATTCCGCCGGAGCCGTCAGCGGCGGCGTGGCGTTGCTGCGCCCTTCCCAGACATAAGATGCCAGCGCCACCGCGACGGCGACCAGCATGGCGATGGCGCCCAGCAGCGGCAGGCTGCGGTAGCCATAGCCGCTGTTCAGCATCGCGGCGCCCAACGACGCGGCCAGCGCGATGCCGACATTGAAGCCGGACGGAATGAGCGACGAGGCGAGGTTCGAGGCGTCCGCCGTCCAGGCCAGGATGCGGGTCTGGATCGGTGTGCCGATGGCGAAGTTGAGGCCGCCCCAGACGACGATCGCCACAACCATCGGCAGGGGATAGGGGCTGACGGCGTAGATGACGGCCAGCGTCACCGCCTGCAGGGCCAGCATGGTGATCAATGACGGCATCAGCTTCCAGTCGGAGAGCTTGCCGCCGAGGAAGACTCCCAGGGTGGCACCGACGCCATTGAGCAGCAGCACCCACGGCACCAGGTTCTCGTCGAGCCCGGTGACCTCCAGCAGTGTCGGGGTGATGTAGGTGAACAGGCCGAACTGGCCGATCATCAGCATCAGCATCAGGATCAGCGAGGTCCAGACCTGCTGGCGGGCCAGCACACAGACCTCGCGGGCGAAACCGGCGGGCCTGACCGACGATCCGGTGGTGCGCGGCAACAGGGCTGCCATGGCCAGCGTTGCCGCCACGCCGAGCGCGCACATCACCCAGAAGGTGGCGCGCCAGCCCCAGATGTTGCCGATCGCGGTGCCCGCCGGCACGCCGATGACGTTGGAGACGGTGAGGCCGGACAGGATGACGGCGACAGCCATGCCGCGCTGGTCCTCGCGCACGAGACCGACGGCGACGACCATGGCGACGCCGAAATAGGCGCCATGCGCGACCGCCACGGCAATGCGCAACAGTAGCATCGAGGTGAAGTCGGGCGCCAGCGCGCAAGCCGCCTGGCCGATGGTGAAGGCGATGGCGAGGCCGAGCAGCAGGCTTTTGCGTGACAGCGACTTGGTGGCGAGCGCCAGCAGCGGGCCGCCGATGGCGATGCCGCCGGCATAGCCGGAGACGAGGTAGCCGGCCGAGGGGACCGAAACGCCAAGACCTTGCGCCACCTGCGGCAGCACGCCGGCAATCACGAATTCGGTGGTGCCGAAGGCAAAAGCGGCAATGAACAGGGCTATAAGCGGAAGCGACATGGCAAGGCCTTAGCTGGACGGCCTCAAACCACGGATGGGCTTTGCGGGCAATGAAGAAATTTTTGTCGCGAGTTTAGGTTTTCTTCAGTGAGCGAGGCGGTGAAGCGCCAATCTCCCTCCTTGTGGGGGAGATCGGCTGCTTCTCAGCTCGCCTTCAACCGCGACCCAGTGAGCAGACCGCGCTCTTCGAGCACCGGATAAGCCATCGAGGCCAGCAGCGAATTGATCTGCTTCAGGTCGCGGATGGTATCGAGATGAATCGAACTGGTCTCGACGCTTTTGGCGGTGCCGTCGCGCAGCCGCACGAAATGGCTGGCGCTGGTTTCCTTCTCGCGGTCACGCAGCTGGTCCTTTTCCAGCACCAACTGGCGGGCAGTCTCGGGATCGCGCGACACCAGCACATTGAAGGCAAGCCGCGCATTGGCCAGCACCGAGCCATGGAAGGCGCACAGCTCGGCCCAGCCCTCGTCGGTGAATTCCAACCCGCGCTCGAATTTCTTCTTCACATGCACCAGCATGTTGCGCACGATGATGTCGCCGACCTGCTCGAGCTTGACGCAGGCGCCGATCAGTTCCTGGCAGCGCAGCGCTTCGTCCTCGGTCAGCGGGTTCCTGGTCAACTTGGCGAGGTAGAGCTTGATCGCGGCGTGCTTGCGGTCGACGCGGTCGTCGAGTGCGGCCAGCGCCTTGATCTTGTCGGCATCGGCACTTTCATAGAGTTCGATGATGCGCTTGAGCATGATCTCGATCGTCTCGCAGACCCGCACCACCTCGCGGGTGGCATTGGCCAGCGCCTGGCTCGGCACGTCGAGCGCGCTTTCGTTGAGCGCGGACAGTTCGACGACGTCAAGCGAGGCGGCCGGCACCGGCTTGGTGCCAAGTGCGACGATCTTCTCCGAAGCGCGGTAGACGAACCCTGCCAGCGGCAGGCCGGCGAGCAGGATCAGCACGTTGAACAGGATGTGGGCATTGACGATCTGGTCCGCCGCCGTCGAACCGAGAAAGGCGAAGTGCGGCCTGAAGATCATGACCAGGATCAGCATGACCAGCGAGCCAAGCCCGCGCATCAGGAGGTTGCCGATCGGCACGACGCGCACTTCGGGGCTCGACGAGCGGGTCAGCATCGGCGCGATGATCGAGGAGCCGAGGTTGACGCCAAGGATGAGAACGACGCCGAGTTCGGGCGTGATCAGGCCGCGGCCTGCCAGCGTCGCCATCAACAGCACCGCCGCGATGCTCGATTGGAACAGCCAGGTGATCAGCGCCGCCAGCAGATAGGCGGTGATGGAATCGGTCGAGAAGTAGTTGATGATGACCGGCATGAGCTGGCTGTTGCGCAGCGGCTCAGACGCCTGGCCGATCATCTCCAGCGACAGGATCAAAAGGCCGATGCCGACCAGAATGCGGCCGGTCTGGCGCCAGTCGCGCCGCTCGGTGGCCATGAACATGACCGTGCCGGTGATCAGGCACAGCGGCACCAGCAAGGTGAGGTCGAAGGTCAGCAGCTTGACCACCAGCGCAGAGCCGATCTCGGCGCCGCGCACTGCCAATTGGCCCGCGGCGCCCGAGACGATGCCAGAGCCGGCGAAGGAGCCGACCAGCAGCGTGACGGCTGTGGAACTCTGCAGGGCGATGGCAAGGCCGGTGCCGGCCAGCACCGCCATGATCGGATTGCGCATGGTGGCGCGCAGGCGGTGGCGCAGCACGTCGCCATAGGCGCGTTCAACGCCGGTCTTCACCATGCGGGTGGCAAACAGCATCAGCGCCACGGCGCCGGCCAGATGCAGAAGGACGACGGACCCGCTCATTTCGCCCCCCGCATGCAAACAGGATGCGCGTCCTGTTTGGCGTGGCGATCAGAAGGGAAAACGAGGGTACGAATCATGTTCATGGCGGTGACTTATAATAACTCGAATATTTTAGCCGGATAATAAAATCTTGTCGATTTCAAGGGCCGTTGCAGCGCGACGGGCGGTGTCGGAAAATGGACGGACGCGCAAATGGTTGCATTGCGGGGCGGGCTCGAAGCAACGGATAGGCAGAGTTAGCAGCGCGACCGGCTCCTGCCTTTGCGATTATGTTCAGCTCTATTGGGTAAATAAAGGAAATCATTACACAATTGTAATGCAGGCGTTCAGCTTCGGTTCATCGGTGGCCCGCTATTCCTCTGGCATCGACAACCAAGGAGACTTCTTTTGAAACGCATTGTCCTTTCCGCACTCGCTTTCTCGATGCTGGCCGCTACGTCGCTCACCGGCCAAGCCGCACCGCTGAATGCACCGAACGCTCCGCAGTCGAATTACAGCCAGGTCGACTGGCAAAAGCCCACCAACAGGGATGTCAAGAAGCGCTTCATCCAGAAGCGCGTCATCCATAAGAAGGTCATCGTGAAGCGCAACAACTGGCGCAACGGCCATAAATATTCAGGCTGGAGACAGCACCAGCCGATCCGCGACTATGGCCGCTACGGCCTGCATCGTCCCGGTCGCGGCCAGGAATGGATCCGCGTCGGCAACGACTATGTGTTGGTCGGTGTGCTCTCCGGCGTCATTTTCGGCGTGCTTGCCGCGCATTAAGCGGTCCCCAGGCGGATATTGGAAAGAGGCGGCCCGCAACGGCCGCCTCTTTTGCCTGTGGAAACCGGGTATGGCCCGCATTAAGGGTCGTCGGATTTCATGGGTATGATTATATAATCGGGAAACGAGTTCCCCGATGCGCTTTCCACCCGCCTTCCTCGACGAGATACGCGACCGCGTGCCGATTTCATCGGTTATCGGCCAGCGCGTTGCGTGGGACAGGAAGAAAACCAACGCGCCGCGCGGCGACTATTGGGCCTGTTGTCCGTTCCACGGCGAGAAGAGCCCCTCCTTCCACTGCGAGGACAAAAAGGGCCGCTACCATTGTTTCGGTTGCTCGGTCTCGGGCGATCATTTCAAGTTCCTCACCGAACTCGACGGGATGAGCTTTCCCGAGGCGGTTGAGAAGATCGCCGACATGGCCGGTGTGCCGATGCCGGTTCGCGATGCGCAGGAGGAGCGGCGCGAAAAGGAACGCGCCAGCCTGACCGACGTCATGGAGATGGCGACCGCCTTCTTCCAGGAACGGCTACAGGGGCCGGAAGGCGCCAAAGCCCGCGCCTATCTCAGAGACCGCGGGCTGACGCCGGCGACGCAGCAATCGTTCCGGCTCGGTTTTGCGCCCGACAGCCGCAATGCGCTGAAGGAGCATCTCGCCGCCAAGGGCGTGCCCAAGGCCGACATCGAGGCTTGTGGACTGGTGCGCCACGGCGACGACATCCCGGTTTCCTATGACTGGTTCCGCGACCGCATCATGTTCCCGATTCCGGATTCCCGGGGCAAGATCATCGCGTTCGGCGGCCGTGCGCTGCAGCCGGACGCGCTGGCCAAATACATGAACTCGCCTGACACCGAACTCTTCCACAAGGGCAATGTGCTCTATAATTTCGCCCGCGCCCGCAAGGCCTTGGCCAAGGGCGGCACGGTCATCGCCGTCGAAGGCTATATGGACGTCATCGCACTGGCGCAGGCCGGCTTCGAGAACGTCGTGGCGCCGCTCGGCACCGCGCTTACCGAGAACCAGCTCGAACTGCTCTGGCGCATGGCGCCGGAGCCGATGCTGTGCTTCGACGGCGACAAGGCCGGGCTGAAGGCAGCGTGGCGGGCCGCCGACATGGCGCTGCCGTCTGTGCAGGCCGGGCGCTCGGCGCGCTTCGCGCTGCTGCCGGAAGGCAAGGATCCCGATGATCTGGTCAAGGCCGAAGGACCGGATGCGTTTCGTCGCGTTCTGGCCGAGGCGCGGCCGCTGGTCGACCTTTTATGGATGCGTGAGACGGCGGGCGGCGTCTTCGATACGCCGGAGCGGCGGGCCGAGCTCGAGAAGACGCTGCGCGAACTGACCAGCCGCATCCGCGACGAAAGCCTGCGCTACCACTACCAGCAGGAGATGCGCGAGCGTGTGCTGAGCTTCTTCGGCTCGCAGCGCGGCACCAGGCAAAGTCGGCAAGACTGGAAACAGGGCCAAGGCAAGATGGCCGCGCCCGGCGGGCAGTTCGCCAAGGCCGGCAGCGGCCGCATGGCGATCACCGAAAGCCTCGGCCAGTCGGCTTTGGTCAAACGCGGCGGCGAAGGGATGTCGGTGCGCGAGGCGACGATCATCGTCGCATTGGTCAACCATCCGGCGCTGATCGACGAGAATTTCGCTCATATCGAGTTCCTCGATCTCGCCAACTCCGATCTGAGGCGGCTGCATGGAGCGATTCTCGACGCGATGGCGCACGACATGGCCAATGACCGGCAGGCGGTGATTGCGACGATCGAACGCGCCGGCTGCGCCGAGATCTGGGAGCGGGCCGTCGGGCTGATCCGGCGGATGCGGCAATGGCCGGCGCTGGAGACCGCCGCCCTTGAAGATGCCCGCGATGCTTTCAGCCAGGCGCTGCACTTGCAGCGCAGCGCGCGCACCTTACATAAGGAACTGAAACAGGCGGAAGCGGCGCTCGCCACCGATCCCACAGATGAAAACTACCAGCACCTGATCGAAATTCAGGCGCAATTCCAGGATGTGCAGGCCACGGAAGCGCTGATCGAAGGGTTTGGCGTCTCCTCGGGCAGGGCGGGGCGAGCTTAGTTGGAAGCGAGTGAATTGAGAAAGCGTCGTTGCGCGTCCAAATGGCGCGTAACGGGCTAAGTCGGGTAATTGATTCGCTTTTTTCATGCGAATCATGCGAGAGGCGCTTGACCTTCTGGCAGATTGGCGGAATCAGGACGATTCGAAACGTTAACCCGAACCCGCGTCACGGGAAAACAAGCGATGTGAGGTACTGGTCACTGGACAGGCAGCCCGCCTGCCACAGATATCAGGGTTAATCTGGACTTAATGCATGTCGCCCAAAAGGGGAAACCCGATTTGGGCAACGACATACACCAAACGAAACGAGTTGATGCAGTTACTGGCCCGGTGAAGCGCGTTTCATAAGCGAGCGCATCCGATTTGACTGGTCCGACAGCTTACGCGGCTTTGAAGTTCGGCCGCTAGGAGAAGATAAAGACTATGGCGACAAAGGAAAAGGAAGAGGTCGAAACCGAACGCGAAGGCGCCACCGATGGCCCTCTGCTCGACCTTTCCGATGATGCTGTCAAGAAGATGATCAAGGCCGCCAAGAAGCGCGGCTATGTCACCATGGACGAGCTGAATTCGGTGCTGCCCTCGGAGGAAGTGACCTCCGAGCAGATCGAGGACACGATGGCGATGCTGTCCGACATGGGCATCAACGTGGTCGAGGACGACGAGCAGGGCGAGGAGCCCGAGGCCACCGACACCGCCGCCGATGCCGAGGAAGACGCCAACGAGCTGGCCGAGCAGACCGGCACCGCGGTCGCCGCCACCACCACCAAGAAAGAACCGACCGATCGCACCGACGATCCGGTGCGCATGTATCTGCGCGAGATGGGCTCGGTGGAGCTCTTGTCGCGCGAGGGCGAAATTGCCATCGCCAAGCGCATCGAGGCCGGCCGCGAGACGATGATCGCCGGCCTGTGCGAAAGCCCGCTGACTTTCCAGGCCATCATCATCTGGCGCGATGAACTCAACGAATCCAAGATCCTGCTGCGCGAGATCATCGATCTCGAAGCCACCTATGCCGGCCCCGAGGCCAAACAGGCGCCGGTGGTCGAGCGCGTCGAGGAAGCCAAGGTCGAGGACAAGCCGCGCCGTTCGCGCGACGACGAAGACGACATCACCAATGTCGGCGCCGATACGCGTGGGCTGACGGATGACGACGACGAAGACGAGGACGAAGCCAGCCTGTCGCTGGCCGCGATGGAAGCGGAACTCCGCCCGCAGGTGATGGAGACGCTCGACGTTATCGCCGACACCTACAAAAAGCTGCGCAAGCTGCAGGACCAGCAGGTCGAGAACCGTCTGGCCGCCGCCGGCACGCTGTCGCCCAGCCAGGACCGCCGGCTGAAGGAGCTCAAGGACCAGCTGATCAAGGCGGTGAAGTCGCTGTCGCTCAACACGGCGCGCATCGAGGCGCTGGTCGAGCAGCTCTACGACATCAACAAGCGCCTGGTGCAGAACGAAGGCAAGCTGCTCAGGCTGGCCGAAAGCTACGGCGTGCGCCGCGAAGAGTTCCTGAAGGAATATCAGGGTTCCGAGCTCGACCCGAACTGGACGCGCTCGATCGGCAATCTGACATCGCGCGGCTGGAAGGAATTCACCAAGAACGAGAAGGATGCGATCAAGGACCTGCGCGCCGAGATCCAGAACCTCGCCACCGAAACGGCGATCTCGATCCTGGAATTCCGCAAGATCGTCAACCAGGTGCAGAAGGGCGAGCGCGAAGCGGCGATCGCCAAGAAGGAAATGGTCGAAGCCAATCTGCGCCTCGTCATCTCCATCGCCAAGAAGTACACCAATCGCGGCCTGCAGTTCCTCGACCTGATCCAGGAAGGCAATATCGGCCTGATGAAGGCGGTCGATAAGTTCGAATACCGCCGCGGCTACAAGTTCTCGACCTACGCGACATGGTGGATCCGGCAGGCGATCACGCGTTCGATCGCCGATCAGGCGCGTACCATCCGCATTCCGGTGCATATGATCGAGACGATCAACAAGATCGTGCGCACCTCGCGCCAGATGCTGCACGAGATCGGCCGCGAGCCGACGCCGGAGGAACTGGCCGAAAAGCTTGCCATGCCGCTCGAAAAGGTGCGCAAGGTCTTGAAGATCGCCAAGGAGCCGATCTCGCTCGAAACGCCGGTCGGCGACGAGGAGGATTCGCATCTGGGCGATTTCATCGAGGACAAGATGGCGATCCTGCCGATCGACGCGGCGATCCAGGCCAATCTGCGCGAGACCACCACGCGCGTGCTGGCCTCGCTAACGCCGCGCGAGGAGCGTGTGCTCAGAATGCGCTTCGGTATCGGCATGAACACCGACCACACGCTGGAAGAAGTCGGCCAGCAGTTCTCTGTTACCCGCGAGCGCATTCGTCAGATCGAAGCCAAGGCGCTGCGCAAGCTCAAGCACCCGAGCAGGTCGCGCAAGCTGCGCAGCTTCCTGGATAGCTGAGACTTACCGATGCAAAGAGTTCAAGGGCGCCGATGGCGCCCTTTTTTGTTGTGGACGCACTCTTGCGGGCGAGGCCCTTCAGGAGGATAATTTCGGTGTCGGATGCATTTTCTGGGCGACAACCCGGATGCCCGCCCCGGCGAAGCCGCCGTGCTCCGTGGCCCCGGAGGGAGGTGTGCCATGACAAGCTACATCGTGCTGATGAACTGGACGGAGCAAGGTGCCAGGAACGTACGCGAGTCACCGAAGCGGCTCGACGCCGCCAGGAGGCAACTGGGAGACATGGGCGGATCGTTCAAGGGGTTCTACCTGACCATGGGCGAATACGATATGGTGGCTGTGGTCGAAGCCCCCGACGACGCGGTGCTGGCGCGCTTCTCGCTGATGCTGGCGGCAGCGGGCAATGTCAGGACGCGGACGCTGAAGGCCTTTCCCGAATTAGCCTACCGCGAGATCATCACCTCGCTCGGGTGAAGGAATCGGCAGGGTTTCTCGAAGTCGCTGGTTGGTGCCGGCCTGGTGGCGCTTTGCCGCAAGACGGGGCGCTTCGCCGTGATAGAATGCGGCCGGGGAGATCGCGATGAAGAAGGTTTCGATATTGGTCGCCAGCTTTGCCGCTTTGTCGTCGCTGCCGTTTTCCGCCGGCGCCGGCGCGCAAAAACCGGTCGGCATGGCCAATCCGGCGTCCGTCCATTGTGGCGAGATCGGCGGGCGCCTGGTGATCAGGAAGGACAAGGCCGGTAATGAATATGGATTCTGCGGCTTGCCCAATGGGCGCCTTTGCGAGGAGTGGGCGCTGTTTCGCGACAACAAGTGCGTCGGGCCGAAGGCTGCCATGCGCCGCAAGTGACACACCTGCCATCATAGGGTGAGATCATGTCCGAACCGCATTCCCATTCGCATCTGTGGCCCGGCGTGCCACTCGCGCTTGGCTCGGCCGCCCTGTTCGGGGCGACGCCGCCGCTCAGCAAGCTGCTGCTCAATGGCGTCAATCCCTTCATGCTGGCCGGGCTGCTCTATCTCGGTGCCGGTCTCGGGCTGGCTCTGTACCGCCTGCTTCGGGGCAGGCAGGCCGCGGCCGGGGAGGCGCAACTGACCGCTGGGGATATTCCCTGGCTGGCGCTGGCGATCGGCATGGGCGGCATCATCGCGCCGGTGCTGCTGATGTTCGGCTTGACCCTCAACACGGCGTCCAGTTCGGCGCTGCTGCTCAACCTGGAAGGGCTGGCGACGATGGCGATCGCCTGGCTCGTCTATCGCGAGAATGTCGACCGGCGCCTGCTTTTCGGCGCGTTCGCCATTCTGGCGGGCGCCGTTCTTCTGTCGTGGCAAGGTGAGGGCGTAGCCTTCAACCGTGGCGCCCTGCTGGTGGCAGGAGCTTGTCTGGCCTGGGGGATCGACAACAATTTCACGCGCAGGATCTCCGCCACCGATCCGGTGGTGATCGCCATGCTCAAAGGGCTGGTGGCGGGTGTCGTCAATGTCGGGCTGGCGCTTGCCGGCGGGGCCTTGTTTCCCCGGGCGTCGGTCATTGCAGCGACCGCGGCAGTCGGTTTCTTCGGCATTGGGGTCAGCCTGGTGATGTTCATCGTGGCGCTGCGTCATCTGGGTACCGCCCGGACAGGGGCCTATTACTCGCTCGCTCCCTTCATCGGCGCGCTGCTGGCAATCGCCATCCTGGGTGACGCCGTCACGCTCAAGCTTGCGGCCGCCGGACTTCTGATGGGTGTTGGCCTGTGGCTGCATCTGTCGGAGCGCCATGAGCATGAGCACGACCATGAGGAACTGGAGCATGAGCACAGCCATGTGCATGACGAACACCACCAGCAGCATCATGACGGGCCGGTAAGCGAGCCGCATTCTCATTGGCACCGGCATGCCCCAATGCGACACCGGCATCCGCATTATCCCGACCTGCACCACAGGCATGGCCACGGATAAATGCTGACCGTCTGGTACAACACGCGCTGCCCGGTCTGCGATGCCGGCATAAGCAGGCAGAAGCGGCGGCTGATCGAAGCGGTCAAGGCCGGGCGGATCGAGTTCCGAGACATCAATTTTGAACCGGCAGCGCTTGCCGGGCATGGCGCGTCGCTTGAGGATATCCGCCGCCGGCTGCACGCCACCGACGCGGCGGGCAGGCTGCTGGTCGGCGCCGACGTTGCCATCGCCGTGTGGAAGGTCACGCCGGGCGAGGGCTGGCTGGCGATGGTGTTCGGCAATCCGGTTGTCTTGCCGCTGACACGCTTTGCCTATGATCGTTTCGCCGACCTTCTCTATGCCTGGAACCGGCGCAAGGGTCGCTGGTAGCGCTTCGTGATTAATGACCAGAAGCGCAAAGGTCCGGAGGACATCTCCGGACCTTTTTTCGTGCGAGTTATCGGCTGGCCGGCTCGCAGAGCGCGCCGACGATGCGGCGTACCACCGGCAGCACCAGCAGCAGCGTCGGAAACGCCACCAGCCAGGACAGCCCCCAGGCGGTCAGCCAGATGGACGGCAGCTCGGGGTGGAAGCCAAGGCTTTTCAACGTCGAGATGAACGAGACGATGAAGGTCATCAACAGCGACAGCACCAGCGGGCTAAGAACAGCGGCATAGCGCGCAGGCAGCTTCCTGCGCTGATGTCTTGCAGTCATTTTGAGAGTTCCCTGAAGTATCCGGTCCGTCGCTTTTGGCATCCATTCGCCGGTGACCGGCAAAATTGCCCGGAAAGACCGGGGTTGGATGCGTTGCTTGACGTCAGACGCTTACGGAGCAGCCGAGGCGCTCGCGGGACTTCTAGCGGTACGTTCCGGTGAAAGCAAGCCTCTGGCGCCGCATTCAGATACATCGTAAGATATATCTTGACTCTCTCGATTGGCTCGCATAATTAAGATATATCGTAAGATACAACTCAAGGAGCAATCAATGCACAAACATTTTGGGAACAATCATTTCGGCGAGCGCATGTTCATGCACATGGCCGGCAAATTCGGCGGCAAATTTGGTAGCAGAGGGGGCGGCGGTTTTGGCCCGTTCGGGCACGGCGGTCGCGGTGGCGGGCGGGGCGGCCCGGGCGACATGTTCCGCGCCGGGCGCATGTTGGCCGACGGCGACCTCAAGCTGATCACGCTGTCGCTGCTGGCCGAGGCCCCGCGCCACGGCTACGACATCATCAAGGCGTTGGAGGAACGCACCAGCGGCATCTACAGCCCGAGCCCCGGCGTGGTCTACCCGACGCTGACCTTCCTGGAAGAGGCCGGCTATGCCGCCTCCGCCGCCGACGGCAACAAGAAGGTGTTTTCGATCACCGAAGCTGGCCAGGCGCATCTCGCCGACAACCGCGAGATGATCGATGGCGTGCTCGACCATCTCGAGCGCTTCGGCCGCAAAATGGCCAAGGCGCGCGACTGGTTCGGCTGGAACGACGAGAGCGAAGAGGGCGGGCGTCGTGGCGGCCGGGGTGGCCGCGGGGATCGTTCGGAAGCGCGCGACGAATTCCGCGCAGTCCGCCACCGGCTGCGCGCGGCTCTGGGCGACTTCGTCGACGCCCCGCCCGACAAGCAGGCCGAGGCGATCGCCATCCTCGAAGGCGCCGCCGAGGCTCTGGAAGCGCTGTCGCACAAGTAAGCTCGTCCAGCCGACCAGACGCAGCCCTTGCCCGCTGGGCCAAGGACCGATAGTGAAATTCATCCCGCGTCACTCTACATGGTGCGGGATGAATGCTGTTGGAGGAAGCCCGATGTCTTTTCTGAAGCGTCTTTTCGGCGGTGGCGGCGGCGGAACCCAGACGGCCGAGCCGACGAGTGCAGCGCCAGCCAAGCAGGTCGAGCACAAGGGCTTCCTGGTCAGCGCCACGCCCTACAAGGCGGATGGCCAGTACCAGACGTGCGGCGTCGTCTCCAAGGAGATCGACGGCGTGGTGAAGGAACACAAATTCATCCGCGCCGACCGCTTCGCCGGGCTCGACGACGCCGTCGACATCTCGATCAAGAAGGGCATCCAACTGGTCGACGAGCAGGGCGACCGGATTTTTGGGTAGATCACCGCCAGCATGTCACTGTCTAACCATGCGGGCCTTTGCGCCACGATGGACCTCTCGGTCCGGGTTGACGTACGACCGCCGGCGGATCAACTCGTCCTGGCGGGATCGATCGTCATCAGGCGGGTCCTGGCCTCGATCAGATGCCTTCTCGCGGCCCTTATCCGGCCGCACAATGCCAAGTTAAGAGCGACGCCGCCTTCCTCATCCAGCAAGTCATTCGCGCGCTTCAGAGAGCGCTCAGCTCTCCTTAAACGCAGTCTGGCGTTGGCCGCTTCGATGCTGTGAATTTCAATCATTGTGCCGCGTCCTTTGCGGTTCCGGTCCCTTCATGGACTAAACCGCCGCTGATCCTATTGGTTCCGGCGCTGAGACTATGGCTGCGGTTTCGGCTATTTCGTTGTGGTGTTGAATTCACGGTTTGCCGCATAATCGATAACGAAGGTGCCCTCGGGAGCGCGAACGCCCTGCCTCACATTTGAGATGGTCACCGTCGTGGTAAGTCCCTTCTCGTCGGTGAGGCTCCATCTGCGCAGATCGAGCGATTTTCTGTCGAACACCATGGAGATGTTCGAATTGCCGAAAGCCGATTTGTCGGCCAGCTTGACGGTAACTTGAGCGCCGTCGTCTCTGATGCTTTTGACGCGACTGCCGGAGAAGTCGACCTTGTTGTCGAGCAGCAGCTTAAGCGGCGTCTTCGAGAGAGCATAAAGCCGCGATGTCTTCAGTTTCCTGTTGTAAACCACCAGGGAGTTGCCATCCGCGATCACGCTGACCCCAGATTGGCCTGCATAGTTGAACCGGATCTTGCCTGGGCGTTGGAGAAAAAACCTGCCGTGTTTTCTTTCCGCTTTCGGGCCTGACTGCACGAAATCCCCTGACATGGATTTCACCGATGAGAAGTGATCGGCAATCGTCTTTGCTTCAACCGGCGCGGCCGAAATCGCAATCGTGGACCCGGCATTCACCGCGGCAACGCCGATAACGGCACACAAGAAACCCAGCAGCTTTTTGATCCGATAGGCCATTCGATTAACCCCCAGCAGACGCGTGATCGAAGGAGATCACGCGTTGAGATCAGTAGCCGTTCGGGCACCGCGCGACGTAAACCCGGCCGTACCGATCGCGATATCTGCACTGGCCGGCTTCGCTGGCGTGGCCGATGATGGCCCCTGCTATCGCACCAACCGCACCGCCAACAACCGCCCCTTCCACAGGGTCTCCGGCCACCGCGGCGCCTACGGCCGCGCCACCCAAGCCGCCGACGGCGGCGCCTTGTTCGGTACGGGAGCACGCCGAGAGCGGAATGAGCAGGCTCAAAATGAGCAGCGTCTTTTTCATTGGTTCTCTCCTGGGGCTACTATTAGCCAAAGCTTAAATGCTCAAGAGAGCTTTTCGATCCATCGACCGTTGCCTGCCATTCAAGCCTGGCCGTGGCGGAGCCACGCGCCTTCGGCTCAAATGCCTGCGATAGCCAAAAGCCAGGCCAGGATGTCGAGCAGCAGAAACAACAGCGCAATCTGCAGCGCCACCTGCAGCCGCTGGATAATTCGCCAGTTGCCGGCCATGTCCGCCTTGATGCGAAGGGCAAGCGCGCGGCGCATGGCCGACATCGTCGTCGGCCTGTCGCCGTCGACATATTGATCGAGCAGCTCTTCCGGATCGAAGCGGAATGTATATTGGTGGTAGGGCCAAAGCATGAAGACGATCAGCCCGCCGATGCCGAACAGCAGGGCCACCGCGGTCCAGTCCCAAAGCCCAAGCCCGTTGGAAAGGGCCGCACCGCCGAGCAATGAGTTTGCGAATGCGGTGGCAAAGACAAGGCTGCCGGCGCGGGTGCTCATGTCCTCCACAAGGGTCTGCTGTTGCGCGAGACCTCTCACCGCTTCCTGATAAATGAACGCAAGACGGCGGATCGTCGTCGGCGCCGCCGCTTGTGACAATTCTGTTGCTTTCTCCTCCACTCGGATGTTTCGGCCATCAGGGTGTCCTCTCTGGCGTGGACTGGATGCGCGAGCTCAGTCGAGATCCCACGGTGCAAATGTTGTCCGTGGACTGCCCCGCGCAAGGGGGGAAACAGATGAAACAGGAGACAGGATCCGGGGCGGACCGAACGGGCCAGGCTGATTGCAGGCCTGGCCAGCAAGGTTTGGGAAATCCACCCGACTAAGCCGGCTGCAGTTCTCTGCGCGGCAGTGGCGGGAACGCGATGGCGATGCCGACCGCCCCGAGCCCGATAAGAGCAGAGCCTATGAACAGCCAGGAATAGTTGGCGTAGACGTCGAACACCATGCCGCCGGCAAGCGGTCCCAATGCCATGCCGAGGCTGGACAGCATGGTGGCGGCGCCGAACACGGTGCCGAGGATGCGCTGGCCGAAATATTCGCGCGCCAGCACCGCATAGAGCGGCATGACACCGCCATAGGTGGCACCGAAGATAACGGCCAGCATGTAGAACTGCTCAAGCTGGCTGATCGACAGATAGGCGGCAATGACGATCGCCTGGATCGCCAGGCCCGCGATCAGCACCGGCTTGACGCCCAGCCTGTCGGCCAGCACGCCGTAGAAGAGCCGGCCGCCGAGGCCTGCCAGGCCTTCGACACTGTAGATCGAGACCGCTGCCATGGGGGCGACGCCGCACAGCATGGCATAGCTGACCATGTGGAAGATCGGCCCGGAATGCGCCGCGCAGCAGGCAAAGAAGGTCAGCCCCAGCACGATGAATTGCGGCGAGCGCAGCGCCTGGCCGACCGTCAGGCCGGCACCTTCGGCAACCGGCGCGGAGCCGGGGTCGACTAAGACGGGCTTCGGCGGCTGGCGCACCAGCAGCACCGCCGGCAACAGCAGCACCCAGGCGGTAATGCCGATGTCGAACATGGCGGTGCGCCAATCATAGGCGGAGATCAGCCAGCGGGCGAAGGGCGAGATCGTCATCGGCGCCACGCCCATGCCGGCCGAGACCAGTGAGACGGCAAGGCTGCGGTTGGTGTCGAACCAGCCTGTGGTCAGCGCGATCATCGGCGCGAAAAAGGCGCTTGCCGCGAGACCGACCAGCACGCCATAGGTGACCTGGAAGCTCAGCAGCGAACCGGCGCGGCTGGCCAGCACCAGCGCCAGCCCGAGCAGCACCGCGCCGATCATCACGACGATGCGGGCGCCAAAACGGTCCGATATCGCGCCCCAGGCGAAGCCACCAAGGCCCATCACCAGGAAGTTGAGCGTCATGGCGCTGGAAATGCCGGCGCGCGACCAGTTGGTGTCGATCGCCATCGGCTCGAGAAAGGTCGCCAGCGAAAACATCGTCCCGATGGCGACGCAGGACATCAGCGCGCCAGCGGCGACGATGACCCAACGATAGGAAAGGCTCATTCAAATCTCCCATGCCTAAGGGCAGCGCTGCGCGCTGCTTGCACCCGAAGGACGCCGGCACCGGGTTCGATCCTACAATCCGGTTGCATTTTTTATCCAGTTTGACGTGACGCCGTTTTCAGTAGCTCAGATCGGCAGTTCCGACGTGTATTTGATCGTCTGGCTGGGGACGTCGGTCTTGACGTTCTGCACGCCCTTGATGCGGCTCAGATGCTCCGACTGGAAGCGGCGGTAATCGTCGATGCCGGCCGCCACCACACGCACCATGGCGTCGCAATCGCCGAGCATCAGGTAGCACTCCATCACCTGCGGCAGCTTGGCGACTTCGGTGGCGAAATGCTCGATCGTGTCCTCGTCCTGCGTTTTCAACCAGATGCGGGTGAAGAAGGTCAGGCCCTTGCCGATGCTGGCGGGGTTGAGCACGGCGACGTAGCGGTCGATGACACCGGCCTCCTCCAGCAGCTTCACGCGACGCAGGCAAGGCGATGGCGACAGCCCGACCTCATTGGCCAGATCGTTGTTGGCCATGCGGCCGTCGCGCTGCAGCGCCCGCAGGATCCGCTTGTCGATCTCATCAAGTTTCATGGCTCTGGATTCCATCTATTTATGGTTTTGTAGCGCCAAATGCCAAATTCTGATGAAACACAACAATCTTCGCAACCAAATTGTGAGCCGGTGCCGCTATGTTTGCGGCCGACATCACAAGAGTCCAGAAGCAACCCGGGAGCGGCGGCCGCGAGGCGCGCCAGGGAGACCCATGAGCATTTCACAGGCAGTCGAGGCGGCGGGCAATGGTTCGGGATCCGAGTTCCGCCGTGGCGTGGCGTCCTGCGCGCCGGTGCTGTTCGGCACCATCCCCTATGCGCTGGTGCTTGGCGCCCAGGCCACGCAGAAAGGCTTAAGCACGGTCGAACTGTCTGCCATGACAGGGCTGAACTTCGCCGGCGGCTCGGAATTCGCGGCGATCCAGTTGTGGACGTCGCCGCCGCACGTCGTGCTCATCGTCGCCATCACCTTCCTGGTCAACAGCCGTCACCTGCTGATGGGTGCGGCACTGGCGCCGTTCTTGCGCCACCTGCCACGACGCAAGGTGTTTCCGGCGCTTTTCTTTATGTGCGATGAAAGCTGGGCGCTGGGCCTGGCCGATGCCAAGCAGCGCACCGCTGCCGGCATCACGCCGGCCTTCAGCCCGCGCTACTATATGGGCGCGGCGCTGGCGATGTATCTCACCTGGGTGGTCTTCACCACGTTGGGCGCTTTGCTCGGTCCGATGCTCGGCGACGTCGGGGCCTATGGTTTCGACATGGCGTTCCCGGCCGTCTTCCTGGTGCTGATGCGCGGCATGTGGACGGGTATGGCGGCGGCGCGGCCCTGGCTGGTCAGCCTGATCGTTGCAGCACTGGTCTATCTCTTCGTTCCCGGCGCCTGGTATGTCGCCGCGGGCGCCATGTCGGGGCTGGTCGCGGCTTGGCTGATGGCGGGTGATGCATGATCGACGCAATGACCTTTCTCACCATCGTGCTGATGGCCGGCGTCACTTATCTGACGCGCATCGGCGGCTATGTCGTGCTGCGCAACCGCACACTCAGCGCGCGTGCCACAGCGGTCATGGGAGCCGCGCCTGGTTGCGTGCTGATCTCTGTCATCGCGCCCGCCTTTGTGTCGAGCAACCCGGCGGATATTCTGGCGCTGGCTGTTACTCTGGTAGCCGCCACGCGGCTTTCCATGCTGCCGACCGTGCTGATCGGAGTCAGCGCCGCTGGTCTGCTGAGGCACCTCATCGGCTAGAACGAAAAGGCAGGCGTGCACGCCTGCCTTTCGATGCGGACAAATTTCGGCTCTTTACGCGGCAGCCGCGACACCTTGGCTGGCGGCCACCACGGCATCGACCTTGGCGGTCGCCTTGGCGAGCGCTGCGGTCACCGCGTCAGGACCCATGCCGACGCCTTCGATGCGGATGACATCGACATCGGTCATGCCGAGGAAGCCGAGCACGCCGCGCAGGTAGGGGATGGCGTGATCGAACTGCACGGCCGCACCTTCGGAGTAGATGCCGCCCGAAGCCAGCACGATATAGACCTTCTTGCCGGTGACGAGACCCTTGGGGCCGTTCTCGCCATAGGCAAAGCTCTTGCCGGAACGAGAGATGTGATCGACCCAGGACTTCAGTGTCGAGGAGATGTTAAAGTTGATGAAGCCTGTGGCCAGGATCACCGTGTCGGCGGCAAACAGCTCGTCGAGCACCACATCGGAGACGCCGACGACTTCAGCCTGGCGCGCAGTGCGGGCTTCCGCCGGCACGTAGATGCCGCTGGCGTAGTCGGCGTCGATATGGGGGAGCGGATTGGCGACGAGGTCGCGCACGACGAGCGTGTTCGACGGATCGGCGGCGACCAGCTTTTCAGCGAATTCGGTAGCGATGCGGGTCGAATGCGAGGCGGCGCCCCGCGGGCTTGAGGTCACAAGAAGAATGGACATTTTGGGCTCTCCAGCGGTTGGAATGATTTGTCCCACCAGATATGGGGCTTTCGATCCATTCAATAAACTGGTATATTTTCTATACGATCCATCTATAAGTTAGATATAGCGATGCAGCCCAACCCGACGCTCGATCAACTTCAGATCTTTGTGACAGTCGCCGAAGCCGGCAGCTTCTCGGCCGCCGGCCGCAAGCTCAACCGGGCACAGTCCGTGATCAGCTACGGCATCGCCAATCTCGAGGCGCAGCTGGGGCTGAAACTGTTCGAGCGCGAGGGCACGCGCGAGCCGCAATTGACCGAGATCGGCCGGGCGATGCTGGAGGATGCGCGGCGCAGCGCGACTTCGGCCTCGAGCCCCTGGTGGTGGCCGTCGACGCGGGAGCGGATGCGCTGCAGCACGCCGATCATGCTGTCGTCAGCGGGCAGGCCGACCTTGGCATTGGCGGCCTGCTGGGCGATGTCGATGCCTTCAACACCCGCACCAGCACCGGCGACGGCAGCGCCGCATCGACCGACAGCGCCATGATCGGGGATCAGGCCGAGCGTGCCGATATGCAGGCGCAGCAGCATTCGAGGTGCAGTTTCCGACCGTGATGCCGATGTGCGCTGCAGCGCCCGCAGGATCCGCTTGTCGATCTCATCAAGTTTCATGGCTCTGGATTCCATCTATTTATGGTTTTGTAGCGCCAAATGCCAAATTCTGATGAAACACAACAATCTTCGCAACCAAATTGTGAGCCGGTGCCGCTATGTTTGCGGCCGACATCACAAGAGTCCAGAAGCAACCCGGGAGCGGCGGCCGCGAGGCGCGCCAGGGAGACCCATGAGCATTTCACAGGCAGTCGAGGCGGCGGGCAATGGTTCGGGATCCGAGTTCCGCCGTGGCGTGGCGTCCTGCGCGCCGGTGCTGTTCGGCACCATCCCCTATGCGCTGGTGCTTGGCGCCCAGGCCACGCAGAAAGGCTTAAGCACGGTCGAACTGTCTGCCATGACAGGGCTGAACTTCGCCGGCGGCTCGGAATTCGCGGCGATCCAGTTGTGGACGTCGCCGCCGCACGTCGTGCTCATCGTCGCCATCACCTTCCTGGTCAACAGCCGTCACCTGCTGATGGGTGCGGCACTGGCGCCGTTCTTGCGCCACCTGCCACGACGCAAGGTGTTTCCGGCGCTTTTCTTTATGTGCGATGAAAGCTGGGCGCTGGGCCTGGCCGATGCCAAGCAGCGCACCGCTGCCGGCATCACGCCGGCCTTCAGCCCGCGCTACTATATGGGCGCGGCGCTGGCGATGTATCTCACCTGGGTGGTCTTCACCACGTTGGGCGCTTTGCTCGGTCCGATGCTCGGCGACGTCGGGGCCTATGGTTTCGACATGGCGTTCCCGGCCGTCTTCCTGGTGCTGATGCGCGGCATGTGGACGGGTATGGCGGCGGCGCGGCCCTGGCTGGTCAGCCTGATCGTTGCAGCACTGGTCTATCTCTTCGTTCCCGGCGCCTGGTATGTCGCCGCGGGCGCCATGTCGGGGCTGGTCGCGGCTTGGCTGATGGCGGGTGATGCATGATCGACGCAATGACCTTTCTCACCATCGTGCTGATGGCCGGCGTCACTTATCTGACGCGCATCGGCGGCTATGTCGTGCTGCGCAACCGCACACTCAGCGCGCGTGCCACAGCGGTCATGGGAGCCGCGCCTGGTTGCGTGCTGATCTCTGTCATCGCGCCCGCCTTTGTGTCGAGCAACCCGGCGGATATTCTGGCGCTGGCTGTTACTCTGGTAGCCGCCACGCGGCTTTCCATGCTGCCGACCGTGCTGATCGGAGTCAGCGCCGCTGGTCTGCTGAGGCACCTCATCGGCTAGAACGAAAAGGCAGGCGTGCACGCCTGCCTTTCGATGCGGACAAATTTCGGCTCTTTACGCGGCAGCCGCGACACCTTGGCTGGCGGCCACCACGGCATCGACCTTGGCGGTCGCCTTGGCGAGCGCTGCGGTCACCGCGTCAGGACCCATGCCGACGCCTTCGATGCGGATGACATCGACATCGGTCATGCCGAGGAAGCCGAGCACGCCGCGCAGGTAGGGGATGGCGTGATCGAACTGCACGGCCGCACCTTCGGAGTAGATGCCGCCCGAAGCCAGCACGATATAGACCTTCTTGCCGGTGACGAGACCCTTGGGGCCGTTCTCGCCATAGGCAAAGCTCTTGCCGGAACGAGAGATGTGATCGACCCAGGACTTCAGTGTCGAGGAGATGTTAAAGTTGATGAAGCCTGTGGCCAGGATCACCGTGTCGGCGGCAAACAGCTCGTCGAGCACCACATCGGAGACGCCGACGACTTCAGCCTGGCGCGCAGTGCGGGCTTCCGCCGGCACGTAGATGCCGCTGGCGTAGTCGGCGTCGATATGGGGGAGCGGATTGGCGACGAGGTCGCGCACGACGAGCGTGTTCGACGGATCGGCGGCGACCAGCTTTTCAGCGAATTCGGTAGCGATGCGGGTCGAATGCGAGGCGGCGCCCCGCGGGCTTGAGGTCACAAGAAGAATGGACATTTTGGGCTCTCCAGCGGTTGGAATGATTTGTCCCACCAGATATGGGGCTTTCGATCCATTCAATAAACTGGTATATTTTCTATACGATCCATCTATAAGTTAGATATAGCGATGCAGCCCAACCCGACGCTCGATCAACTTCAGATCTTTGTGACAGTCGCCGAAGCCGGCAGCTTCTCGGCCGCCGGCCGCAAGCTCAACCGGGCACAGTCCGTGATCAGCTACGGCATCGCCAATCTCGAGGCGCAGCTGGGGCTGAAACTGTTCGAGCGCGAGGGCACGCGCGAGCCGCAATTGACCGAGATCGGCCGGGCGATGCTGGAGGATGCGCGGCGCATGATCGGCGTGCTGCAGCGCATCCGCTCCCGCGTCGACGGCCACCACCAGGGGCTCGAGGCCGAAGTCGCGCTGTCGGTCGATGCGGCGCTGCCGTCGCCGGTGCTGGTGCGGGTGTTGAAGGCATTCGAGGTGCAGTTTCCGACCGTGATGCTGCGCCTGCATATCGGCACGCTCGGCCTGATCCCCGATCATGTCGTCAGCGGGCAGGCCGACCTTGGCATTGGCGGCCTGCTGGGCGATGTCGATGTGCATCTCGCGCGCATCGGCTTCATGTCGATCGTGCTGGCCGCCGCGCCCAGCCATCCGCTGGCCCTGCTGCCGAAGCCGGTGGCGATCGAGGATGCGCGCGAACACACGCAGCTTGTCGTCACCGACCAGTCGGAGCGTACCAAGGGGCGCGACTTCGGAGTCTTCGCCTACCGTACCTGGCGGCTGACGGATGTGCGCACCAAGCATATGCTGATGCGCGAGGGGCTGGGCTGGGGCGGGCTGCCGCGCTGGCTGATAGCAGACGACCTGGCGAGTGGCCGGCTGGTCGAAATCGACCTCGAATCCTTCAGGGAGGTGAGTTCGCCGCTGTTTGCCATGCACCGCAACGATCGCAGCCCGAAGCCAGCGGCCGCCTGGCTGATCGACCAGTTCAAGCGCCAGCTCGGCTGCTTCAACGAGTTCGAACCGGGCGAGGTGCCTGAGGAAGAGACAGGCCATCGATCAGTGCTATGAGCACCGCGCGGTAGTCCTGAACTGACGCACCGGCCTCGATGGCCAGGGCGGCACGATCGAAGGCGGAGCCGAGCAGTGCGGTCAGCGCGTCGGCCGGCAATCTCGTCATCGTTTGCGCCCGCATCGCCGCGACCAGCCCTTCGCGCAGCGAGCGGTTGCCATGGCGGTTGTCGATCGCGTCCATGGCGGCGCGGCCAAGCACGGCCGGGCCGTCGAGCAGCAGCAGGCGCGTGCGGCCTGGCGTGCGCATGGCGGTGAGATAGGCGTCGGAACCGGCAATCAGTGCGTCGCGGGCATTGAGTGATGGCGCCGAGGCGCGCTCGATCTCCTCGGCGACCGCTGCCGCCTCCTGGTCGACCACGGCGGCAAACAGCGCCTGCTTGTCGGCGAAGTGATGGTAAAGCGCGCCGCGCGTGACGCCGGCGGCAGCGGCGATCTCCGGCGTGCCGGTCTCGGCATAGGATTTTTCCGTAAACAGCTTTCGCGCCGCGGCAATCAGGTCGGCGCGCGTCGCCTCGGTACGGTCACGGTTGGAACGACGCGCGGAATCGCGTTGCATACATGCAGCCTGTATGTTAATTCAATTTACATGCAGACTGTATGTTAATTGACGGGAGAAGGAAAGATGAAGACGACGAGCTATTACCCGGTGCTGATGACCGGCGACGTCGCCGGCACGACGGCGTTCTATGTCGAGCATTTCGGCTTCCAGCCGCTGTTTGAAAGCGACTGGTATGTGCATCTGCAATCGGTGGACAACAAACGCGTCAATCTCGGCATCGTCCAGGGCGACCACGAGACCATCCCGGAAGAGGGGCGGGGTCGCACCTCGGGCCTGCTGATCAATTTCGAGGTTCGCGACCCGGACGCGGTCTATGAGCGGGTCGTTGCCGCCGGCCTGCCGATCCTCCGATCCTTGCGCGACGAGCCCTTCGGCCAGCGCCATTTCATCACCAAAGACCCCAATGGCGTGCTGATCGACGTCATCAAGCCGATTCCGCCGAGCGAGGCGTTTCTGGCGCAGTACGCGGAGGGGGCTGCGGAACGGTGACCGTCCTCAGCCCGCCCTTGCCACCGGCGTCACCGTCACCTGGCTGACGCCGGTGCGGCGCACCACGGTGCATTGTGTCTCGCGGCCGATGCGCTCGGCGTCGAGCACGCGCACCAGGTCGTCGACGCCGGTGACCGGGCGGCCGTCTATTGCGGCGATGATGTCGCCCTCCTTCAAGCCGGCCTTGGCCGCCGGGCCGTCCTTCTCGACGCTGCGCAGGCGAACCGCCGTGCTGGTCGAGACTTGCGATAACAGGGCAGCGCGTCGCGGCAGATTGACGGTGTCGGCCGAGACGCCGATGAAGGCGCGGCGCACGCGGCCGAAGCGGATGATCTCCGAAATGACGAAATTGGCGGTGTTGGAGGCAACCGCGAAGGCGATGCCTTGCGCGCCATGGATCATGGCGGTGTTGACGCCGATGACCTCGCCGGCCGACGACACCAGCGGTCCGCCGGAATTGCCGGGATTGAGCGCTGCGTCGGTCTGGATAACGTCGTCTATCAGTCGGCCGGTGGAGGCGCGCATCGAGCGGCCGAGCGCAGAGACGACGCCCGAGGTGACGGTCCATTCGAAGCCCAGAGGATTGCCGATTGCAATGGCGATCTGGCCGCGCCGCAGCCGCTTGGAATCGCCCAACGGTGCGATATCGGCAAAGCTGCCGTCGGCGCGCACCAGCGCGATGTCGGTGTCGGGATCGCGGCCAAGCACGCGGCCTTCGCGGGAGGCACCGTCCGGCATCGACACGCGCACCGTCCTGGCGTCGCCGACGACGTGGAAATTGGTAACGACCAGCCCGTCCGGTGCAATGACGAAGCCGGAGCCATGGCCGCCCTGACCGCCAACGCGCTCAATGCGGCAGACGGCCGGACCGATGCGGTCGACGGCGTCGGCAACCGTCGTCGAATAGGCGTCGAGCAGCGTATCATCGGTTTGGAATTTGGCGACGGCGAGGGCCATGGGAGGGCTCCGTGTGTTCAGGCTTGATCGTGACTATATGTGCGGAGCGGCTGGAACCGCAGCGACCTGACCAGATGGCCAGTCAAACCGGCAACTAGCCGTCAGGCGAGTACCCGCGGACGCGCTGTCGAGCGATATCTGGGGCATGGATGAACCCAGGAGACCATTATGAGCGATTTCAATCTGAGCGCGTTTTCGCAAGCCGTCGCCGATCTCGCCGCCAAGGCCGCGCCGGCAACGGCTGGCTTCGCCACGCATCATCACCGCACGGCAAGCGCCTTCCACTGGTGTGACGGCTATTTCGTCACCGCTGAAGAGGCTGTCGAGGCCGGCGAGGAGATCGAACTGGTGTTGGCTTCGGGGGAAACGGTGAAGGCCGAGCTGGTTGGCCGCGACCCTTCTACCGGTGTTGCCCTGCTGAAGCCGGCGGAGGCCGTCAGCGCCGCGCCGTTGGCCAAGGCCGATGCGGTGCGGCCGGGCAACATCGCCATTGCCATCGGCAGCAGTGACGGTTCCGCTTTGGCTGTTTCAGGCTCGGTGGGCGAAGTCGGCCCGGCCTGGCGCTCGATGCGCGGCGGCACCATCGACCGGCGCATCAATCTTGCCGTCGGCGCCGGCGGCCGTTTCGAGGGCGGCCCGGTTCTCGACGCCAAGGGTGCGCTGATCGGCATGCTGTTGTTCGGACCGCGCCACCGGGCGCTGGTCATGCCTTACGAGACGATCGAGCGGGCGGTCGCGACCTTGCGCGAAAAGGGCCATGTCGCGCGCGGCTATCTCGGCGCCGGCCTGCATCCGGTACGCGACCGCGACGCGCATGGCGCGATGGTGATGAGTCTCGATGACGATGGTCCCGCGAAGGCCGCCGGTCTCTCTCTTGGCGATATCATCGTGGCGTGGAACGGTGAGGCGGTGCACGGCCCGCGCGACCTGATCCGCAGGCTCGGACCCGACAGTGCCGGCGCTTCGGTGACGCTCGGTGTCGTGCGCGGCGGCGAACAGCGCGATGTCGCGCTGACAATCGGCGAAAAGCCGCTGAGCTGAGAGGATCCATGGACACGCTCACCAGCGACCGGATCATGCATGACGGTGCCGTCTCGCGGCGGCTGGTGGTGCTGATTGCGCTTGGCGATGCGTCACGCGCCGAGCGCCTGGCGGCCTCGCTGGCCGCGAGCGATGACCTGCTGCCGGTCGTGGCTGGCGGTGGAAGAGCCGACGTCGCCATCGTTGACGACAGCATTGGTGATGGCGTGCCGGCCCTCATTCCACGGGTGCTGCTGACCGGACGCGCTGGCGGCGAGTGGCCCGCCGGTGAGGTGCTGGCCGTGATGTCCGCTGGCGCGGACGATTTGTTGATCGCCGCGGCGGCGCGGCTGGCCGCGGCCGGCTATCGCGTCTCGGGCGAGCGCGGAAGCGGACGCCATGAGGATTTCCGTGCCGGCGATGGCGAGCCGTTCGAGGAGGAAGCCTCCGACGAGCATGCCGCCCGGCCTTCGCTGTCGCCGCGTGAGGCGGAAGTGTTGGCGCTGCTGGCCGAGGGCGCTCCAAACAAGGTGATCGCGCGGCGGCTCAACATTTCGGTGCACACCGCGAAGTTTCATGTCGCCGCAATCCTGATCAAGCTCGGTGCCGCCAACCGCACCGATGCGATTGCCATTGCGATGCGCCAAGGGCTGGTGCTGGTCTGATCCCGATCACACCGCCGCCTCGATATCGGTGAGGTGGAAATCATCACCCTTGAACAGGAGCGGCATGGCCTCTAGCCGCGCCGTGGCGTAGGCGATGCAGTCACCGAAGTTCAGCGCCGCCGGGTGCCGACCCTTGCCGTAGCGCAGGAAGGCTTGGCGGGCGACAGCTGCATGATCGGCGGTGAAGGCGACGGTCTCGATCGAGGCGGTGTGTAGGAAGCTGTCGAGGCGATCCAGGATTTCATCTTGCTTGCCGCCGGCAAGAACCATCGTCGTTTCAAGAAAAGTTGGCGCGGCCAGCAGGCGTCTCTTGGCCTGCGTGATCGCCAGCACGAAACGTTCGTGACCTGGCTCGGCGCGCAGAATGGCGACCAGGGCCGAGGAATCGATGATCATTTCGTCGGGATTCCGAACTCGTCGTATCCAAGGATTTCGTCGTCGGTCATCGCATTTTCGCGTTTGGGGATTTTTCCGGCGCTGTCGGAGATCGCCATCAACCGCTGAAACAGGTCGCTGGCTTCGTCGCGCGGCACCAGCCGCTCGCGTGCAACCTCGCGCTCGAGACTTTGGCGGATGGCCTCCGTCACCGAGACGCGCCGGCGGCGGGCAAGTTCGCGCGCCAGTTGCTCGACTTCCAGATTCTTGATCGATAGCGCCATTCTATATCATACCTATCCATATAGAATATATACCTAGGCGGTCGATAAATCCAGTAGGTTTGTAGTGCTGGCCAACGACAGCCTCCGCAACGTCACCGTGGCCTCCCGCAGCAAGCTCTTGATGTCCGAGGCCGTCACAGGCAAGGATCGCGCAGCGAGACAATGCAGGCGGAGGGAAAATGTCGCTCAAGGGAAAGACGCTGTTCATCTCCGGCGGGTCGCGCGGCATCGGGCTGGCGATCGCGCTGCGCGCCGCGCGTGACGGCGCCAATGTGACGATCGCGGCCAAGACCGCCGAACCGCATCCGAAGCTGCCGGGCACGATCTATACGGCGGCTGAAGAGATCGAACAGGCCGGCGGCAATGCGCTGCCTGTGCTGTGCGACATCCGTGAGGAGGCACAGGTGGCCGAGGCGGTCGCCAGGACCGTGGAGAAATTCGGCGGTATCGACATCTGCGTCAACAATGCCAGCGCCATCCAACTCACCGGCACGCTCGAGACCGACATGAAGCGCTATGATCTGATGCATCAGATCAACACGCGCGGTACCTTCCTGGTCTCGAAAATGTGCATTCCTCACCTGAAGTTGGCGCAAAATGCTCACATCCTGAATCTGGCGCCGCCGCTCGACATGAAGGCCAAGTGGTTCAGGAACCACGTCGCCTACACGATGGCCAAGTTCGGCATGTCGATGTGCACGCTGGGCATGAGCGCCGAGTTCGCCAAGGACGGTATCTCGGTCAATTCGCTGTGGCCGATCTCGACCATAGACACGGCGGCGGTGCGCAATCTGCTGGGCGGCGCGACGGTTGCGGCGATGAGCCGTTCGCCGGACATCATGGCCGATGCGGCGCATGCCATCTTCATGCGGCCAGCGCGCGAGACAACAGGCAATTTCTACATCGACGAGGAGGTGCTGCGCGCCGAAGGCATCAGCGATTTTTCGGTGTATGCGCCTGATGCGACCGGGCCGCTGGCCGGCGACTTTTTTGTCCCCGACGAGGTGTTCGCCCGCACGGACAGCAAGATCAGGAATATTTACTAGAACTCTTTGTTTTGACGCGACGCGGGCGTTGAGCCAAGCCCTTCGCCACCCGCAGAGTCATGGCAAAGCCTTGCTCGAACAAGGCGGTAGGGCATCGTTCCTGCCGGACTGATTCAACTTCCGGCCGGCGCAGGTCACGCCTCGTCCTTCTTGCCTTTGCTCAGGCCCATCAGCCGGTCGATATAGGCGAGCATGAAGGCCGAGACGACGAAGGCGAGGTGGATGATGGTCAGCCACATCAACTGGTCGGTGGTGTAGGACGACGAGTTCAAAAACACCTGCAAAAGGTGGATGGACGAGATGGCGACGATGGTCGAGGCGACCTTGACCTTCAGCGAACCGACATCGATCGTGCCCAGCCAATGCACGCCGTCGTCGCCGCCGTCCTGGTCATCGAAGCGGCTGACGAAATTCTCGTAGCCCGAGATGATGACCATCACCACCAGCGAAGCGACCAGCGCGGCATCGATGAGGCCGAGCATCTTCAGGATGGTGTCGGTGTCATCGAGCGTGAAGGCCAGGGTAATGAACTCATAAAGCTTCTTGCCGAATGACAGCGCATAGACGGCCAATGCAAGGGCCAGGCCTATATAGAAAACGACGAGCAGCCAGCGCGACGCGAGGATGATCGATTCGATGGCGAGTTCGAGACGCTTCATAGGATGATTCCGGCTGGTTATCTCTCGGACAATGGCCGTATTCCGCCAGGTCGCCACCGTTTGCAAGACAAAAAGCCCCGCCGAACAATGTCCGCGGGGCTCAATGCGTCCCGCTGGAGTCGGGACGGGGCAGGGAACGCCCAGGCTTGAATCTGGGGTAGGTGCGCTCGCGATTCAATGAGTCGTGTCTAATGGCTGTACAATTCTTGTTGAACCCGGCACATCCATCCACCCCCGGCAGTGCCGGGGATGGATGCTTCTCGTGCCGATTCCGCAAACCAGGTCATGGTTTTGAAATCATGACCTAATTGTTGCTGGCGACCGGTGCCACCAGCGACGTGATGCGGCGAATGCCAACGCGCCGGTTCTCGCGGTTCGGCGCCGACGTATTGACCTTCAGATACTCCTCGCCATAACCCTGTGTCGTCAGGTTCTCCGGCGGGATGCCGAAGGCGTTGGTGAGCGCTTCCGCCACTGATTCCGCGCGGCGATCGGAAAGGGCCAGGTTAGCCTCCGGTGTGCCGACGGCGTCGGTGTGACCTTCGATCAGGAAGGTCTCGGCCGGGTTCTTCTTCAACAACTTCTCCATTGCGGTGGCGACGCCCTCGAGCTTCTGCACCTCGGTGTCGGAGATCGAGGCCGAGCCGAATTCGAAGTTGAGCGTGTCGAGATCGACGCGCCGTGCGATGTCGCGCACGCGTGCCGAACGTTTGACCTCGTCGATCGAGTATAGGCGCTGGACCTTCTCCACCGGTGGCTGTTCGAGGAAGGTGTAGTAGTCGTCCGGATCCTGGACATCCTCGGAGTCCAGAATGTACTCCTCGCGCGGGATTGTCAGCCGCATCGGCGGCAGATCATCGCCGGGATCGCGCCAGTCGCTGTCGTCCTCATAGTGCCGCTCATCGACATAGCTCAGCACATATTCGCGTCCATCCGGCGCAATGCGCGAACGCTGGATGACGTCGCCATAGCGGTTGCGGATGGTGACGATCTGGACACCGTTGTCACGCTCGACGATTTCCCGGGTGCGATTGCCCGAGAGATCCTCATAATAGACGTTCCTGGCGCCGCGGGTCATGCGCGGGGCGTCATTGCTCTCGACGAACGTCTGGTTGTTGAACTGCAGGATGACGCGGTCGCCGAGTTCCCTGACGACGTCGACGCCTTTCGGACGCCGGCGGTCGCGGACGTTCTCATCGGGTGCACGCTCTACGCGTGTGCCCTTTTCCTCGGTCACCGGCGCGATCTTCTCGGGCTTGATCTCCTGCTGTGCGGCCCTGTCGTCGGTGGGGGGCGGGCCTTGGTCGATGGGAGCAGCCACCGGCTTGCGGCCCTGATCGCCACCTTGCTGGGCATTTTGCCCGCCATTCTGCTGCTCGCCATCCTGGGGGACGATCTTGTCGCCCTGCTTGCGGCCGCCTCTGCGCTCGGCGTCCTTCTGGCTGTCCAGGATGGGAGCGGCGTTTGGATCGGCCGGTGCTTCGCCTTGCACCGGGCTTTCGCCCTGTACCGGTGCTGCCGTCTGACCATTGGCCGGTTGTTCGCCGGTGGCTGGCTGCTCGGCTGTGGCCGGCTGCTCGCCAACAGGTTTCCTGACACGCTTCTTCGTCGTGTCCTGGGGCTGCTCGCCCTGGGCCGCGGGCTGTTCGCCGGCAGGGGCCGTCGCCTCTCCAGCGGGAGCCTCCTTCGGTGCCGGGGCGACTTCAGGTTGGGCCTGCTGGTCCTGCCTGTTCTTCTTGCGCGGCTTGGCCTGCTCGCCGGGCTGATTGTCGTTGGCCGGTTCCGCCTGGCCGGCCGGCGCCTGCTCGGTTTGCTGCTGGTCGCGTTTCTTCCTGCGCGGCTGCTGTTCCTCGGCTGGAGCGGCCTGTTCGGCCGGCGCCTGCTCGGTCTGCTGCTGCTGGTCGCGCTTCT
>NZ_JAMYTM010000036.1:0-59275 GCF_040322475.1 Mesorhizobium sp. M0140 | reverse complement strand
CCGCCCGCCCCGCGCCACCGGGAAAGGCCAACAGACAGCCCGCGCCGCCCGCAAGGGCGGGGGCCGTCACAGCCCGAAGGGCTGCCCACGCCAAGGGGCGAAGCCGAATGGCCGAGACCGCCTGAGCTTGCCGAAGAAAAGCGGGCTCGGTTCACGAGCACCTGGTGCGCGTCGTCAGGCGCGCGGGCGCGCGCCAAGTTTTTTCGCACATGGTCAGGCGGCGCAGTTACGTCGAGAACCCAAAGGCACCGCCGCCGTGCGCGCGGCTTCCTCCGAAAACCAGCGCTCGCCTTTCAACAAATTGAGGCATTGTCCTAGACAATATTCCTGTCCGGATCATGATAGATGCGGCGCGCCCGCTAGGACCGGAGGCTGGACAGAATCTCGCACGGATCAGCGTCAATGGCCGCAGTTATGTCGAGAAACTCGATGACGTCGAGACGCCGCTCTGCGCCCTCGTACTTGGCCACGAAGGATTGGGGACGACCAAGCTTGTCAGCCAGCTGCTCCTGGGTCAGGCCTTTGGCCTTGCGCAGCGAAACCAGCTGGGCCAGAAACCGCTGGTGGCGGGGCGATCGAAGGGATTTGGGCATGGAGGCGAACCGGTCGGGTAAAGACCGGATCAGCGACTAATCCCGGTTTCGGATTATCCCATTTTGGGATATACTGCGTGCGCTCACAGGCGAGGTTCGCAGGCATGAATGGACCAATGGGAACAGATGAGACTCGAAGCTCAACTTTGAGCGATGAAGTCCCCTGGTCGGAGAACCTCACGAGCTACGACAGGGAGCATTTCACAATCTACCTGCGGATCCTGGATGCCTGCGCCGACAATGCCAGCGAAAAGGAGATGGCCGAGCGCATTCTCGGCATCGACCCGTCCATTGACCCGGTCCGCGCCCGCAAAGCTCTTCGCAGCCATATCGACCGTGCGAACTGGATTGTGACGACCGGCTACAAGGAACTGTTCGCCGGCTGATGCACAGCGCCCACTGCCACGTGTTTCGAGCAGGCAAGTCTCTGTAGCCAAATTCGGCAGCGCACGGCCGCGACAGCCGGCGCGGCGGGAGCGGTCACAACTGGTTCGCGTGCTGTTTGACTGCCATTTCCAGTGCTTGCATCAAAGGCACAGCCTTGGAGAAGAGGAAGCCCTGAGCGGTTCGGCAGCCAAGCTTGTGCAGGGTTTGCCGATCCGCCTCTGTTTCGACGCCCTCGGCCATGACCTCGATCCCGAGCATGTCACCGAGTTCGATGACCGATTTGACAAGCAGTCGGTCCTCTCGGGACTTGGCCAAGCCGCGAATGAAGCCCTGGTCTATTTTCACCTTGCGTATCCGACGGTCCTTGAGAGATGCCAAGGTAGAAAAGCCGGTGCCGAAGTCATCGAGCGCGATGGAAACACCGGCATGTGAAAGCCGTCCGAGCTTTTCATCCACTCTGTCCGGGTCCACCGGCGATTCTTCGGTAATCTCGATTTCGAACATCGTCGCAGGCAGGCCTCTTGCCGCCAGACCCTCCAGAACCATGTCGTCGATATCGCCGGCTTCCAGTTCGCGAGGGGAAACATTCATCGCCACACGAATGTCACGACAGTCAGCTTTCACCAAGCCGTCGATAAAAGCACAACAGTCGGCGAATACGGTTTGCGTCAGCAGCTGAAGCATTCCGGTTTCGCGTGCGGCCGTGATGATTTCGGGTGGAGAGATGGCACCATGCGTCGGATGGGACCATCTCAGCAAGGCTTCAAAACCGACCACGGTCTCGGTTTCGAGTTTCACGATCGGCTGGAACCAAGGTTGCAATCTTCCCGTCTTTATCGCCGAATGAAGATCCCGTTCGATCGACTGGCGACGTTGCAGTTCCCTGTCGAGTTCGGCATCGAACAGGCAAAATTCGTTCCTGCCATGGCGCTTGGCCGTATACAGGGCGATATCCGCCCGCAACAACATTTCAGTCAGGCTCGGCGTCTGCGCCAAGTATATCCCTATCGATGCCCCGACCCGAACGGACGCGACTTCGATATAGGGGCGAGCAATTCTGGCTATGATATTGGAGGCGAGATCACTGGCAGAAAGCGAAGCTCTCGTTGAGGGAAAAACCAGCACGAATTCATCGCCGCCGATACGAGCGAGCGTTGAGCCTTCGGGTGCTTCCTGCTCTATGCGGCGGGCGATCATGACAAGCAGTTCATCACCGGTCCTGTGACCGTAGGTGTCGTTGACAGATTTGAAGCCGTCCAGATCAATCAGCATTGCCACGAAGGGGCCATCCGCGGTCTTGAACCGACCGATGGCGTGTTCAAGGCCCCGCCTGTTGAGAAGGGCGGTCAGATGGTCCTCCCTGGAGTTGCGCTCCATTTCCGACGCAAATCGCTCTGCCTCATGTCTCAGGCGGCTTGCTTCGCGGAAGCGCGCCTGCCCAACAAACGAAGCTCGGACCAAGCCGCCCATGAAGAGCAGAACGGTGAAAGCCAGAATGTAGCGTTCAAAATTGCCTTTCGCCAAAAGGCACGCCACCGTGATGAGGAGTGGAGGTGTGATGAAGCTGGTCGCCGCCGCGGCATACGAACTGCCATATGTAACCGCACCAGCTGAAATGCCCGCCAGTATGACCAGATGCATCGGTGCTTGTGGTGTTGTGTATCCAACAGTCAGCACGGCCGGGAAGGACCAGGCAAACCCTGCCAGAAGGGCAAGGACGCCAAACATGCGAAGGCGCGGCAAAACGCCAAGCAAATCCTGATGGCGCCCCGTTTCCTTTAGCTGAAAACGGGCGAGTGCAAGCCGGGCGGCATTTAGCGCATTGACGACCAGGAACCAGCTTGCAGCGGCAAACCCGCCGCCAGAAAGGGCCTGCACCGCGCAAATCAGGCCTGACAGGATCGCGCTTATCGGCATCGACACGAAGAGCCCGGCCCTCAGGTCAGCAAGCTGATCCTGACGGATTTTGGCCTCCAGCGATTCTTCTTCCTTTTGGGGTGCCATGAATGGACCAGCTTGCTTGCGTCGTTGTTCGCGAGGACCAAACCTATGCAAGCCCACTGAAGGACGGGTTAACTACCCAGCGAGGGTAACCAGTGCGCTCACCATGCTTCGGGTCACACCTTTGGCTTAGCATTGCCGAATCATCAAGGCTTCGCCCGCGCGCGTGCCTTGATCCGAATCATGCCATGATCGGCAACGTCACCAGGAGACAGCCTTGCCCCGCGACGACGCGCGCCAGCAAGACAAGGAAGCCTCGCCGAGACAGCGTTCCAGAGCGGCAGCGCTCTGTGCGATTCACCGCCTGAGCATGGCCGAAATGCCATGGCGGACAAAGGGAAGATGTTGGGCAAAGCGGAGCCCAGCATGTCTTGCAAGCCGTGCCGCCGAGTGCTCGCTTGAGTAGAGACCGACAAGCATGTTGGTGGCATGATAGAGCGGCCCCGCCGACAGCCGCAGCCGGCTTTCGTATCTGCCGAGCATGTCGGGATCGGCAATGTCGCGGCGGGCGCGACATGCTGTCAGTATTTTATGAGCGAGTTGCTTCTGGCCGCCGAGGCCGATGTTGAAGCCATGCGCGGTCACCGGGTGCATGCCAATGGCAGCGTCTCCGATCAGTGCCGCACTCGGAGCCGAGAACTTGTGCGCCCAGGTCGTGACCAGCGGATAGGCATGGCGGGTGCTTGCCAGGGTCATCTGCCCGAGGCGTCCTCGACACCGGTTCATCAATTCCATGAGGAACAATTCGTCATCGAGAGCAGACAGTCTGTCGGCCTCGCTTGAGCGCAAAGTCAGAAGCAGCGACGACAGGCCTTCCATGAGCGGCAACATCGCTATGGTCTGATGGTGGTCGAACCATTCGACCGCGATCTGGTGATGGACGCGCTCGTGCCTCACTCGGCAAATCAGCATGGAGTGGCCAAGCGGATGGATGTTGGCGCCAATGCCGAGCAGGTCGCGCATCGCGGACAAACGCGAATCCGCTGCTACGAGCAGCCGAGCGGCCAATTGCCTGCCATCAGAAAGCGTTATGACCGCCTCGTCTTCGCTATTTGTTCCATTGACGACCGAGTTGCCGCACAGCAGCCGGGCATGATCCTGGAAGTGGACAATTTTGAACAGGGCATCGCGGATCCGACAATTTGGGACCAGAAATCCGAGTGGTTCCCCAGATCCGCTGGGAGCATCGAAGCTCAGGGCGAAAGGGCTGGATCCGTTGAGCACGCGCGCGCCATGAAGCGGTGATTTGTCCGATGCGGGGATGGCATCCCAGGCGCCGAGCTCGCGAAGGATTCTCACTGATGCGTGGGTCAGCGCGATCTCGCGACCGTCGAAAGCCGGATTCGCCAGGCTGTCGAGCGACTGCCGTTCAACCACTGCCACCTTGAGTCGGCTCCAGGCGAGCGATGCTGCGAAGGCAAGTCCGACCGGCCCAGCTCCGACGACAATGATGTCGAATGTGTCGACATAGCCGGCCATCAGCGTGCCGCCATAGCGGCTATCTTCGATACGAAGCGCTCTTGAAGCATCGCAATCACCCACGGTTTGTCGCTCATCTCCCCAACTCGATAGACATGCGTTCTCCGTTGGAAGCCTGGTCAATGAAACCATGCCGATGAAGAGATAACGCTGATCTGGATCAACCAGGCTCGACAAACCCGGCAGCGGCGGGTTCACGGTCGAGTGGTCGATTGCCGTGAAAACGTCTGCATGTCTGGGCATTCTGAATGGTCGGCTTCCCAATCGCGTGCCCCTCCTGGCCAAAGGCTCGGCAACGCATTGTGGCTGATCCGTTCTTCGCACGCGCGCCGATATCGTCATGACGCGGGCAATCGCCAGCAAAGATTCGGTCGACTGACGACCAGCATCCGCACAGTCGTTGGCGCCGCCAACCGGTTCAGCCTCGCGGCTCTTCCCGATCGATAAGGACCCGCTCGGCGGAGCCGGAGAGATCTTCGTATTGGCCGCTCTTCAAGATCCACAGGAAGCCCCGGTCCAAGCCCCACCAAAACAGGCAGCGGCCACCGCATTTCCGTCAGGACGGGCGTCTTGCTGCCGACAGCGTGCTCTCCGACCATAACGCGCTAGACGCCGAAGGAACTCGCCGACGGCCTCATGTCCAAGTGATGTGGGAAGGGAGCAGAACCAAAGGGACTCTGCTTGGCGTCCCCGCTTTTTTCGCAGCTATGAAACCATCACTGAGAACGGATCCGTACTGAGGAGGAGGCGGTCCTTGACTTGCCCGACGCGGCAACCTTCTCAGCCGCAACGATCGCTGCCTTCCGCTGACGCTCGTCGACAATCGCCCCCTTCAGTTCGACAAGGCCGTCGCTGACCCTCACATCGATCAAGTCACCACCGCTCCAGGTTTGTGGCTGCAGTTCGGCAAGGATAGCCTTGCGGATCAGTTCGTCATCGGGTGGCGTGGTTCCCTGTTTCGGCATGGCGGATCAGGACAAGCAGCAAATCAGTTCGCGTGATGATGCCGACGACCCTTTCCCGATCGACAATCGGGACATTGTTGATGCGGTGTTGCATCATGAGGTCGACAGGAGGCGCCCAGATGAGGTGTGTGGTCATCACCTGATGGATGATCCGTCCATTCGAGCGCACACATAGTCATTGGCGGTTGTGCCCGGGCCAAGATCAAGCTCCAGCCAGCGCGGACGCACACGCTGGGTTCCGAGTTCCTCTCGGCGCAAGAAGTCGCTTTTGCTTACAATGCCAACCAAGGTGCCGTCGCTGGTCGTTACCGGCAGGCAGCTGACTTTGCTTGAAAGCATGACCGCTTCGGCGATCGTCGCGTTCGCATGCGTCGTGATGACTGGCTTTGTCATTAAGGATTCGGCTTGCATCCTCACCCTCCTGATCTTTCGTCGGACGACGATAGGACATCCCGACCCGCGGCGCGTTGATCTGAGTCACTTGGAACGAGTGGCATTCTCCGCGCCGTCGTCGCTGTCGATGAGAATGCGCTCCGCCGCGCCATCGAGATCCTCGTACTGGCCGCTTCTCAACGCCCAAAGGAAGCCGGACAGGCCGAGTGCGCCAAGGAATAGCGCTACGGGGATGAGGTAGACGAGCGTCGTCATGACGATTGAGCCAAGGCGCCGGCCCGCGCGGGCCTGTCTTGCCGCGCAAATACGGACGACGCACCCGTTGCGAAGCCTTGCAGACGCATGGCATTTCCAACCACGAGCAATGACGAGGCTGACATCGCGACCGCGGCGATAAGAGGCGTAACATCGCCCAGAATGGCGATCGGAACGGCAACAGCATTATAAACGATCGCAATTGTTATGTTCTGTCGGATCAGGCTTCCCGCCTCGCGCGATACGTCAACAGCCAGCGGGACCGCCAAGAGGCTTTCGCGCAGGAAAACGAAGTCGGCTGCATTGCGGCCAATGTCGGCGGCGGTGGCGGGTGCGATCGAGACATGCGCAGCGCTCAGCGCCGGCGTATCGTTGAGCCCCTCGCCAACCATCAGAACCTTGTGCCCGTCCCTCGCCAGCGTCTCGATGCGTTCAACCTTGCCGGACGGCAGCAGGCAGGGAACGAAATCATCGACACCAAGCCCGTCCGCAACCTCGGCGCAGGCTTTCGCGGTGTCGCCCGACAGCATCTCCACGCACATACCAGCGTTGTGCAGTTGATCGATGGCTGCCCTGGCGTCGACGCGCAGCGCATCCTCGAAATCGAAGGTCGCGACAATGATCCCGTCTTTGGTCAGAACCGTCCCGCCATAGCCATGTCTGCCTTCGCGGCCGGTGCGGGCTTTCCATCCTCCGCGTCGACCCAGCCGCCAGGTGCTACCGGTCGCTGTGGCTTCGATCCCGAAACCCGGGTGCTCGGTGACGGCATCGAATTTGTGCTGCCCGCCAAGGCGGGCAAAACCGGCTATGGCCTTTGAAAACGGGTGACGCGAGTGCGCAGCCATGTCTCCCGCGATTGCCAGCATGGCCGGATCAATCGAGTCCGCATTGACCAGCCGGGGCTGGCCGAGGGTGAGCGTTCCGGTCTTGTCGAACACCGCTCTATCAATCGTCGCCAGGCGCTCCATGGCCGAACCGTCCTTGACCATGATGCCGTTCTCGAACAGGCGCCGCGCCGCGACCACCTGGACGATCGGTACGGCGAGGCCGAGCGCGCACGGGCATGTGATGATGAGAACGGCAATGGCGATGGTTATCGCCCGGTGCCAGTCACCGGTCGCCGCCATCCAGCCAAGGAACGTCGCGAAGGCTGTGAGATGAACCACCGGGGCATAGAGCGCTGAAACACGATCGGCGATCCGGCGATAATGCGCGCGGCCGCCCTCTGCGGCTTCCATGAGCCGAACCATTTCCGCCAGAAACGAATCTTTCGCGGCGGCTGTCGCCTCGATCGTCAGCGGGCCGGTTAGGTTGAGGATACCGGCCTGAACGGCTTCGCCTGCTGCAACGCTTCGAGGCGTGCTCTCGCCGGAAACCAACGAGCAGTCCAGATCCGAGGCCCCTTGAATGATCTTGCCGTCGACGGGGATTCTCTCGCCGGCTGCGATCAGCAACTGCATTCCTGGTTCGATCTCGCTAACCGGCAGGTAGTCGCGCGCACCGTCGGCGCGCAGCACCATGGCGCCACGCGCGGCCAGCTGCGACAGGCCTTTCACGGCGGTCCGGGCGCGCTCCCGCATGACGTGATCCAGCGTGCGGCCGATCAACAGGAAGAACAGCAGCGACACCGACGCGTCGAAATAGGCGTGGTCGCCATGGGTGATCGTCTCGTAAAGGCTCATGGCGTAGGCAAGCGACACGCCGACCGCGATCGGCACGTCCATGTTCATGCGACCGTGACGCAAGGCATTCCAGGCCGAGCGGAAGAAGATGCCGCCGGCGAAGGCGAGCGCGGGGATGGCGATCAGTGCCGAGACCCAGTGGAACAGGTCGCGTGTCGCGCCTTCGGCACCGGACCAGACCGAGACCGAAAGCAGCATGATGTTGCCCGCCGCAAAACCCGCAACCGCGACGGCACGGATCAACTCCGAAAGCGTCTTGTCCTTGTCGTCGATCTCCGGGTCGAACAGATGCGCCTGGTAGCCCAGCTGCCCTAACGCGGCGACGAATGGTGGAACGTCGTCGCCTCGCCAGCGGACCGATACCCGCTTCGTTGACAGGTTGACGCGAACGGCCTCGACGTGATCGAGTTTTCCCAACGCCGTCTCGATCGCCTGGATGCAGGCACCGCAGCGAACGGCCGGTATCGAAAGGTCGGTCTGACGAAGATCATCGCCAAGCGATCGGCTCGCCAGCCTGATTTCCTGGCTGGATGGCAGGACCGAGGTGGCGCTGACCAAATCCAGCGCCATTTCGGCGCCCGGCGCGCAGCAGCTCACTTCAGCGCTCCATGGGAAATCATGATCCTGCGCACGTCGCGATATGGTCTTGCCAGACCGGCATCGGCGTCGATTTCGACGATCCAGACACCGTCCTTCGGCATATGCTGGGCGGCGAATTCCTGACCCGAGGCGAGGACGAGCTTGATGGATTCATCCTCTTTTTCGTAAGCGGGATGGCGAAACAGCGCCTTCACGCCATGCAAGGGAACCGGTTTGCCGGCGGCGTCGATGAGGCCGTAGCGGACTTCACCCGATGCGATGGTCAGCTTGCCGGTCCAGCCGAGGGCTGCCTGCGCCCGCCCTTCCTCGGCCTTCCTGTTGAACTGCTGGCTCGCCACATAGGTGTTTTCGACGACCAGGCCGGTCCAGCTCGTGTTGGCAAGCGTCGCCATGGTCAGATTGACCGCGATGACCACACCGAAAAAGGCCAGGATGATGGCCAACATGTGCCTGCCGGTGAATTCGCGGGTTTTTTGTGTTCTGGCGCTCATCTGGCAGTCTCCGGCGCGTTGAAGGTGGCGGTGTACTCGTTCGACTCGAAGCTGGCTCTGTCCTCGACGCGGAACTTGAAGGTCTGTGCCGGAGCGCGGATCTGGTCCGCCGGCTGGCGAACGAAGACCCTCAGCATTTTCAGGCGATCGGGTTCGACCGGGATGGCGAAGGAGCGGCCTGCCGGGATGTCGTCGCCGACGACGACCATGTCAGCGCCTTCAAGGCCCTGCATGGTTACGACGATCGTCCTCGGCTCGGGGATCATGTTGAGCAGCTTGACGGTGTAGCCGTTGCGGATCGAGCCGTCGGAGAGCGTCACGAATTGTGGATTGCGGTCGTGCAGGACATTGATTTCGAGCCGGTCGCGCGTCAGCAGCGAGTAGAGGAGGCCCAGGCCGATCAGCGACCACATAGCCATGTAGACATAGGTGCGTGGCCGAAAGATCTTGCGGATGTGGAAATGCGCCACTCTGTCCGAAAACAGGCCGTCATCCGTCCTGACCAGCGCCGGATTGACTGAGCTGGACCCGCCTGCAGTCGCCAGCATCATGTTGGCGTTGTAGTCGGAGAGCGTCGCATAGGCGATCAGCCCACGCTCCTTGCCGAGCTTGTCCATGACGCCGTCACAGGCGTCGATGCAGAGCGCGCAGGTAAGGCATTCGAGCTGCTGGCCATCGCGAATGTCGATCCCCATCGGACAGACAGCGACGCAGGCATTGCAGTCAACGCAATCGCCGACCGGCTGCCCTGCGGCCTGGACCTTCTTGGCATGGCGTGTGCGCGGTTCGCCCCGCCAGTCATTGTAGGTGACGGTGAGCGAACTTTCATCGAGCATGGCTGCCTGGATGCGCGGCCATGGGCACATATAGGTGCAGACCTGCTCGCGCATCAGCCCGCCGAACGTGTAGGTCGTCGCCGTTAGCACGGCGACGGTGATGTAGGCGACGGGGGCTGCGGTGCCGGTGAAGAGTTCGCCGAGCAGCGCTGGCGCGTCGGCGAAATAAAAGATCCAGGCGCCGCCCGTCAGCGCGCCTATGATCAGCCAGATGGCGTGTTTCGATACCCGCAGCACGAGTTTGCGGGGGGTCCAGAGACCGGCATCAAGCTTGATACGAGCGTTGCGGTCGCCCTCTATCGCGCGCTCGACGACCAGGAACAGGTCGACCCATACGGTCTGCGGGCATGTGTAGCCACACCAGGCACGGCCGACAGTCGACGTGATCAGGAAAAGACCGACGCCGGCCATGACCAGAAGGCCGGCGACATAGTAGAATTCCTGCGGCCATATCTCGATGAAGAAGAAATAGAAACGCCGGTTGGCGACATCGAGCAGCACGGCCTGGTCCGGGCTAAACGAGCCCCGATCGCAGCGCAGCCACGGCGTCAGATAGTAGATGCCGAGCGTGACCGCCATCACCAGCCATTTGAACTGGCGAAAGCTGCCCGAGGCCCGCTTCGGGAAGATCTTCTTGCGCGCAGCGTACATTGGCTGACGCACCTTGGCGGAGTTGACCGGCGTGGGTTCGATCCTTTCTATTTGCGTGTTATCAAGCACGAGAAGCTCCAGTCACCAGCGACGATTTCGCCGGAAACCGACTCATCGGTTCTGGATGATGCCGAGGCCCGGCTTGCGCCGGGCCTCGTCGCTTGGCGGGAGGGGGAGGACGAGAATAGGCTTCTGCTCCTATTCTCCGCCGCCAAGCGAATGGATGTAGACCGCCAGTTCCTTGACCTTGGTCTCGCCGAGGCGCGCGCCCCAGGCCGGCATCACGCCCTGTTTCGGCGCGGTGACCTGGGCGGCGATGGCCGCTTCGCCTGACCCGTAGAGCCAGATGGCGTCGGTCAGATCTGGAGCGCCGAGTTCCTTGTTGCCTTTTGCATTGTCGCCGTGACAGGCCACGCAATTTTCGGCGAAGACCTTGGCGCCGGGCGCGACCAACGATTGATCGCCGACAGTGCCGGACAGGCTGGCAACGTAGGTGCTGACCTGTTTGATCTGATCGGCGGTGATGATGTCGCCAAAGGCCGGCATTTCCGACAGGCGCGTAGCCGGGTCGGAGGCGAAGCGGATGCCATGAGCGATCGTCTGCTGGATCTGGTCCACCTCGCCGCCCCACAGCCAGTCGTCGTCATTTAGGTTCGGAAAGCCCTTGGACCCCTGGGCGCCGGAACCGTGGCACTGCACGCAATTGACCTTGAACGCGGCGGCGCCGGCAGCGACGGCGAATTCGCGCAGCGTGTCATCCGCAGCAATCTCCGAAACACTTTTCGACTCTATTGCGGCGACATATTTGCCCTTTGCCGCTTCGGCCGCGGACAACTCGTTCTTGACTTCGTTGCGGCTGGAATAGCCAAGTACGCCCTTTGTCGCGGAGTGCAACAGCGGCCATGCCGGGTAGGCAATTGTGTAACCGATCGCCCAGACTATGGTCATGTAGAAGGTGATGACCCACCAGCGCGGGAGCGGGTTGTTGAGCTCGCGAATGCCGTCCCACTCATGACCGGTCGTCGAGATGCCGGAAACCTCGTCAATGTGATCGCTGCTCATGATCAGTCCTCCTTCAGAGGAATTTGAGCTGCTTCGCCGGCTTGCCTGCGGCTGCCGGGGCGAAGTGCAAAGGCAACGGATCCGATGAAGAAAAGAGCGATGGCAAGCAGGCCCCAGCTGTCAGCAAACTCCCGCATGAAATTGTACGTCATCGCAATTGTCCTCAGCGGTAGCCGGCGGTCTCATCGTAGTTCTTGAAATCGACAAGCGTGCCGAGCATCTGGAGATAAGAAACCAGGGCGTCCATTTCGGTGACTTGCTGCGGATCACCGTCGAAATCGCCGATCCTGGCCTTGGGGTAGCGGGCCTCGAGGCCGGACGTGTCGGCATTGGGATCAGCCTGCGCCATCAAATCAGCATTGGCGTTAGCGACCATGTCGTCGGAGTAGGGAACGCCGACGCGCCTGTTGGCAACCAGATGCGTCGAGAAATCCTTCACCGCGATCGGCGTATCCTTCAGAAAGCCATAGCTCGGCATGATGGATTCCGGCACCACGGAACGAGGGTCCGTGAGGTGCTCGACATGCCAAAGATTTGAGTAGCGATCGCCAACCCGAGCGAGGTCCGGTCCGGTGCGCTTCGATCCCCACTGGAAGGGATGATCATACATCGACTCGGCCGCCAGGCTGTAATGCCCATAGCGCTCGACCTCGTCACGGAACGGGCGGATCATCTGGCTATGGCAGAGATAGCATCCCTCACGCACATAGATGTTGCGCCCGACGAGTTCGAGCGGCGAGTAGGGCCGCATGCCTTCGACCTTCTCGATCGTGTTGTCGAGATAGAAGAGCGGCGCGATCTCGACGATGCCGCCGATTGTCACGACCAGCAGCGACCCGAGGAGAAGAAGTGTAGCGTTCTTCTCGATGACCGCGTGTCTGTTCATCAACCTCATTTTCTGTCTCATCATCGCGCAAGCTGGAGGGCGGGAACGGAGCCGGGCATCGGATCCTCCTCGCGCCGGTAGCCAAGGATGGTCATGGCGATGTTCCACGCCATGATCAGGGCGCCGGAAAGGTACATGGCTCCGCCGATGGCGCGCATGATGTAGTAGGGGTGCATGGCGGCCACGGTTTCGGCGAAGGAGTAGACCAGGAAGCCCTGCTCGTCGTATTCGCGCCACATCAGGCCCTGCATGATGCCGGACACCCACATGACCGACGCGTAGACAACGATGCCAAGCGTCGCCAGCCAGAAGTGCCAGGTAACGAGGCGCAGCGAGTAGAGCCGTTCACGGTTCCACAGCTTCGGCACCATGTAATAAAGCGCGCCGAACGAGATCATGCCGACCCAGCCGAGTGCGCCCGAATGGACGTGTCCGATGGTCCAGTCGGTATAGTGCGACAGCGAGTTGACCGTCTTGATCGACATCATCGGGCCCTCGAAGGTGGACATGCCGTAGAAGGCGATGGCCATCACCATCATGCGGATGATCGGATCGGTGCGGAGCTTGTCCCAGGCGCCCGACAGCGTCATCAGGCCATTGATCATGCCGCCCCATGACGGCATCCACAGCATGATCGAGAACACCATGCCGAGCGTCTGCGCCCAATCGGGCAAGGCGGTGTAGTGCAAATGATGGGGTCCAGCCCAGATGTAGAGAAAGATGATTGCCCAGAAATGGACGATCGACAGCCGGTAGGAATAGACCGGCCGGTTCGCCTGCTTGGGCACGAAATAATACATCATGCCGAGAAAGCCGGCGGTCAGAAAGAAGCCCACGGCGTTGTGGCCATACCACCATTGCGTCAGAGCGTCCTGGACCCCGGAGAAAGCCGAATAGCTCTTCGAGCCCAGGAAGGAGGCGGGCATGGAGAGGTTGTTGACCACATGCAGCATCGCGATGGTGACGATGAAGGACAGGTAGAACCAGTTAGCGACGTAGATGTGGGGTTCCTTGCGCTTCAGGATCGTGCCGAGGAACAGGATGAGATAGGCGACCCAGACAATGGTCAGCCAGATGTCCACATACCATTCGGGCTCGGCGTATTCGCGGCTCTCGGTGATGCCGAGCAGGTAGCCAGTCGCTGCCATGACGATGAAGAGCTGGTAGCCCCAGAACACGAACCAGCCGAGATCGCCGCCGAACAGCCGGGCGCGGCAGGTGCGTTGCACGACATAGAGAGACGTGCAAAGCAGCGCGTTGCCGCCGAAGGCGAAGACGACTCCCGACGTATGCAGTGGCCGCAAACGGCCAAAGTTGAACCAGGGCTGGATGTTGAGATCGGGATAGGCAAGCTGCAGCGCGATGACCACGCCGACAAGCATGCCGATGACACCCCAGAACATGGTGGCGATGGCGCCATAGCGGATTGGCCCGTCCATGTAAGCGGACGGGTCGATCGGCGCGGCAGGCTTGAACTCAGTGTTGCGCAACAGGATCGCAGTGAAGCCAGCCAAGGCGAAGAACAAGACCCACATATGCTGGCGAAAGGGTTCATCCACCCCAGCGCCAGCGGCCACCAAAGCCGCGAATGCGAACAGGCTTAGAAGCACGATTTCTTTGCCGAATTTCATCGCAAGCCCCGATTTCCAATTCCGGCGGATGCCAAACCGCGGTGCCTTATTGCGCAGCCGTCGCCTGCTCGCCCTGATCCATGTCAGAGCCGCACCATTTTGCTTCGAGCAGCATCGAGTTCGGTGCGATCAGACTGTGTCGAATGTGGAAGTGCAGCACCGGCCGACGGTTTATGGACAGGCCCGGCGTCCCCAGTCGGGGCCCGGGTAGGAGGCGACCGCGGGCGTGTGGGGAAGCGCACCTTCTGTGACGCTGGTAAGCAGGCCGATGCCTTACCGAACGTCGATCGTTTCAATGCCTTGGAACAGCCAGCGCCAGCGTTGCGCTGCCTTCGCGACATTTATAGTTTGGGGAGACGGCGATTTTCGCCTGCGTATGAGGCATATTGACTTCGGCCAAGTGTGGATGCTTCGCCGACGAGCCGAAACGCAACTGGCGTATACGATCGGATGGAGAACGGGCTGTCGCTACGCGATGTCTTCTGAGCCCAACGCGAGCATGCCCTGCCCCGAATGAAGTAAGTGGCGTGGGCCATGCAGCTCCGTGTCATTCAAACGGCTATTGCGCCTCGGCCGCCGCAGCGCCGTTCCAGCCGGCTCATGCTGTCCACGGTGACGCGGCGGTTGTTCTCGATCCGAATCACGCCGTCCATTCTCAGGCTGGTCAGCTGACGGCTCACGGTCTCGTTTGTGATGCCAAGGAAATCAGATATGTCGGCACGCGTCATCGGCAGCTCGAAGCATGCCGACATAGCCGCCGGGTCAACATTGGAGTCGATGTTCCGGGCAATCATGAGGAGAAAGCTCGCCACCTTCTCTGGTGCGGTCTTGCGCCCCAGAGTCACCATCCATTCGCGGGCCTCGTCAAGTTCGTTCAGCGCCTGCTTGAGCAGGCAATGCACAAATTCGGGTGACTGCTTCATCATCCGTTCGATGGCCGCTCTCGGAAACGAGCACAGCGAGACAGCTGTTGCCGCTTCCGCATTGATCGCACTTTTCATCTTGAAGGGCCGTCCCAGAAAATCCGGCGCGAACTGGAGACCGACGATCTGCTGGCGGCCGTCCGAAAGGCTCTTCGTGAGCTTCACCACGCCTGAAAGCACGTTTGAATAACAGTCCACCGCCTCGGCGTCGCCGATCAGTTCGACCCCCGGCTCGATATTGTGCCGCGACGACGTCTTGGCGAGCTGAGCCAAATCGTCTGGCTCGAGCGCGCCACAGACACCGCGGCGCCGTGCCTCGCAAGGCAGGCAAAGAACGGGAATGCCGGAACTGTGAATATCCTGCCGTAATGTCATTCGATCGCTCTACCGGTCCAGTGCGGGCAGGATAGCAATCCACGGTAGAAAAATCCTTGCGGCAGTTTGTCCGTGCTGAAGGTTGATCGAAATCAGGGCTTAGGCTCATCCAAGCATCCACAGTTCGGGCGACGCAAACACGGTGGACCACGACATGCGACAAAAGCTAGCTGCCAGATTTGGCGAGAACGTCCCGCGCTATACCAGTTATCCGACTGCGCCCCATTTCCATGCGGGCGTCGATGCCGTCGTTTACCGAGGCTGGTTGGAGGCGCTCGAAGGTGGTGACGAGATATCGCTTTACCTGCATATTCCCTATTGCGACAGGCTCTGCTGGTTCTGCGCGTGCCATACCAAACAGACCCGCCACTACGAGCCGGTGGCCGCTTATCTGCGCTCGCTGTATGCGGAGATCGCCACGGTTGGCGGCCTTGTTACCGGCAAGGGCCGAGTTCGCGCGGTTCATTTCGGCGGCGGTTCCCCGACGATGCTGGAACCTGAGGATATTGTGGCGCTGGGAAGCGTCCTGCGCAACAGCTTCGCCTTTCTTCCCGGCGCCAAGATCAGCGTTGAAATCGAACCCAATGATATGGACGATGCCCGCCTCGATGCGCTTGCCGAAATCGGCACGACCCGTGCGAGCCTCGGCGTCCAGGACTTCGATCCGAAGGTTCAGAAGGCAATCAACCGCGAGCAGAGCTTTTTGCAGACCAAAGCGGTAGTCGACGGTGTTCGTTCGCGCGGCGTCGAATCGGTCAATCTAGACCTGCTCTACGGCTTGCCGCACCAGACGAGGGAGAGCGTCTCCTCCACCGTCGCGCAGGCGCTGACCTTGGAACCCGACAGGATAGTGCTTTTTGGCTACGCCCATGTGCCGTGGTTCAAGAAACATCAGACCATGATAGACGAGGCATGGCTGCCCGGTCCCGCGGAGAGATTTGCTCAATTGCAACTGGCGGCGCGGGCGATCGTGGACCAGGGGTACGAAGCAATCGGCCTCGACCATTTCGCCAAACCCGGCGATGCCCTGGCCCTTGCCGCCCGCGCCGGAACACTGCACCGGAACTTTCAGGGTTACACCGACGATTGCTGCGAAACCTTGATTGGGCTAGGCCCATCGTCCATCAGCCAGTTTCGGCAGGGCTATGCGCAGAACATGCCTTCGACCAGCGAATATCGATGCACGGTTGATGACGGCGGGCTGGCCGCTGTTCGGGGTATCGCACTTTCCAACGACGACCGCGTTCGCGGCTGGATCATCGAACGTTTGATGTGCGACTTCGCCTTCTCGGCCATCGATCTGGTGGAACGCTTCGGCGAGGCCGGCCAGAGGCTCCTCCTTCAGTCAAGTTCCATGGCCCTCCACGATCCGGTTCGATTGCTTGAACTTGATGGCGACAGATTCGTTGTGCCGGCTGAAAGTCGCCCTTTCGTCCGAAGCATCGCGGCCAGGTTCGACAAATATTTCGAAACTGGAACGGCCAGGCACTCGGCGGCAGTCTGAGCACCGCAGAGGAACGGTCATGGCTCTCACTCGATCGTGAACCGATTGCGATCGTTTTCCACTGTTGACCGGCGACCGTCGGCCGAGACGGTTCGAAGCGGACCAGACGCGTCTTGGCATGGCGACGATGTCGCCCGCTCATGCCCTGCCTGTGAGATCATGGTTGTCGGCGACAGCTCCCTTCGACCTTGCAAGGAGAATGCAAGGTGCCGTGCAAGCGGCTGACAACACTTGGGCCGGTGGCAGAAGTCCGCAAGCACCCCGGCAGCGCGGTCAACGTTGAACCACCCGTTCACCCGAATATGCCGGTGCAGTTCCGGTGGAAAGGGCCTGGCCTAGACGGCTCTCTTGTTACCCCAGAGCATAACGTGCAGCTGCGGTAGCACGCGGGCTTCGAACCATTTGTCGCGGGTCACGCTGTCAACCAGCCACTCCATGCGCTTCAATATTCCGTCAAGGTCGACGGGCGCGTCATCATTTGCCGGGTGTGGCGGCGTGTGATTGCCGGGTTGCAGATAGATCGGAAGTTGCGGAAATTGCGCAGCGGCGTCTTTCGCGTAGGCGTAGTCCCTTTCGTCGAAAACAATGAGCTTGAGCACGATTTGGGGCTTGCCTTGTGCCGCCTGGAGGCACGCCTCGACAGCGGCCCAATCTGTCGTCATTTGGCTTGACGGCGGCTTTGGGCTGAGGATCAGCACGTCAAGGTGCGCAAACCAGTCCCTGGCAAGCGAACCTTGGGTTTCCAGCGCAAAACGGTAACCGTCACCATGGCCTCGGTCGATGAGCGCGCCGAGCGGCTGGATGGCCGGATTGCCGCCTGACAGTGACACCATAAGCGGGCGGCCACCGGAAAGCGCAAGCACATTTTTCCACACCGCGCCGACGGACATCATCTCCCATTCATGGCGGAATTGATTGTCCACAGCATGCAGGCTGTCGCACCAGGAACAGCGAAAGTCACACCCGCCGGTTCTGACGAAGATCGTCGGCAAACCTATGAGCACGCCCTCGCCCTGGATCGTCGGCCCGAAAATCTCGCTAACGCGGATTGCGGGATGCGTATTGGTCATGGCCGGTATTCCGCCCAGGTTTTCGGCGTTTCGCTCACCCGCACGGCCGCGGTTTCGCTCAGGCGTGCCTTGCACCAGTCGTAGAAATGTCTGGCCAGATATTCCGCCGTGACTTGCTCGTGTCCCAGCACGTCGTTGAGATGTCGGTGGTCGAAGCTCTCGTCGATGTAGCGTTTGAATGGCGCCAAATCGTGGTAGTCGCGCACGAAGCCGTGATCGTCCAGTCCATCCGCTGAAAGCTCCACTTCGACGATGTAGTTATGTCCGTGCAGGCGCGCGCATTGGTGATCGGGTGGCAATGAGGTGAGCTGATGCGAGGCTGAGAAGTGGAATTCCTTGGTGATGCGGAACATTACGCGGTGGTCCTTCGCAGCGCTCCGAGCCAGAAGTCGGAGTCCTCGTACTCGGTTGGGTCCGGGTGCCCGGCGATGTGGAACGCCTCACGCCGCTCGACGCAGGTCCCGCACCTCCCGCAATGACGCTCGGCGCCCTTGTAACAGGACCAGGTCTGCGCAAAGGGCGTGCCGTATGTGGCTCCATCCCTAACAATGTCCGCCTTCGTCAGGTTCACATAGGGTGCATAAAGGCGAATCTGCGCGTAGCCGTCGAGCGCGTGGTCCTGCATCATCTGGAAAGCATCGATGAAGGCCGGACGGCAATCGGGATAGACAATATGATCCCCACCATGCACGGCCGTCGCCACCGCGTCAGCGTCTTGCGCTGCGGCGAGGCCGAAGGCAATGGCCAACATGATGGCGTTCCGGTTGGGCACCACCGTTACCTTCATCATATCTTCGGCATAGTGCCCATCGGGCACGTCCACATTGTCGGTCAGCGCGGAGCCGGAAAGGCCGCCGCCGATCTCGTGGATATCGATGATTCGCTGCGGGACGCCCAGGCGCTCCGCGCAAAGGGTGGCGAAGCCCAATTCCTTCCTATGCCGTTGGCCGTAATCGAACGATAGCAGGCCGGTAAGCTGGTGCTCCGCTGCCACCTTGTGAGCAAGAGTAACGGAATCCAATCCGCCGGAGCAGACGACGAGAGTCTTCATCGTTGGGTCCTTGTTTTAACCGGGTAGGCTGCGACCGGAGATTTCTCTGCGTTCCAGTACTTCAGGAAAACCATTTTGTGAAGTGAACGGAGACCAGTTTCGTGCGCTTGCGTGCGGTGCGCAAAACGCCCTCGCGGTGAGCTGGAAGGACACGGACTGGTGAGACGTCACGCTTCAGCGGAATGCTCAAGCGAACGCTGCTCGCGGACAAAGTTCTCGACGAGCAGAGCCTGGCGGTTCCGAGCGCCGAGGGACGCCACTGCAACGGTTGCAGGGTACAAGGAGCCCGGATGGCTTGCCGCAAAGATGACCGGCAAACCCTGAATAACCGGTGATGAGCCGACATCTGTGAACAAGCGGTGTGGTCGATTGCAATCACCCATGTCTTGCGCACAGGTACCTTATGTCAGTGGATGAACTGAACTTGATGGTTTTACAGATGGCAGTCGAAAGCGTCCGCTCGCTCTCGTTGAGCTTCGCTGAAAAAGCCGCCGAGATAGCCACCAGGAGCCGCGGCATCCTGCTTTTCGACGTGCGGATCGACGGTGACGCGCAGGTCCAGCGGGTCGCAGCCATCCGATATCACGGCGGCCAATTCGGCGTGCTGGCGTTGGATGTACACGGCCTAGTTACCCACTATTGCATCGTTAACGGTATGTTCTCACATTACATTGCGTCCTTGGAGAGCTGGCACGGGATGCCCCTGTCGATGCAGGCCAAGATGGATGCCAACGGCAATGCCCGTCTCTTCGTAGCCGCGTTGCGGGATGCCGGACATATGCTGGGCACCTAGCATTGGGCGAGAATGCATCTGTGAATTTTGCATGTGCGTCACTGCGATGGCGCCGGCATGATCGTCATGCTCCAAAACGGCTGCGGCCCCCGCGAAGCGGTCGCCGCGATGATGGTGATCAACGGCGTTGCATCGATGCGAGCGTAGACAGAGGTCTCCTCCTGGCATCGAGCGCATGCAAGGAGCTACGCAAGCGCAGCTGCATCAAGTATTTTGAAGGGACGACCTCATGCATGGAGCTTGCGCTGCATACGGGCGGCGCGAGCCGCGTTGCCATCCAGCAGAGAGGGTGCTTGCGGTACTCTCAATGACCCGAGATCGCAAATGGACGTGGGTAAGCACCAGAACTGCAACACCCATGGTGGTCCGCTGGACTCGCTGGAGGAAGCACAAGGTGTCGGCGGGCAGAGCGCAGCGAGTGCCTACCTCGATCTTTCTAGAAGCGCGCCGGCAGCCTGGGCGGGGGGGCTTGGGGTTAGACTGCCGGCGCACGCCACTCACGAAGAGCGGCCCCTTTTCGTGGTTCGAACACCCATAGTCAACCCGGAAACGTGAGGATGCCCGCCATGTTATTTTCAGAGCGGCGCGATGCCGGCCAGTTGGCCGATTCAGCCTAGGAGTAGCCACTCTCGTAGGCCGAGTTGATGCTCAAGCGCCAGCATCGCCTCGCCGAACCACCAAGAGTTCGCCGTTACAATCCTTCGTCGCGAGCCGATGCCCTCGTGCACGTTTCGTAGCACTCCGGGCGGCTACATCGCCTTGTTGTTCGCGAGCCCATGTGAAGGGTTCCTGCATCGGAAAGTTGACGAGATTCTCTTGGCGGTACTGCGCCAGAGGCATCCCAACGGAATCAGCGTCTACAATCAGCCGCAAGCTTCACATCACAAGAGCGGTAGTCCACCCATTGCGGATCATCCGATCAGGCGGCGTCCGAAATGTGCGACTCTGCCTCAAGGATTCCCACAGGTATGGAAAGCGATCTCGCTATCCGATCCCGATATCCCTTGTTGTACCTCAGACCTCGCTCGATGTTTTGAATTTCCTCAGCGGCAAGCCCGCTCGCGACCGTCAGGTCCTCGATCGAATACCCAAGGTGCTCACGATAAGCGCGGACGATGTGGGTCCCCTGCGACATAGCCGTCAAGACTGGTTCGGGAATGCGCGAATCGTTCATAAACATCTCCAAGAACATGGGAGCTCCCTCGGGAGATACCCCCCCGGCGGCGCAGACCAAGCAAATCAAAAAATGGACGTCCATTCAGCCGGACCGGCCTCATCCATGGAATGGGCCGCCTGAATTAGGAGCTGGGTCGGAATATGGCGGCTCACCTCCTTCTAATCAAGAAAGCCAACGGCGAGAATTATTCGCGAAGGATCGCAGGTCGGATGCGCTACAGCCGATCAGGCCATCTCAGGAGGGGGCCATGGAACTCTGAACACCAACTCGAACTCCCGGTACGGACACTGCTTCCTTCGGCCAATCTCCACCGGCGGGGGAGCGAAAGACCCACTCTTGAAAGCCCCCGGCTGCGTGCTGACGTCGGCTCTAGGAAGCTCGATCGCCCTGTGCCCCGATCGACCGGCCGAAAAAAGGGATTCCAAATTCCAGCAAACACTGGTCATCTGGTTTTCATCCGGATCCAGACAAAGGGTAGCTTTCCATCGAGAGCTTCGCCATCTGTACAGGTTCACAATCATTCGACCGTGACCGATTTTGCGAGATTGCGCGGCTGGTCTACATCTGTCCCCATGAAGAGCGCCGTGTGGTAGGCAAGAAGCTGTATCGGCAGCGAGAAGATCATTGGCGCGATAATCTCGTCGACTACCGGCAGCACGAGCGTGTGCATGGTGTCGAGTTTCGATGCGGCTGCCCCATTTTTATCGGTGATGAGTATAATCCGCCCTCCACGGGCAGCCACTTCCTGCATGTTGGAGACGGTCTTGTCGAAAAAGCGGTCATGGGGCGCGATGACGATCACCGGCATGTTCTCATCTATCAATGCGATTGGCCCGTGCTTCAATTCACCCGCTGCATAGCCTTCGGCATGGATGTAGGAAATCTCCTTGAGCTTCAGCGCTCCTTCCATCGCTAGCGGGAAACTGGTGCCACGGCCGAGATACAGGACGTCACGACACTTTGACAGTTCGCGCGACAAGAACTCGATCTCCGGCTGGATGCTGTTGAGTACCTGGCCCATGACGCGCGGCAATTCGGCGAGGCTCCTGACGAGTGCCTGCAGCTCGCCTTCGGGGACGGTCCCGCGGGCTCTGGCGGCGCTGATGGCGAGTGCGGCTAGAACGGCAAGCTGGCAGGTAAAAGCCTTGGTAGAGGCGACGCCGATCTCCGGTCCGGCAAGGATCGGGAAGACCGTATCGGCCTCCCGAGCGATGGTCGATTCGCAGGCATTGACGATAGCGCCAATTTTCAGCCCACGCTCCTTGCAGTACCTCAACGATGCAAGCGTATCGGCGGTTTCGCCGGATTGCGAAATGAAAAGAGCCGCGGACTGCGGCGGCAAAGGGATCTCGCGGTAACGGAATTCAGACGCAACGTCGATTTCAACCGTCAGGCGCGCATAGCGCTCGAACCAGTATTTTCCGATCAGTCCGGCGAGATAGGCGGTCCCGCAGGCAGAGATCGCCAAGCTCGGAACCTTGGCGAAATCGATGCCAGGAACCATGTCGCGACCCTCTATGATTTTGATGTAATGACGAAGAGCATGGGCGATGACCTCGGGCTGCTCGTATATTTCCTTCTCCATGAAGTGGCGATGGCTGCCCTTGTTGGCCAGATCGGCCGCGGCCGTGGAGATATGGCACGGACGCTCGACGGGATGGCCGTCGATATCGAAGATATGGGCGCCCGAATTGCCGACAATGGCCCAGTCGCCGTCCATGAGATAGGTAATTTCATTGGTGAAGGGCGCAAGAGCGATCGCGTCGGAGCCCAGGAACATCTCGCCGTCGCCGTGACCGATCGCCAGCGGTGGTCCGTTGCGCGCCGCCGTGATGGTCGACGGTTCATCTTCGAAGAGGATGGCAAGCGCATAGGCGCCCCTGACGCGTTTCAGCATGGCACGCGTGGCCTCTTGCGGCCTCATGCCCTCGCGGCGGTATCTTGCCAAGAGATGCCCAACGACCTCAGTGTCAGTGTCGGTCTGGAACTCGGCGCCATCCGCCGCCAATTCCTCCTTCAGCTCGGTGAAATTCTCGATGATGCCGTTATGGACGACGGCGACACCGTCGGTAAAGTGCGGGTGCGCATTGCGTTCCGTCGAGGCCCCGTGGGTTGCCCAACGCGTGTGGCCGATGCCGACTTTGCCGCTCAGCGGCTCTTCCTTCAGTCGCCTCTCGAGATTGACGAGCTTGCCCTCGGCGCGCCGGCGGTGCAAGGCACCGTCGATGATCGTCGCAACGCCGGCGGAATCATAGCCGCGATATTCCAAACCCTTCAACGCGCCGATCAACCGATCCGACACCGGCTGTTGCCCAACGATGCCAACAATCCCGCACATGTTCGTCTCCGCATTTTTGCGGGCAGCATCAGCCCACGCGAGACGGATACCCATCCGGCCGCTTTAAGTGGCGGCCTTGTAGTAGTATTCCATGATATTGGTACAATTGATTGTAGTGATCACTACCATCCGCCCCATGGATAGGTCGGCTGCTGTGGGGACCTAAAGTTCTATTCGCGCCTGACGCTCTTATGAGAATCGCAGACTCACCCGCGGCAGGATCACGGCCTCAGAAACGGCCAGCAGGCCTTGGACAGTGGACGGACGACCGGCCTGCGAGCCCTAGTCAGGCAGTCCGGCATGTAGAAGCATTGTGCCGCCGACTTCGGCATCGGCGATGGTCTGTCTCGGCGACAGCCTGAGTTCGCTTCGCGGGCCGCGCGGCTCGCCCAGGACCGTCGTCGTCTGCGCGGCGCCGGTGTCAGTTGACGATGGCATAATGCCCGCCGGGGGCGAGCGCCTCGCGCACGGCACGTGCCAGCCGCGGTCGGTCCGGGACGCCATGGAAAGCGTTGGCCATGAAGACGAGGTCGACGGGGCGTGACACCAGAGTAGCGAGTTCATAGGCGTCGCCGGCGACGAATTCGCAATTGGTCACGCCGGCGCCGGTAGCGGCGCTGCGTGGCCTCCAGCTGGTCGGCGTCGATGTCTATGGCGACGACATGGCGGGCGACCGTGGCGATCGGCACAGCCGTCGCCGCAGCAGAGGTCGACCACCTCCATGCCCGGCTTCAGCCCGGTTGCCGCCAGCGCCATCTTCGCTGCGGTCCGGTTTGTCAGTGCTCTTTCCTAGCCTTGGCAAGAACACGAACTTCGGCTTCGGTCCGGAATGGCAATGTACCCCGATGGCGAAGGGCGACCCGATCTGCGTCAAGCTCATCGCCAGGGAAGAGACGAAGTGATGGGCACCCCCCTACCGCTGATTACCACCGGCGGCCGCCTCGCGTTCCAAGGTGGGCATGTCGTGCTCCTCGCAGGCTAGCCGAGGCAGAAATAACCGATCAGCGTCCACTCGGGCGGCGTGTCGAGAATCTCGGCCATCTCGGTCACATCGAGGATCGACACCCAGCCCATGCCGATGCCTTCCGCCCGCGCCGCTAGCCACAGTGTGTGCACCGCCATGACGGCCGAATAGTCGATGGTCGCCGGCATGGTTATGCGACCGAGCCCAAGGCCTTGTCCGGTCGTGCGGTCGGCGAAAACCGCGAACTGACAGGGCGCCTCGTTGAGACCGGCAAGCTTCAGCCGGGCATAGAGTGCAGCGCGCTCTCCCGAAAAGCACGTGAGCGCCTCGGCATTGCAGCGTTCGAAGCAGTCTCTCACCGGCGGTGCGCCGCTCGAGGCTGTCGACCACTACGAAGCGCAAGGGCTGGCTGAGGCCAACGCAGGGCGCAATGCTGGCGAGCTCGAGCAGCCGTTCCAGCTTGCCCTCCGGCAGAGCCGTCGGCTCGAAGCGCCGCACATCCCTGCGCCAGCGCAGCAGCGTGATCAGCCCGGCCCGAAAATCGTCGGCGAAATCGGGAGGTGACGGCATGGCGGTCTCGTTCGGGGCTAGGGATTGCAGTAGGGAGTACGGTGTGGATTGCCAGCTGCCTATTGCCCAAGCTGGCTTGTTGCGTCCGACAAGCGCGCCATGCGGCCCTAACCGCAAACGATAAAAAAATGTTTCCTGGTGGGCGGCGCTATTACGATGCAATCCAGCAAACCAGTTTCGATCAGCTCGCACGGCGGTGAATCATGTGCCAGGGCCTTTGCTAAATGCGCCATTGACACTCAGGCGCACCCGTATCGCTCACCAAGCCTCGGAATGCGGAGAACGTCGGCCTAGAACGCGGCGACGGCGACAGGCGTCTCAGCTTGCATATACTCGTTCCTGCCGCACCGCCTGTAACTCATTTTGCTTCCGACCACGTCGGCCTCGATGTCCCCGAAGGTTCCCCAGGTCATTCGGCAGATACCATCGTCTGACGTCATAGCGCCGGACCAGCACCAGCTGCCCAATTTCATGGGCATTGCTGAGCTTCCAGTCGCCCGCAGTTTCGCCTTCCACCAGTGTCAGGCATCACCCAATTGGGACTCATCCCTCTCACAGTCAATTCGCGGTTGACTTATTTGTCTCCGGCGAAGTGCGACAGCTGCTCGTATCCAGCAGCGTGAGCGATAGTTGATCAAATGCTGCCAATGAGTTTTGATACTGCAATCTTTAGACAGCCGCCTACCATGAATGTGCCATCGCGTTTCGGCGATCGAAGGAGCGAAGCCGGGTGTCCAGTCGTCACTACATATTCCCGGAGAACAGCGAACCTCTGCGGCTATCGCGGCGGCTTGTAGAGGGAATGATCTTCGGAAAGGACGCTCTCCCGCAATACGCCGGCACACGCCAGCGGGTCGTCTCGGTGATAGTTGAGAACGAAGGCACCGCGCCGAATCGGATTCTAGATGCCCAAGGAGCCTATTGGGTTTTCGATGCTGCGGGCGATATCCGAAAGGGCCTCACACGGTCGACTAGCGACATTATGAGCGCCACCTTCAATGATTCCGACAACAAGGGAACGGTGGTGGCACTTCAGCCAAAGCTCTCCAAGAAGAGGGCTGAGGAGGAGCACCGCTGGGTAGTGGGCAAGGCCGAACTCGACAGGATTGCCGCAGACATCTGGCCGAAGGTGAAGTCGGACAAGATGAGATCCGCGCAGGGGGTTCGGTGAAGCGACCGCCGCTTACCTATGATGCTCGGCACGCACTCGACGAGGCTACCGCAAATCTGTGGAAGATTTCGCACGCAGTAGCTGAACTTAAGGAGCCTAGCCTGAAGGGCTTTGCCCATGAGGCTCGTTCGAGAGGTGCCGACCGCCCGGAGCACGAACTTCTCTACCAAGCCATCGCCCAGTTGGCAGATCAGCGACTCGAAATTCTGCGACGTCGCAGGACCGGGAAAGGCGTCTGGTATGCCATAGTGGGCGTAATAAAATGGAACGGCGACCACGTAGGCCAGAGCGTAGCCAGGTTCCACGAGAAGTGCGAAGGAAAGCGTTCAGCGGTCGTCGCGGCGAGAAAGCTTCTCGCCGAACATGCCGGTGAATTCGCGGAAAATATGACTGTGGAGGCCGAAGTGCTGACTGACCTTGAATGGCAGGGCAGGCTCCCTGAAGTGGAAGATTGAGGGTCGCGCCATGGCGGGCTACTTGATTTCGGTGTCGCAGATGCGTGGCCAAAGACCGACACATGCTGCCAGGCATATGCATCTGCGGCGGGTTTGACTTTTGATATTGGGATAGGCAGGAAGGCCGCTTGCTGTACAGACGAGCTTATCGGCGAGGTCGAGAATCCTAGTACCGGTCAATGGTAGTGCATCCACAGCAGTCTGATTTCGACAGCCGTCGTCGAGCCGGAGTGCGCACCGCCCTGTGCGGTGAGGCCTCCGTAAGGTCTGGGTATCTGAATGCCGTGTTAGCGCGGGCGCGCCAAACCTTGGCTCGCGCCGGTCAAGGCAGTTAATCAAAAAAATGGGACATCCGGGGTTCGCAGGCATACAGTGTGCCATCGACGGCAACTCTAAGGGCGTCCGTCGGCTGTGAGCGATCAACATGCTTCCGCCCCAATAGGGAGAGGGAGCTATGACAGACTCCAGTTCACAAACTCACACTGCCGCGCAACGCGACACCCGCCAAAATTCCATCTATCGCAATTCGCTGCTGCTTCGAATGTGCTCGGCAGATTTGGCATTGCTGCAACCTCACTTGGAAAGCGTCTCCCTTGGACTGAAGACGCATCTCGAAGTGGCGGGGTCACCAATCAGAACCGTGTACTTCTTCGAGAGCGGTCTCGGGTCAGTGGTGGGCGAACTGCGGCCTGGTATTGAAGCTGAGATCGGAATCATTGGTTGTGAGGGCATGACCGGCTCAGCGCTTATCATGGGCGATGACCGATCAACGCACGATTGTTACGTGCAATTAGAAGCCCGCGCCTTTGTTATCGACGCGGGCCTCTTCACCAAGGCGCTTTTGACAAGCCCAACCCTGCGAACTTTTCTGCTCCGCTACGTTCACTACTTTCACCTCCAGGCAAGCTTCACCGCGCTCAGTAATGCCCGGATGAACATCGTCGATAGGCTCTCAAGATGGCTGGTGATGTGTGATGATCGCGTCGACGGAAACCGCTTGGCGATTACGCACGAGTTCTTATCAGTCATGCTCGGTGTCAGGCGGCCCGGCGTCACCATAGCGCTGCAAATGTTAGAGGGGCAAGGTCTGATACGATCGATGCGAGGAGAGGTCGTTATCCTTGATCGCACGCGTCTGATTGCGCTGGCTGACGGGTCGTATGGCAGGGCTGAAGCCGAATACGCTCGGCTAATCAGCCAACTGCCTTGGCCGCAGGCGCCTGATCGCCAATGAATGTGCTCGAACAGGGAGATGGCCGATCTCCTGCATTGAGGCCATGTCCGGGTAAGCCGCCTAAACAGAGCCTTCACCGCCGACGTTGTCGAGCATCAGATCCAAGACGAAGCTGTCATGCCGGCACCGCTGCATGCGCCGCCCCAGGGAAACCGCCCCTCGCATCCATTCAGGATTCCGAAGCACGATACGGCTGTGCACCACCTTCCGGCCACTGCAAAGGGGACCCGAGATGACTCGGTCCGTAAAGGAGGTTTTCGAAGAGCATCTGAGGCGATATCGAGGAGGATCTTGGGGCGCACTGCCGTCTAACCTCGATTAAGCAGGCATTCATGCGCTGGTTGGAGCAATGGCGAGACTCATTGCACCAGCCCAGTTCAAGGCATGTGCGGACAACCGCTTTGGGCGCCGAACAGATCGATTGGCGGCATAGCCTTATCTTGCCTCACAAGACTTGTGGTCCGGGAAGGCTGTTTCGGGACTTTTCGAAATCAGCGGATCACAGGCTCGCCATGGAAGCGGCGGCGTGATGGAGGAGAAACCCCGAAGCCAACTTCCATCATCAGCCGTGGCCTGTGCGCCGGCACGGTGCCCATATGGAACCCGAACGGATCCTCGACGAAACCGAAACCGGCCTCGCCGGTCAGCGTGACCGGGCTCTGCTTGCCGTACACGTCCAGAATCTCTTGCGCGGGATGGCCGACGACAAGCGTAAGTTGGTGCTTGAGGGCGCGGCGATCATGGCTGCCGCGGACATAGACATGCGGGCCGGTCCCCTCGTCGACGGGCACCAGATAGAAAAAGAACTTCAGCATCCGCCAGTCGTCCAGATCGAAGTGGTATTTGCCGAGCGAAGCCAGGTTCTTGTCGGCGTCCGACGCCTGGCCGGTCGGGAAGCTCCACCAGACGCGCGTTGTGATCAGCGTCGCCTGGCCGCCGAGATAGTGCGCGGCAATATCCATGAGCAGCGGATCGTTTTGGATGGCAACGGCCAAGTTACAGCCCAGAATGCGCTCGAAATAATGAATGACCGCTGAGCAACGGACGGCCAAACCGCGCCTCAGCCACCGCATGCTCCGCCGGCATGAATTCGTGCCGAAACAAGGTGTGCACCTGGCGAATGCGGCTACATCTTCAGCCACCATTGTTGGCAGGACGAGGCCGGGAAAAAGCCCATCCATTCGCAGCGCGTCGACAACGTCCTGGCAATTGATACCGGCAAACATCGTGTCCTGGGCTCTTTGCGACCTTCGGACCGGCTTTGCACCACGCCAGTGCATTCTCCGTGCCGGCATGGTGCGCGCCAACATGAACATGGGCAGCCACGCCGGGTTCTCGCGAATATCCGACAGGTAGGTCGGAATGCGTACGGCTATGCGACGCAGCATGCTGCCGTTTCGCGCGATCGTCTCAAGGCTTGCCGCGCCGGCTTTGTCGGGGTTCATAACGGTCATCGGGATCCTCAAGGCATGAATGCACTCATCGACGAAGGTTGGGTCCCAGTGCTTCGCCGCGGAAGAACTAGGCGCTTGCCACGTTTTGTGCAACGCACAATTGCACTCAGAAATGGAGGTTGCGCGTTCGAATAAGACAATCGCAACCGCCCCAATTACCTCAGGAACTGTCTGTAGCCGCCGCCCATCAGGTAGCGGCCACGTTGGATGGCGCGACGTACCTGATCGCGAAGATGGCCACCTGGATGACGCCAATCTTCTTCGACGCGGCGTGTCCCGAACAAGGCAATGGCGACCTCCTGATGAGATGCTCCGGCAAGCGAGCCATCCAAAGCCTGGAGTACGATACGCAGACGCGCTCCGCGGTGTTCCGGCGGAAAGCAAGCAGCTGACAGGCGGGCGCAACCATTGACGTGGTTCAAGAACTGAAGGGCAGCGACATGGAACTTGAGGTGCTGCGGCTGAACGATCGCGTCGACATATAGCCGCAACGGGCGGAGGACGGACGCACCGGAAACGGCGATCTGCAGACTCCGGCAGTTCTCCCTCAGCAGCACGTGCTGCACGCCCGCAGCTGTCAGCAGGATGTCCTTGCAGCATGAGAGCGAAGAAAGGTGAAGCGGTTCAAAATCGTGGTCGAGCCCAAGCGGCTCCGCGGCCGCTCGTAGAATACAGGCGCAATCGCGCGGATCCCAAAAGACCCTCGCCGATGTAGCGTCCGAAAGTGGCGCGTCGGCGAAAAAGAAGGCTCCATTGTCTTAGGAGAGCTGATCCTGTCGTCAACTCGATTATCTGCATGTCGCCTTGGGGTCCGACAATGCAGGCGGACGGTGCCATTTTGGCGTGGTCGCGCTGGAATTGTGGATTGCGCCGAAGAAACTCCCAGGCCCAGCCAGTGCGTGGCAATCGTCTGGCATAGTGGTAAGCGTCGTGGCGACGCCAGTCCGGCCAGCATACAAGGCCGACCGTCGCTTCCTTGGACAGACCAGCATCCTTCATGGCTCAGGTGTCCACTATAGCGCTATGCCGACGGGCCTAGAACCGGTTGCCACAGTACCGGTCCAATCAGACGTCCCCTGCTGCGGATGCGCAAAAGGCTCGCGTGGGAAATCTCGAGAAACCCAGCCACCGCCTCCGTTTTGCCGACGCATTTGGGTTCTCCGATGCGCGACAATGGCCACGTAGCCAGGCGGAGGATCCGCTCCATGCGCGTATCCGTCACCGTTACTATCCGGGTCAGATCCTTGGCCAAGCCGAACTCGATCATGCCCGCGAAGAGCTCGTAGGTCGCCTGGGCCAGCCCGCCCGCAGCCTTGGGCGCCGACGGAGGAAGATCGAGCGCGAAACGACTGCTCTCCCATATGTCGGTGGTCGAGGGCACGACGTCAGCACCCAGCAGCACCGGGAAGGTGTCGCGCAACATTGTGGGTCCGGTGCTGGGCAGAAGACGCACGCAACCGCGAATTCGCCAGTCGGATCCTTTGAGGAGCAGATAGACGGGCTTCAGAGCATCAAACGAATCGGATTCCATCTGGTCTTCGGTATCAACTTCCCAATCGAGCCTTTCCTTGAACACCCGAAACCTGAGCCCGTGCATCTCTTTGAGTTCGCCTGCAAACTCGTTGTAAAAGTCTGGTGTTATCAGTTGCATCATGGTCGCCTCCATGTGGGATGTGTTCCCGCCATCGAAGGGCAAAGCTGACAGCGATGCAGCCTGTAGAGGTTTACAGGTATCGTGGCTGAAGAATCAGGATCTCGTCTGGCCGGAGGCAGCCATGCGTGCAACGGCCTGGTTGATCGTTCGAACGCCAAACTTTGCCTTGGCGTTTTCCAAGTGAAAAGTCACGGTGCGCTTTGAGACGCCGAGAAGCTGGCTGATATCCCAAGCCGACTTGCCGCGCGCCGCCCATTTCAGGCACTCGAACTCCCGCGGGGTGAGCGTTACACCATCCACCACGCGATCATCGGCGAGCCTGCGCCGGACGTGGATATGAAAGTTGATGGCCACCAGCTGCAATGCTTTTTCGTAACGTGCCAGTGACCGCAACAGAAGCGGACGGGACTCGTCGGAAGCAAAGGTCAGGGCAGCAAACCGGCCGAGATGATCATGCATGGACATCGTCAGGCCGCCGCAGATGCCAAACTCAGCCGCACTCTCCAGAATTTGTTGCTGCGAATTCGGCAGACAGTGTCGAGCGCGGTCCACACCCCAATCGAATGTATCCCAGCCTTGCAGCCCGCGCAGGATGACCGGATCAAACCTGTGGTACCGCTGTTGCAGATAACGTGATGTCCAGGATGAAGGATAGTTTGAAATCAATTGGGGGGCGTCGCCGGAGGCCGACGGGTAAGTGAAATAGGCGAATAGCGGGAAGTCGAAGCCGGCTGCAGCGGAGGCCATTGCCTCACAGAGATCGGCAGCATCAACACTTGCAGACAGTTGCTCGACGAAGTTCTCAAACACGCGATGCATTTGCCCTGTGCGTAACCTCCGTTCGCTCAATGCCAGGCAGAGACCTTGTTTTAAATGATCCCGGACGGATACAGCGCGTGCCGAGAACGTGGCTAATCTGTTGAACCAATCCGAAATAGTCTGACGTTGTCTATGAGGCGTGTGCCGCCGAGCCAGGCCGCGACAAGCAACCGTGCCGGTCGATCAAGGCTTGTTATCGGGTGCAGATCTGCCTCCTCGCAAAGTTCCAGGTATTCGACCTCGCGATAGCCTGCAGCCAGAATTGCTGCGCGAGATTCTGCAAGCGTTGGCAGGACGGGTGAGCCGCGCCCAAGCCACTCAGCCGTCTTGAGCAGGACCGATGATAGCTTGGGAGCAACAGCGCGTTGCGCTGGCGAGAGCCGCACATTGCGCGATGATAGCGCAAGACCGTCGGCTTCACGGACTGTCGGACAGGCAACAATGGTGATTGGAATATCCAGATCCCGGGCCATGCGCCTGACCAGGTGAATTTGCTGAAAGTCCTTTTCGCCAAAGAAGCCGAAGTCAGCGCTGGTCTGCAGGAAGAGCTTGGTGACGACGGTCGCCCGCCATCGAAATGTCCCGGCCGGAAGGCACCGCACAGGCCCTCGCTGACACCGGACACCGAAACGGTGGTGGCGAAGCCCGCCGGATACATCTCCTCTGCATCTGGCGCATAAAGCAGGTGCGCGCCAAGCGGTGCCAGTTTGGCGGCATCCTCGTCCTCGGTGCGCCGATACGCGGCAAGATCGGCCTGGCTGTTGAATTGCTTCGGGTTTACGAAGAGCGTCACGATCACACGGTCTGCCTTCTCGAGTGCAGCGCCCACCAGGCTGAGATGGCCCTCATGCAGGACGCCCATGGTTGGCACCACGGCAATCCTCACGCCCTCGCGGCGCCATGCGGCGACGATTTCGCGAAGCTGGTCAGCGCTCCTGACGATCGGCACGCTCACGCTGCTTCTCCGCTTTTGGTGGCTTGCGTGTCGGCGGGCGTGGGCGCATCGGCAAACACGTGCTCGGCGGCCGGAAACTGGCGCTCCTTCACCTCGTGCGCATAGGAAGCGATCGCAGCCGCAGCCGCCTCCCCCAGTTCAGCATAGCGCTTGACGAATTTGGGTCGGAAGTCGCCGAAGAGGCCCAGCATGTCGTCGACGACGAGAATCTGGCCGTCACAGGCTGCCGAGGCACCGATGCCAATGGTCGGGGCCGCCACCTCCCCCGTGATCCGGCGGGCGAGCGCCTCAGGAACCTTCTCCAGGACGATCGCAAAGGCGCCCGCTTCGCTCACGGCAAGTGCGTCGCGCCTGATGCGCTCGGCATCCCCGCCCCTGCCCTGCACGCGGTAGCCACCGATGGTGTTGATGGCCTGCGGCGTCAAGCCGACATGAGCCATGACCGGCACGCCGCGTGCGGCTAGGAAGCCGATCGTCTCTGCCATCGTTTCGCCGCCTTCGAGCTTGACGGCCGTGCAGCCGGTCTCCGCCATGACGCGCGCAGCATTTCGGAAAGCCTGCTCTGGGCTTTCTTCGAAGGAACCGAACGGCAGGTCGACGACCATCAGCGCCTGCTTGATGCCACGGCGAACCGCCTGGCCATGCGTGATCATCATCTCCAGCGTGACACCGAGCGTCGAGGGCAGACCGTGGAGAACCATGCCGACGCTGTCGCCGACGAGCACCACATCACAATGGGGATCGACAAGCCGCGCGACTGGGGTGGTATAGGCGGTAAGGCAGACGAGCGGCGTCCCACCTTTGCGCGAACGAATATCCGGCGGTGTGATCGCCTTGGTATCACCAAACGCGCTCAATGGATCCTCCTTCCCCTACGTTACCAACCGCGGGTGTCGCCTTTCGCACATTTTTGTGCAGGTGCGAAGAGCAAAAAAATGGCCGTGCAGCTGTGGGGTGTTGACGTGCCGACAGGCGCGCTTACACTAAATCGATTAAGTGCCCCCCCGAGCTGGCAAACCAATTCGCGAACATGGACGATCAGGCAATACGACTCAGGAAAGACAGAGCCGCCGTGAATGCCGACGACGTCAAAGTGGACCTGATCGCCTTTGTGGTCGCCGTAAACGACAGTGAACCCTGTGTCCTCACCATCGGCCAGGCGGACACCTTGCCCTCCGGTCCCTTTGCGCTTGAGCACCGATCGCTGCAATCCGGCTTGAGGGGGTGGGTCGAGCAGCAGACCGGCCATCGGCTGGGGTACATTGAGCAACTCTACACGTTCGCTGATCGGGATCGCATCGGCGCCGAGCGCCAGCAGCGCGTCATCTCCATCAGCTATCTTGCATTGACCCGCAAGGAACAGGCAGCGGGCCCGCCCAAGTGCGGATGGCAGAGTTGGTATGAATATTTTCCATGGGAGGACCATCGCTCCGGCACGCCTCCGGTCGTGCTGGATGTTCTGCGACCACGCCTGATTGAATGGGCAAACGGCGTCCGCGATGCGGCCACGCGACGTGAACGCTGGCAGCGGGCGACGATAGCCTTTGGCTTCGACGACCGCCTTTGGAACGAGGAACTCACGCTGCAACGCTATGAGTTAGTTTACGAAGCAGGCTTGGTCCAAGAGGCCGTAAGAGGGCGGGACGGGGCGCCCCCTCCGCTGGTGCCCAGCAAGTCCATGGTCGCCGATCATCGCCGCATCGTGGCGACCGGCATTGCGCGGCTGCGCTCCAAGATCAAATACCGGCCGGTCGTCTTTGAGCTGATGCCGACGGTCTTCACGCTTTTGCAGCTGCAGCGAACCGTGGAGGCGCTCGCCGGCAGGCTCATCCACAAGCCGAACTTTCGCAGACTGATCGAACAGCAGGAACTGGTCGAGGAGACCGGAGAGGCCACTACTGAGACCGGCGGCCGGCCAGCGAAGCTTTTCCGTTTCCGCCACGCCGTTCTCGACGATAGGCTCATCGCCGGGACAAAATTGCCGCTGGCGCGGGGTTGACATCCCTTATACTCACAGCAAGTATATGCTGGTTATTTTCAATTAGAGTATAAGCGGGAGAGGGTTGATGAGCGCCATGCTGCCTGCGGCCGCGTTGCTCTACGAGCGCGTCCGGCGAGTGATCCCGCCGATCGAATGGCCGGCTTTCGTCGACGATATCGAGGCGATCCTTGCACTGAAGCGCGAGCGCAACGCCATCATCCTGGCGCACAACTATCAGACGCCCGAGATTTTCCATTGCGTGGCCGACATCGTCGGCGACAGCTTGGCATTAGCCCGCACGGCTGCGACGATCGAGGCACAAGTCATCGTGCTGGCCGGCGTCCATTTCATGGCCGAAACGGCCAAGCTCCTTAATCCGGACAAGACCGTGCTCATTCCGGATCTCAGCGCCGGTTGCTCGTTGGCGGAATCAATCACGGCAGAAGACGTGCGCTTGATGCGCCAACGTTATCCCGGCGTTCCGATCATTACTTATGTAAACACGTCGGCCGAAGTGAAAGCCGAGTCGGATATCTGCTGTACATCCGGCAACGCCAAGGCGGTCGTCGAATCCCTTGGGGTTCTCCGGGTGATCATGCTGCCGGACGAATATCTGGCCCAGAATATCGCCGCCCAGACCGATGTACAGATCATCGCCTGGAAAGGGCATTGCGAGGTGCATGAGCGCTTTACACCGGCCGACATCCGCGAGTTGCGCGAAAGCCATCCCGGCGTGGTCGTGCTCGCCCATCCCGAATGCCCGCCCGACGTCGTGGCTGAAGCAGATTTTTCCGGCTCGACGGCTGCCATGTCCGACTATGTCGAAGGGCAAAGGCCGCCACGTGTCGTGCTGATGACGGAATGCTCGATGAGCGACAACGTCGCGTTAGCGCACCCAGAGGTCGAGTTCATCCGGCCCTGCAATTTGTGCCCGCACATGAAGCGGATCACGCTTGCCAACATCCGCACGGCGCTCGAGCAGAACCAACATGTCGTAACCATCGAACCCGGGATCGCCGGGCGCGCGCGGCTTGCGGTCGAACGGATGCTGGCAGTTTGAGCGCCGACCTCCGCAGCTTCTTCGGGCGTCCCATCATCATCGGCGGCGGCATCGCCGGACTGATGACCGCGCTTCAACTGTCGCCGGAGCCGGTGCTTCTTCTGTCAAGGTCGCTGCTGGGAGCTGACAATTCGAGCACCTGGGCACAGGGGGGTCTGGCTGCAAGTTTGGGCGAAGACGACGATCCGGCAATGCACCTGGCCGATACGCTTGCTGCCGGGGATGGTCTCTGCGACAGAGACGTGGCGAGCCGCATCCTCCAAGCCGCGCCCAAGGCGATAGAGGGGCTTGCGGCCTTTGGGGTTCCCTTTGACCGCACGCCGAAAGGATCACTGTGCCTCGGATTGGAGGCCGCACACAGCCGACGTCGCATCGTTCATGCGCATGGGGACGGCACCGGGCGTGAGATCATGCGTGCCCTGATCGCGGCTGTGCGTTCCACTCCGTCGATAGTTGTCGTGGAGGGCGTGGAAGCGCGCCGGCTGGCCGTGCGAGAGAATGCGATCCGGGGCGTCTGGGCGAGCTGTTCGATCGGACCTTTCTTCTTCGGCTCACGGCGGGTCGTCCTCGCCACCGGTGGCATCGGGGGACTGTTTCTCGACACCACGAACCCTTGGGGAAGTTGCGGACAAGGCCTTGCACTTGCGGCCCGCGCTGGAGCTGTCCTAGCCGACCTCGAATTCATCCAGTTCCACCCGACCGCGCTTGACGGCCCGGAACGCCCTATGGCGCTGGTCAGCGAGGCTGTCCGAGGCGAAGGTGCTGCCCTGATCGATGAAACCGGCCAGGCTTTTCTCCAGAGCGTGCCAGGGGCGGAACTTGCGCCTCGCGATGTCTTGGCCCGGGCCGTGTGGAACCATCTTGCGGACGGCCACCGTGTTTTTCTCGACGCCCGACAACGGCCCGGCCCGGCATTCGCTCGACATTTCCCGACAATCGCATCAGCCTGTCGTGGAGCGGGCATCAATCCCGCCCGCGATCTCATCCCCATTCGGCCGGCCCAACACTACCACATGGGTGGCGTTGCAGTGGACAGCTCCGGCAGAACCTCCGTCAAGGGGCTGTGGGCCTGCGGCGAAGTCGCTTCGACAGGACTGCATGGCGCCAACAGGCTCGCCAGCAATTCCTTGACAGAAGCCATCGTGTGCGCCCGCTGGGTCGCTGAAAGTGTCGCCGGGACGCCTGCGCGCAGAACAAGGCCTGCGTTTGCCAACGTTTACCCACCGCCCGCTCCGATACCCGTGCGTGTTTTCCTGTCGCGCGCACTCGGCATCGTCCGGGACGGTGAAGGGTTGAAAGCAGCCGCGCGTGCCTTATTGCCGCTCGCCGAAAGCAAGGATGCGGTCTCGGATCCGGCGGCTGTCGGGCTAATGATCGCGGTTGCCGCCTTGTTGCGCGAAGAAAGCCGCGGCGCTCATTACCGGACAGATTTTCCTCATCATGCGACTGCCGCCCGACGGTCCGAAATCACCCTCGAAGCCGCCTTGGCTACAGCGCGGGGACTCGGACACTCGCCAAGTCTCGAAGGGCCGAAGTGATGACACTTTCACCGCTACCCACGGTCGTGCTTGAGCCGCTTGTACGGGCAGCTCTTCTTGAAGATCTTGGCAGAGCCGGCGACTTGACCACGCAGGCCATCGTCCCGAAGGAATACCAAGCGGGAACCGTGTTGGTGGCGCGACAGTCCGGAGTTGTCGCCGGCCTCGATCTGGCGATGCTCGCTTTCGGCTTGATTGATCCTGCTGTCGAAATCTCGGTGGAGCGCGCAGACGGCTGCAATGTCGTGGATGGAGAGATCATTGCATCAGTGGTTGGCCCGGCCCGGGCCATTCTCACAGCCGAAAGGACGGCACTCAATTTTTTGTGCCATCTGAGCGGCATCGCCACGGCAACGGCATCGATCGTCGCTGCGGTTCGTGGGTATGGCGCGAAGATCGTCTGCACCCGCAAGACGACGCCCGGATTGCGGGCAGTCGAAAAGTATGCCGTGCGCGCAGGTGGCGGGTCCAATCACCGCTTCGGTCTGGACGATGCAATTTTGATCAAGGACAACCACATCGCCATCGCAGGCGGCGTCCGCCCAGCGCTCGAGCGAGCACGAAGAGCGGCCGGTCATCTCGTCAAGATCGAAGTCGAGGTCGATACTCTGGCCCAGTTGGAGGAGGTACTTGGCTTCGCTCCCGATGCGGTTCTGCTCGACAACATGTCCCTCCCCGATCTTCGCCGCGCCGTCGCAATGGTCGGTGGCCGCGCTATCACCGAGGCTTCTGGCGGGATCACGTCCCATACAGCGCGGGCGGTTGCCGCGACCGGCGTTGATCTGATTTCGGTCGGCCGACTCATCCACAGCGCGCCGATCCTGGATATCGGCCTCGACCATCGGGGCTCATGATTGTCTGAGTCAGGATTGGGTCAACTGTCCTCTCCGATCGTCAACAGTCAGATAGCAAAGACCCCGCAAGACAGACCGGAGGAACAGCATGGACATGCAAACGGCAAGTTCAACGCAGACATCGCCACAGGCTCAATCCCCTGACCCCGGAGCGTGGACCCTGGAGAAGGCTCAGGCACTTTACCATGCCCCCTTCAACAATCTCCTCTTCCTGGCGCAAACGGTGCACCGCCAGAATTTCGATCCAAACAAGGTCCAGCTCAGCCGGCTGCTCAGCATCAAGACGGGAGGATGCCCGGAGGATTGTGGCTATTGCAGCCAGTCGGCGCGTCACGAAACCGGCCTGAAGGCGTCGAAGCTGATGGAGGTCCGGCGCGTCATCGCCGAGGCGACCAAGGCGCGTGATGCCGGCGCCACGCGTTATTGCATGGGCGCGGCCTGGCGAAACCCCAAGGCGCGCGACATGGATGCGGTGGTGGCGATGGTCGAAGGCGTCAAGGCGCTGGGCATGGAGACCTGCATGACGCTCGGCATGCTCGATCTTGAGCAAGCCGCTCGACTGAAGCAGGCGGGCCTCGACTACTACAACCACAACATCGATACGTCGGAACGCTACTACAGCGAGATCATCAGCACGCGCGGCTATGCCGAGCGGCTCGACACGCTTGAGCAGGTTCGTCGATCCGGCATCAAGGTCTGCTGCGGCGGTATTGTCGGCATGGGCGAAGATCCGGTGGACCGGATCGACATGCTGGTGACGCTGGCGAACCTACCCGAGCCGCCGGAAAGCGTCCCGATCAACATGCTGATCCCGATCGCCGGCACCCCGCTTGCCGAAGCCAAGCCCATCGAGCCGATCGAATTCGTGCGCGTGATCGCCTTGGCGCGCATCATGATGCCGAAATCGCATGTGCGTCTTTCCGCCGGCCGCACCGCCATGACCGACGAGATGCAGGCGCTGTCCTTTTTTGCCGGTGCCAACTCGATTTTCGTCGGCGACACGCTGCTGACGGCGGACAATCCCGGTGAGGACAAGGATAGCCTTCTGTTCCGCCGTCTCGGCATTGAGCCGATGGAACTCGAGGCGCAATGAACGGGGCACCGCTTGCCCGCTATGACGCGACCTTGCAGGGACTGGCCCGCAAGGACCGGCTGCGGACGCTTGCGCCGCGCGCAGGTCTCGATTTCTCGTCGAACGACTATCTCGGGCTGGCCTCGTCCAGGAGACTTGGCGATGCTGTTGTGGCGGCGATTGCGCTGGGCACGCCGGTTGGCGCCACCGGGTCGCGGCTGTTGCGCGGCAATGCACCGGAACACGAGCAGCTCGAGGCAGACGCGGCGGCATTCTTTGGAGCCGACCGCGCGCTGTTCTTCGGCAGCGGCTACATCGCCAACTTCGCTCTGCTGAGCGCCCTGCCGCGGAAGGGCGATCTTTTGGTTCTCGATGAGCTCGCCCATGCCAGCATGCATGAGGGTGCGCAGGCCGGGCGCGCACAGTTCGTGCTGGCCGCGCACAACGATGCCACCGCTGTTGAGGATGCGATCACACGTTGGCGCGCCGCAGGCGGCATGGGATGCGTCTGGATCGCGGTGGAGAGCCTTTACAGCATGGATGGCGACTGCGCGCCTTTGGAGAGCCTGGTCGCGCTTGCCGATCGGCACGGCGCATTCATCGTCATTGACGAGGCGCATTCGACCGGCGTCTGGGGACCGGACGGCCGGGGGCTTGCCGCCGCTTTCGAGGGCCGCGACAACATCGTCGCGCTCCACACCTGCGGCAAGGCGCTCGGCGCATCTGGTGGGCTCGTGACCGGGCCGAGGGCACTGTGCGAGTATCTGATCAACCGTTGCCGGCCATTCATCTACGCCACCGCGCCATCGCCGCTGATGGCAGTGGCAGTGCGCGAAGCACTCGCAATGCTCGCCGACGAGCCTATGCGGCGTGTTCAGCTGCATGAACGCGTTGCCCTCGCCGGCCGCCAGCTGGCCGAGCGCTGCGGCGTGATACCCAGCGGCTCGCAGATCCAGCCCCTCGTAATCGGCGATATCAGGCGCACCATGGCAGTGGCGGCGCGCCTGCAGGCCCGCGGCTTCGACATACGCGGTATTCGTCCTCCGACCGTGCGCACGTCGCGGCTGCGCATCTCACTGACGCTCAATATCGGCGAAGCCGACATTTCCGCCATGGTCGAGGCGCTGGTCGAGGTGTTGGCCCAAACATCACCGGAGGCGGTATGACCCAACGCATCGTCATCACCGGAACCGACACGGGAGTTGGCAAGACCGTGTTTGCGGCTGGGCTCGCCGGTTTGCTCGACGGCTTTTACTGGAAACCGGTGCAATCGGGCCTCGACGGCGAGACCGACAGCGAAGTGGTCGCGCGGCTTGCCGGCTTGCCCTCAGAGCGCGTGCTGCCGGAAGCCTACCGCTTGCGGAGCCCGCTGTCGCCGCATCGTTCGGCCGAGATCGACGGCGTGGCGATCAAGGCTGCCGATCTTGCTTTTCCCGTCCTACCGACGCCGCTCGTCATCGAAGGCTCCGGCGGCCTGATGGTGCCGCTTAACCGGCGCACAAGGCTCATCGACATCTTCGCTGAATGGCGGCTGCCCGTTATTCTGTGCGCCCGCACCACGCTCGGCACCATCAACCACACCTTGCTCTCGATCGAGGCGCTCCGCGCCCGATCCATCCCGTTGGCCGGCATCGCTTTCATCGGCGATGAGATGGCCGATACGCAACGGACCATCGTGGAATTCAGCGGTGCGCCGCAGCTCGGCAGGCTGCCGCACCTCGATCTGCTGACCGGCAAGACACTGAGGGACGCAATGATTGCCGGCTTCGCCTTCGCCTCGATTACTGGAGGTGACTGATGTCGCAGTCTCATGTGTGGCATCCCTTCACCCAGCACGCGCTCGAGCCTGCGATCCCAGAAATCGTCCGGACTGAAGGCGCCTATCTCCGCAGGGCCGACGGCGCCCGCATCCTGGACGCCATCTCCTCCTGGTGGGTCGTCACACATGGCCACCGCCATCCCCGCATCATGAAGGCAATCGAGACAACCGCGTCGAGCCTCGACCAGATTATCTTTGCGGGCTTCACGCACGAGCCGGCAGAGCGCTTGGCCAAGGCGCTTGTCGGCCTCGCTCCCGCTGGACTCGACTGGGTGTTCTATTCCGACAGTGGCTCGACCTCGGTCGAAGTAGCGCTGAAGATGGCGCTCGGTTATTTCCGCAACATCGGCGCCCCACGCTCGCGCATCGTCGTCATGGATCACAGCTATCATGGCGACACGATCGGCACGATGAGCGTCGGTGCGCGTGGCGTGTTCAACGCCGCCTACGAACCCTTGCTGTTCGAGGTCGCCACCATCCCCTTTCCGGCAGCGGGGCGCGAGCAAGAGACGCTGGATCGTTTAGAGGCTGTGACCCGCGATCGACGAGCCGCAGCCTTAATCGTCGAGCCGCTGGTGCTGGGCGCCGGCGGCATGCTGATGTATCCGGCTTCAGTTCTGGCCGAATTGAAGAAGATCACTGAGGCCTCCGGCACGCTGCTGATCGCCGACGAAGTGATGACCGGCTGGGGGCGGACCGGAACCATGTTCGCCTGCGAGCAGGCATCGATCTCTCCAGATATCCTGTGCACCTCGAAAGGCCTGACCGGCGGCGCCATCCCGCTGGCCGTAACGCTTGCCACCGATGCCATCTTCCAGGCTCATTATTCCGAGGACCGGAAGAAGACATTTTTCCATTCGAGCTCCTACACTGCCAACCCGATTGCCTGCGCGGCAGCACTTGCCAATGTCGAGATCTGGCGGGACGAGCCGGTGGCCGAGCGCATTGCGGCCTTGAGCGCAATGCAGGCCACCGGGCTTCGACGCTTTCGCGACAACAGCTTCTTCACCGACTGCCGGGCGACCGGCACGATCGCGGCGCTCGACCTGCGAACCGGTTCCGCAGGTTATCTCGCCGAGATCGGACCGAAACTGCGCGCTTTCTTCCTCGAGCGAGGGCTACTTGTGCGCCCGCTCGGCAATGTCCTCTACCTTCTGCCACCCTATTGCATCACCGGCGACGAGCTCGAGCGACTCTATGACGCCATTGAGGAGGCGGGCGAACGCTTCGGGTCCAGGCCATGAGCAAGTCGTCGCGCATTCTCGGGTTTGGCCATCATGCGCCTGGGCGAAAGGTGGCGAATGCCGAAATCGAGAGCAATCTCGGTCTTGATCCAGGCTGGATCGAAAGGCGTACCGGGATACGGTCGCGCTTCTGGGCAACCGACGAAGACACGCTGTCTGGTCTTGCTGCGCAGGCCGGCGACATGGCGCTGGCGAACGCCGGTATTGCGCGCCACGACATCGGTCTGCTGTTGCTTGCCACCTCGACGCCCGACCATCTTCTGCCGCCGAGCGCGCCGCTGGTCGCACACAAGCTTGGCCTTGGCAGCGCAGGCGCGGTGGATCTGACAGGCGCCTGCGCCGGCTTCATCTATGCGCTGATGTTTGCGGACGGATTTACCCGCCTGCACGGCAAAGCGAGCCTTGTTATCGCCGCCAATATCCTCAGCCGCCGCATCAATCCAGCCGAGCGCGCAAGCTCGGTCCTGTTTGCCGATGCCGCCGGCGCCCTGGTGATCGGTCAGTGCGATGATGCTGATCGGGGCATTCTCGGTGCCTCGGTGGCTTCGGACGGCTCGCGATACGGGCTGATCCAGATTCCCGCAGGAGGAAGCAACAAGCCGTTCCACGGTGACCTCGATCTCGCGCAAACCCGAATGAGGATGACGGACGGCCGCGAAGTGTTCGCAAAGGCCGTCGAGATGATGACCAATTGCTCGATAAGCGCGCTAGCCGCTGCCGGAGTGCGGCCACACGATCTCGGCCGGTTCGTGCCCCATCAGGCCAATACTCGGATTTTCGACGCGGTCGGGAGGAACCTCGGCATCGCGGACCAAGCAATTGTCAAGACGATTGCCGAATACGGCAACTCTTCGGCCGCGACGATCCCGCTGTCGCTCTCGCTCGCCAACCAGACGGAGCCATTCCAGCCTGGAGAGAAAATCCTTCTGTCGGCGGCGGGTGCGGGTCTCAGCGGCGGCGCTCTCGTGGTTGGAATCTAGCCGGCCGGCTCACGCGCGCAGGACTGGTCATGAATGGGAATAGGGCAACAGAACCAATGCCAAAATGGCCTTCTGAAGCTCGACATGACCGAGCTGACGCAGCACGACCCCGTGCGAGCCTCTGGATGAGATCAAATGCATCACCTGTTGCATCATTCGTGCCATCTGAATAAAGCTCAAATACAAAGGGTGAGCCGCCCCATATATGTCTGATACCCGACATTGTTCACATAAAAGGCTCGATGCTTACACGCTCTTTGCTCTCTTCTCTTTGCTGCCTGCTCTTTTCTCTTTGCTCTTTGCTCTTTCGTCTTGACTAGCAGGAGCATGCGGCTTATCTCATTGCCGCGTTAGCACTCGCTTCCGCTGAGTGCTAAGCACGCTCCGGCAACGGAGAACCGTTCAACATCCGCACCAAGGACATCCAAAAATGGCAAAGTCGAATTTCCGGCCGCTGCATGACCGCGTGGTCGTTCGCCGGGTCGAATCCGAATCCAAGACCGCCGGCGGGATCATCATCCCGGATACGGCGAAGGAAAAGCCGCAGGAAGGCGAGATCATCGCCGTCGGCTCCGGCGCTCGTGACGAAGCAGGCAAGCTGGTCCCGCTGGACGTCAAGGCCGGCGACCGCATCCTGTTCGGCAAGTGGTCGGGTACCGAAGTCAAGCTCAATGGCGAAGACCTTCTGATCATGAAGGAATCCGACATTATGGGCATTATCGGCTGATATCAGGCCTTTCCTTCGCACCATCAAATCTGAATTTCGGGCGAGATGCCCAGGAGTAAAAAAATGGCTGCCAAAGACGTAAAATTCTCCCGCGATGCCCGTGAGCGCATGCTTCACGGCATCAACATCCTCGCCGACGCGGTGAAGGTCACCCTCGGCCCCAAGGGCCGCAACGTCGTCATCGACAAGTCGTTCGGCGCACCGCGCATCACCAAGGACGGGGTCACCGTCGCCAAGGAAATCGAACTTTCCGACAAGTTCGAAAACATGGGCGCGCAGATGATCCGCGAAGTTGCTTCGAAGACCAACGACATCGCCGGTGACGGCACCACAACCGCGACCGTTCTGGCGCAGTCGATCGTCCAGGAAGGCAACAAGGCCGTTGCCGCCGGCATGAACCCGATGGACCTGAAGCGCGGCATCGATCTGGCCGTGACCGAAGTCGTCGCGGCGCTCGGCAAGGCTGCCAAGAAGATCAAGACCTCCGAGGAAGTTGCCCAGGTCGGCACGATCGCCGGCAATGGCGACGAGTCGGTCGGCAAGATGATCGCCGAAGCGATGCAGAAGGTCGGCAACGAAGGCGTCATCACGGTTGAGGAAGCCAAGACCGCCGAGACTGAACTCGAGGTCGTCGAAGGCATGCAGTTCGACCGCGGCTATCTCTCGCCCTACTTCGTCACCAACGCCGACAAGATGGTTGCCGAGCTCGAGGACGTCTACATCCTCCTGCACGAGAAGAAGCTGTCCAACCTGCAGGCGATGCTGCCGGTTCTCGAAGCCGTCGTGCAGACCTCGAAGCCGCTGCTCATCATCTCGGAAGACGTCGAAGGCGAGGCCCTGGCCACGCTGGTCGTCAACAAGCTGCGTGGCGGCCTGAAGATCGCCGCCGTCAAGGCGCCGGGCTTCGGTGATCGCCGCAAGGCCATGCTGGAAGACATCGCCATCCTCACCGGTGGCCAGGTCATCTCGGAAGACCTCGGCATCAAGCTCGAGAACGTCGGCCTCAACATGCTCGGCCGCGCCAAGAAGGTGTCGATCTCCAAGGAGAACACCACCATCGTCGACGGCGCCGGCAAGAAGGCCGAGATCCAGGGCCGCGTTGCCCAGATCAAGCAGCAGATCGAAGAGACCACTTCGGACTACGACAAGGAGAAGCTGCAGGAACGTCTGGCGAAGCTCGCCGGCGGCGTTGCGGTGATCCGCGTCGGCGGTGCCACGGAAGTCGAAGTCAAGGAAAAGAAGGACCGCGTCGATGACGCCCTCAACGCGACCCGCGCGGCCGTCGAAGAAGGCATCGTTGCAGGCGGCGGCGTCGCTCTCCTGCGCGCTTCGGCCGACATCAAGGTCACCGGCGTCAATGCCGACCAGGCCGCCGGCATCAACATCGTTCGTCGTGCGCTGCAGGCTCCGGCCCGCCAGATCGCGGCCAACGCCGGTGCGGAAGCATCGATCGTTGCCGGCAAGATCCTTGAGAACAAGGGCGCGACCTTCGGCTACAACGCCCAGACCGGCGAATATGGCGACATGATCGCCATGGGTATCGTCGATCCGGTCAAGGTTGTCCGTACGGCTCTCCAGGACGCGGCCTCGGTCGCCGGCCTGCTGGTCACCACCGAAGCCATGATCGCGGAGGCTCCGAAGAAGGAGTCGGCTGGCGGCGGCGGCATGCCTGGCGGCATGGGCGGCGGCGGTATGGGCGGCATGGGCGGCATGGGCGGCATGGATTTCTAATCCAGCCCCTATCAACCTACAGCGGAAAGGGCGGCAGCAATGCCGCCCTTTCCTTGTGTGCCGAACATGATCGACAACTTGGAGTGCGTCCCGAGGATCTCGTCAGAATTAGGATCTTGTCCGATCGAGCAATTCGCGGGCTCAACCTGGTCAAACCGGCGCCCCCTACGAACTGCCCGATCCTTGAGGATTCCGCTGCGCGACAATCACGATGATTCATTCAGTTGGTAGCTATAGGCGGTGAATCATGAGGGGCATTGAGGAGCGTGGCAAGGCGCCCATCTCGGCATTTAACCCCATCGAGCGTGATATCCGAGACAATTCTCTCATCGGACCGGCGGCTGGCGTTGAAGGACCCGGTGAATCATCCTGTTCTATAGTGGAGCAGACGCGCTCTGAGCCTCAAGATCAAGCGTTTCCTCCTCTGAGTATCCTTGATCTGCCGCTGGACATTCTCGTTGATATTGCTGAGCGGCTCAGCCCGATGGATCTGCTGAGGTGTCGCACACAAATCAAGAGCTGCGTGTCGCCGCGATGATAGTCGCAACGCCTCAAGAAAGGCGGATCCAGGTTCAGGCTCGTCGTCGTGGCCGAGAGGCCTCGTGACCCCGACGACTGCGCTTCGGCCTTGTGGGGCCTCGGAGCGGGCGTGGCAGCGCTTGCACCTGAGCTCCAGCGGCGTCTCATCCTGCTTGAGCCCAGGTCTCAGACCATTGCCCTGGAGGGCCTCGGAGCAGGCGTGGGTGGCCTTTGGCCAACCTCCAGCGGCTTGTCTGCGGATTTCACTAAATTGGGACAGCCGTTTTAGTAAATCGCGAACAAGCGTTTCGCTAAGTCGCGGGCAACGGAAGCGATCGAGTTCCGGTTGCCTTTGCTGTTAGGAGTGATTGATTTCGGTTATTTCGCTGAAACGCTGAAACGCCATATCCAGCTTTTCCAACGGTAAATTGGGCACTGTCCAATACTTTATTTCTTGAGAAATCCAACGTTTTTGCCGCGCAGTGACGTTCGGACATAGCAAGGCCTGTCCCATACCTATGAATACGTTTGGCTGAAGCAGACCGATGGCTGCGCGTCGAAGCCGAAGCCGTCGAGTTCGCGGACAAACGGGAACTGCGCGATCCTGCTCGACATGAGCGTGTCGAGCTGGTCGCGGATGGCCGTCAACTTCAGCCGATCCAGGATTGCGATCAGCAGGTCATGATCTAGCGTCGTCATCACCAGCTCCCTCCGACCACCGCTTCGTACTCGGCGAGTGGCCGCAGCAAGGTGGCCGGGGGTGATCTTGATGCGCTCGGCGCGCACCGGCCCTTCGAAGCCGGCAACGCCGACAAAAGGCTCTGTCGCAAACCTGGAAATGGGGGTGTGAACGGCCATTTCGGCCTGTCCGTCAGGCAGCGAGGATATCGAAACAGCGATCGACAGACTTGTAGTCATACCTCGCCTGTCGCTTGCCAATCATGTGGATCATCTCGATGCCGGAGAGGATAACCACGGCGCTCGCCTGCGACTTGAAGCCGATGGATCGAATGCGGCGCTTGATACGCAGTCTGTTCTTTCAATTTAGACCAACTATGCGGATGCCGCCTCAGTCAATTCAAGAAGGTAACCAATGCCGCGCACGGTCGTGATCCGTGGCGTTGCACCTGACCTACTCAGGTGTCCACGTAAGCGATAGATTCCGACTTCAAGCGCGTTGGCAGATACCTCGTCGTTGAACGAATAGAGGTGATCTTCCAACTGCGCACGAGGCACGATGCGGCCTGCACGGATAAGCAGATGCTCTAAAATACATAGTTCGCGGCGTGCGATCTTCAGAGGATGACCCGAGACGGAAACCTGTCGGCCGATCGGATCGAAATTGAGATTGCCAAATACAACGATGGGGTCGGTCACCTGTGTCGACCGGCGCAGAATGGCTCTCATTCTGGCGATGAGCTCATCGAAAGAGACGGGCTTGAGCAGAAAGTCGTCCGCGCCACCGTTGAAAATCGCAATTCGCTTCTCGAGATCGTTGATGCTACTCATAATGAGGGTCGGAACTGAATGCCCGTCGCTCCTTAGTTGTCTCAGCCAGCCCAAGCCATCGCCATCTGGCAGAGCCAACTCCAGCAGGAGAATTTCATAGGTTGCGCAACAGAATGCCCTCGACGCCTGTTCCAGGTTGCCAACTACATCAACGGCAAAACCGCTATCCCCGAGCGCAGCTCGCACGGCGCGCGTAAGATCCACGTGATGATCAATGAGCAGCGTTCGCATTTCAAGTCCTATCAAGGTAGGACAGGTCACCGTCCGCTGTAAGACCGGGGCGACAGCAGAAGTCGCGCAACTCTTCGTAGTCTTCGTAACGCTCTTTCCGATGGGTGATCGCGGGAGAATGCAAGCCGCACGCCTGCAATAGTCGGGGATGGAACACGTGAAGACCTGTTGACGGGCTGAAACCGTCGGTCGGCCAGCCCACAATGCCACCGACTCTGCCTGCGATTTCTCTGCGCATCGATCCTCCTATATGGGTTGCGTCGCAAACTCCAGCTGAGGTCGCAAGGGCAGGTTGCGGCTTTGTTCATGGAGAGGACCCCCTAGAGGCAATACCGGGAGGATTCCCTGTATAGCACTTCCCGATTTACCAACCGGTCATTCCGAACCACGTTCGGCGGCTTTGAAGACGCTCATTGAGCGCGGCTAGGTAAATCAAGGGTACGACCTGCCGGGTGTCGATGCCGCTTTTGAAGCAGGCATCGGCACTAGCTCGCTGAGCGTCGCCCGCGCAATTCAGCGGACGCGCTCGATACACCCAGTCGAATCGTGCCGCAGCTTGCCGCGCCGACAGGGCGGCCGAAGAGTTCAGGCTTGTGACCGAAGGGCTACGCCCAGTCGTCCTCCCATAATCAACCTCGGTCAAATCAAAGTGACGTTGAATCTGAACAAGTTGCGCCATCATATCACAAACGACTTACCGATCCCCGACGTGCTCTAGCCTTAGTGCTTGTTAAGAAGATCGGCTACTGTCTCTCCGCGTCGCCGGGCATCGGCGGCGAGCCACACCTCCCCCACCTCATACACGTCGCCGTGGGTACGGAACGGCACAATGACGTCAATGGCAGCCGACAGCAGATCAAGAAGCGTGTGGTCTTCCACAGCAGCTCCTTGCGGGCTGCTCTTGACGAGTGAAAAGAGCTTTTTAAAGCCTTGGACCGGATCCGCCCCATGAATCGTCGATATTGATCCCGCATGGCCGGAGACGACTTCGCTAAGGTAGGCCCAAGCAGCATCATCGCGCATCTCGCCAAGCAATATTCGATCAGGGCGCATGCGCAAGCTGGCTTGCAACAGTTGCTCGGCTGTCACCGCACCTACGCCTGCTCGGTCCTTCGGATAGAGTAACCGGACATGATTCTCGTGCGGGATTGCAAGTTCGAGCGTGTCCTCGATACTTATGAGCCTCTCTTGCGGGGGTATAGCGTTGATCAAAGTCTTGCTCATTGTCGTTTTGCCGCTACCAGTAGGTCCGCAAAGCAGCATCGTGAGCCGCCCGCAAACGCACGCTCGCAAAAATTGCTCCAAGTCACCATGGTCGTAGTGCTGAAGAATCGTTTCGTCCTGCCGCTCTTGGCGCTCCTTTCGTGACCGCCATTGATTCCAACGCGAGTATTCGTAGCGAGAAGAAACTTCCTTGAGTTCGGTCACACGACTTGAGGGACGCCGTATGGTCAGGCTTATTGTTCCTGAGGGAACAGCGGGCGGCAAACAGATCTGCAGCCGCTCTCCGTTCGGCAGCTCAGTCGCACAGAGGGGGCTTTGCGGTCCGACATCTTGCTTGCGCAGCGCTCCAGCGAGGATCGCGATGTCCTCCAGATCGTCATAAGATAGCGGTAGCGGATGTTTCGTGAAAACGCCGGCCTGTCGGACAAAGGCTTCCCCAGGCCGGTTGATAGCGACCTCTTCGGTCCTTGGCTCCTCAAGCCATTTCAGAACAGGGTTGAGAAGCAAACGCAATTGAGGGTCAGCCTCCGGTCGCATTGTTGTCTCTCCGGCGTTGGCGATGTTGGGGGGGGGCTGGCGCCACGGCGGTCGCTCTAAGATCGTATACATCTGAGAAATCGAGGTCCCGAGCCACAAAGATGGATACAGCATCTCCCTGGTTTTTCTTCAGAGTTGGCGGAACGTTGATCGTTGCTCTAAGGGTCGTCTCAACGGCTTGTCCGGCGTTGCTCTGGAAGCTGTTGATACCGCTTCCTCCACCTGAGCTGCCAGCGTATTGACCGGCGGCCTGAAACGCGCCTTGAATGACGCTCATGAGCATTGCTCCGCCAAAGCGCTGCCAGAAGTGATTATCCACCGTGCCAGGCATTCCGGAGCGGCCGAGCTCGTCAGCGCCCGGCGATGCTAGCGAAACGAGGGCATGGTCAGGCGTTTCGATGCGCGTCCACAGCACGAAGACACGCGCATCCCCCTGTTGGAGACCACGCTGGATCTCGCCAATCACGGTCGTCCCGCGATCCAAAAGCACCACGTTGTTGGTGGCGCCGCGGACGTCTTTAGGTAAGACGCACTTCACATAACCCGGTAAATTTGTGTCGACTGCCGTTTGCAAAATGCAGGGGATGATCGTTCCTTGAGTAATCACGAGATCAGGGTGCGGCAAAAGTGTGGCCCGGCTTGGCTCCTGTATATCTGGCTTCAATCGCGCCGACAGATCGCCAGCGTCTGAAATCTCATCCGAGGTCACGGGAGCATCCCTATGGTTGTCTTCGCTCCGCTGACCGTCGTTGGGCATTTTACTGCTGCCACTGTAGGCGAAAATTGGTGTTTCCTCCGGCGGCGGATCAGCTGAAGTCGGCGTGGATGGCGCAGGATCTCCTGCCTGCGCCGCCTGTACGGCTGCTGGAACTTCGGGAGCAATCTCAATCGGCACGGGGCGGAATGGTTCGGCGTCGGCGACAATTGGAGGTTTTGGCTGAGTTGGTTCGTCTTGTGTGCTGGTACGACCTCCGAGCCAGATGAGTGATAGAGATGAGATGAGAACAAGAGCAGCGACGGCCAACTTCTGCAATCCCGAAACATGCCGGCGGGCCGGCTCCGAGACCATCGATCCGGAGGCATGGACATCATGTCCCGACTGTGGGCCGGTTTCATTCATCGGCCGAGCCTTTCAAAACGCGCCACACGTCGGGTGTCACTGTACCGGTCCCTGGCGCTCGTCCCACAGGGTCATAAGCCCTGTTGAAAATGGACAAGACCGTATTGCCATCTCTCAGACGCCATTCCCGGGCGACTGCGGATACTTCAACATAGTCCCCTTTGACCGTGTAATTGGCAGCGGCTTCCTTGCCGTCGGGATTGATAATGTAGAGGGAGGGTATGCGGGAATTGCTTGCGAAGCCAAATACGGTGGTAAAGCCATTATCGAAAACTTCCAGCGGCGACAGCGATCGATCGCCCTTTGCGACGTAGTGAAAATTGCTTTCGTCCGGACTGGTAGTTGCGGCGGGCCGATTCAACAAATCCTGAACTCTCTCGTCGCGCAGCACTTTCGCCCGGGCCTGACCAAGAATCGAGCGCCTTTCTGCGTCCTTTCTCTGAGCAGCAGCCTCATCAGCAGGATAGGTGAACTGCACACTGTAGTATAGGTCAGGTTGCTGCTCATCGAGTTTTGGCATCGCTCTCGTTGAAATACTGAAGACGTATCTCCGTGTGCCGGACTCACTCTCGGCCAGCACGATGACCGGCTGCGGCGGGAGCATCCGGCTAGCCTTAAAAAAGAGATAGTTGGCGCGCGGGAGCGCAGCCAGGTCTTTGCTATTGGAAACGGCCACGGCTGCGACTGTCTCGTTGGCCGCGAATGTGACAACCAGCGTTGCCCCCACTGCGGTAGACAGGCGCACCACTTCGTCAGGACGGTAAGCCAGGTAGCGCATGCGCGCATCATGCTTGCCGGCAAGTGGTGTGTCTTCCGCGGACGCTTCCATCGTTAAGAAGAGTGAACAGACCAGCGCGAGAAACGCTCTTTTTGTCATGGCTGCACATAGCCCAGGTTCGATACGCTATCTTCCGAGCTTTGATAGGAAGTGATGAGTAGACCTCCCGGATTGGTGAGCCTCGATTGCCCAGGCAGACCCGTCAAGCGCTCGTAGCGGATGGTAGCTGTCCAGGTGGTCACTATCGGCATCTGCCCATCGACAACAAGGGTGCGTTTGTAACGGATCTGTTGAACGTCCGGACTGATGTCGTTTGAAGAAATATGCCCGACCTCGAGCTTGCCGCGCTTGCCGACCGTGACTTGCGGCGAGGTGGGATTCGGATAGTTGAAGAAATCTTGATATTGCTGTCGCACAGCCGGCGCGCTGAAACTGGATACGAGGTCATAGGCGTATTGGGCTGTATCTGCTGTGTACCCCTCGCGCAGGCGTACATATTCCCACAGCGAAGCATTTATGACGGCTCGGTCTTGGGTTGCCGGCAGTCGAGACACTGACACTTCGCTGTCGACGGTCCCATCCGGCCGGACCCAGAGGAACACAGGTACGAGCTTGGCCAACGGGACCATGGCAGCGATGGTAAATGCCTGGGCAACATTTCCTAGGACCGCCGCTGCGGCAAAGGCGATCAGGGCCTTTGACAGGCGCCGCGCAGACTTCGCTCGTGACGTTTGAAACGCTTCCACCTTCTTATAGTGGGCGGCTAGCGTTTCTCTCTCCACCAGAAGGGCATGTTCAGGAAATTTCACTTTGGCTCTTCCGCGCATTCGACCTGAAGATCCTCAGGGGTGGTTTCCCATTGTCCCACGTTCAGTTGGAATGGGGCACCCGCGCACGTCGCAAGCCCATGGCTCGTCTTGCAGGCGGCCAAAGCGAGGATTGACAGAAGTAGGCAATATTTCATGTTTTTGGCACCGAGCTTGTCGATTGATTAACCACCCGCCGTTTTGGCAAAGTGGCGATTGAGGCTGTTAAGAGGTCGGTTCGCACCTCCCCAAGAGCCGCCGGCGATGCTGCTGGCGATCGTCGGAAGCGCGACGATCAGAGCGTCACCAGCTAGGAAAAGCATGTCGAGCTCGTAAAGCCCGATGATCTTGGCTGCTGTCGTGCCCGAGAATTTGATCATCAAAAGCATGGCTGCCAGCGAGACTGCTTCGGCAGCGATTACTATCGTTGCAACGATGTTGAGGAGGAGAAGCAGCAGCCCGTACGAGAGCAGTTGGCCGATCCATCTGGTGGCTATGTCTCGAGTGTGATCAAAAAGGTAGCCTACAAGGACCAGGGGGCCGATCGTCAAGAGCACCTTCGTCAGAATTCCAACGGCATCGTAGATCTCGAACGCTGTCCACAGCGCGCCGTAGAAAATCCATTGCGCTCCCTCGAAAGCAAGTATGTCCTGGCCGTTCATAGGCCCAATTTCGGAAGCAATCAGCTGAAAGACATACTGGCTTGAAGCAAACATGAGATCGAGCTTCTGGGGGATTCCGATGAAGGGCAAGTCGCTGCCACTGATGTCGTGAGCCAACCTCGGAATCGTTTCGTCGAAAAGCGCTTCAATGTACTGCTGATAGTTGGCCTGCCCTAAGATAAGGGCGACGACAATCGACACCATGATTACGCGCGAGATACCCCCGCGCGCATCGACTTGACCACGCATGACCAGACAGCCTTGGATTATTATCCAGAGCGTGACACACGCAACCAGAGGCGCACTGACCGCCGCTTGGACGTTTTCAAGCACTTTGTGCAGCCCGGACGTGAAGGCCCCATGAAAGATCGTGTGTATAGTCGTGAATGGCGCGGGAATTTTGAAATTCATGGCGTGAGCCTGATGTGTCCCTGATCAGCGCAGCTGAGCCTGATGAACTCAGCGTTCACGGGAGGAGGTCAAAAATGCGAGCGGTGTCCCGATGTTCGCGACGCTGCGTGGCGGCCTCCTCAGCGGCGTGAAGGCTCCCTTGTGCAGTGGCCATAGTCAGCAGACTCGTGGCCTGGGCATTTTGGATCATCGCATCGTGAATCTGCTTGAGGACCAGACCGTTGGTCACGGTGGCCTGCATAATATTTCCCGAGCGGGAAAGCTGACCAAGCGTGCCGGCGTTATCCTTAAGGCGCTTGTCCATCATGCCCAAAGTGTCGGCTGCAATAGCTGCGGCATTGGCGGCCCCAGCGATTTGTCCCTTTAACAGTTTCGCTTCTGAATCGTCGCCCGTGACTATCCGATTTGGGTCCTCCGCAATGTTACGGGCGATAATCGAAGCTGGCGCCCGAGCATCAAACATCTGCTCCTCCAGCTTATTGCTCGACGGGTAATGATTTCCTTGGTTCAGTGAGCTTAGCACTCCCGTGACAGCGAATGACGAGGTTAGCATTGTCACCATTTCGATCGTCGTAGCGAGCGTCTCGATTGACCTCTCAAGGATCGCCGCATTGGAAATCGCTGTTAAGGTCGATTGTGTTTCTGTTACAGGGTCGGTGACGATCCATTGCGACCGGGCCTGTCCGTGAAGCAGAAGGGAAGCAGCAAGGGTCGTTACTGCAAGTTTGGCAAGTTTCATGAATATTCCTCCGTCAGTCTTGAACTTCATGGTACCGGGCCATGAACTTGTCGAGCCACCCACTTGGGGCGTCTCCGTGCTGGTTGCGAAGCTGGTCGGCAAAGCGCACTGTGTTGGCCCGCCCCGAGAGTACGGCTACGTACTCGCGCATCTGCCCAAGATCGAATTCGCAAACAATACTCCCGCTATCGCGCTTGAGCAAAAACTTGCGGCTGCCGATTGCCATTCCCTGGCGGATTGCCTCGAACTCCTGCGCAGTGCACTTCAAGCCATCGACATACGCAGAGCGGTCCGCCGTCGGTGATGGGTAGAAAATTTTCGTCATACATTGCGCAACGAGACTAGCTCCGAGAGGCGATTCCAGAACGTGTTCAGGCTGCTGCGTTGCGAGTATCAACATGCCGTTGTTTTTGCGGACCGTGAGCAAGAACTTGTCGATAACGGCCGAGAATTGGGGGTTGAGTAGATAGAATCGAAATTCATCGCAGCTCATGACGAACCGACGACCATCGACGATAGCGCCCACTCGATGCAGAAGGTATGCGGCGGCCGGTGCACAGACCTCCTCATATTCCAGGAGCTGCGTCATGTCGAAGCCCGTAATGGAGGCATCCAGCCTTACTTCGTCCACGTCGCCGTCAAAGGCCCATCCAAGCGCCCCCCCTCTACACCACCGCTGCAGCCGTGCTCCTGCGCCCTCGGAGGGGCTGTGCAATAGGAACTCGCGCAGGCCCGCAAGTGAGCGCATAGGGGGTTCGAACGAAAGCTGACGAACAATGCCGCGTTCCAGCCGACGGCTTTCCTCCGGCGAGATCGGACCACGGCCGTCACTCTCGATCAGGGCCATCAACCACTCGCGCAGAAAGTCCCGAGAGGCGGAGGTGTTGTCCAGTCCACGCAGAGGGGCCAAGCCGCTCGGAGCGCCTCTGCGCAACGCAAGATATGTCCCTCCCGTGGCTCGCACCAGCAGTTCACCACCCCGATCCTTGTCGAAGAAGACGATCGCACCATTGCGATCGACCAAGCTTTGCTCAAGCATCGCGAGGACAAAGGTCATCAGCGTCGTCTTGCCTTTGCCAACGGGCCCGAATATTGCCGTCATGCCGACGTCATTCTCATGGGGGATGTAGTCGAAAGAAGTTCCACCGTTTGTGCGAAAGCGCGCAACAGCATTGCCCCAGTGGCCGGAACTGGAACCGCTTGGGAAGTTCTCAAATGAGACGAGCCCGGCAAAATTGTGTGAGGTGATCGCCCCCGGGCGCGTGCGCCACCTGTTGTTCCCCGGAAGTTGGGACCAATATGCGGCCTCCATGCCGATGCCCTCTTGGACGATAACGGCGCCCGCGTCGGCCAGCCGTGCGCGGGCACTTGCTGCGCGATCTGCAAGGCTATTGAGGCTGTCGGCATAGACGCACAGGCTCAGATGATGCGAACCCATCACGAATTCGTTGCTTGCCAGTGCGTCCTCTGCCTCGGCAAGTTCATTGATCTGGGTGAGAGCCTTGTCGCCGGCACTCGTCATCTGGCTGGACTTAAGGCTTAGTTTGGCATGAGCTTGCGGGCGAGTGAGGAAGGAAAAGCTCTGGCTCAGGACAAGCGGGAAGTTGGCGGACAGCAAGGAATTTAGCATGCCCGGCCGCGTCGTCGCCGGATATTCACGGAACGAAAACAATGATCCGACGGAGCTATCCCCGGGCCTTCGAATCTCAAGCGCCCGCTTCCCGCAGATGACCTGGTCAGTGTAGATCGAGGCGCCAAGTGAGCCGGTAACCATCGGAACCGGAAGAAACCGGCAAGTCATCATGAGCCGAAGCGCCTCGCCGATTTCCGTGAAGAGCACGTTGCCTTTCTCACGAATACCCAACCGGCGCAGACCGTAACCGCCGAGTGCGCCAGCAATGATGTGCCAGAGGTCTTCCAGGCTCCGCATTTGGGTGGCTAGATCGTGCTCATTCCGTCTGCGGGACTTGGCAATCCGCAAGCCGATCTTGCCGATTGCGGTGCGGGGGGACACGATCAAAGTGAGGAAGTGATCGTTGCGAAAGAGCTTTCCCGACAGCACACGACGCTCGTAGGCCTCGCTCAGACTGCCAGCGAATGCACTTTGAAACCGGCGCGGCGCCGGCGCCGGCACATCGTTGTGTCTCACAAGATGAGCGTATATCGAGACATTGTCATCGGCGATGTTGCGCAAGAGAGTGTTGAACGCGCGGCAGCGCGAGTTGCGCATCTCAGCGTCTTCCAAATCAAAGGGCACACCGTTCACATGTGCCATGGCCATGATCGATCCGTCTTCCAGAAGGACAACCTGATCGCTTACGTGACCAACATACGGAAGGTAGATCTCGCCAGACCTCTCGGTCCGGCCGCTGGCGCCGAACATTACACCATTCCTCTTCCGCGTTTCGGCACTCTGATCGGATTGGCGCTGACGCTTGCGCCTCCCCAGACCGGCCCGTCCACGCTTCTGCCGGCCGTCTGCAAATAGAGCAGCACGACGCTTGCCGCGTTATAGTCACGCTCAACAACCAGCCGTGCTCCGAACCAGAGTGGCGCGAGAACGATTTCGTAGAGCGGGTTCTGAAGGATAATGATAACAAGCCCAGCCAACATCATGAGCAATCCGGCCAGCGTCAGCGGCACCCCCAGAAACAGTGCGGGGCGCGTCGCCGCCACATAGAGGGTGCTCACTTCCAACCGGTCGCTCATCAGCCACCGCCTATGAGCGCCTTGCCCAGGAAGCTGGCCCCGAACATGATGACGATCCCTCCAACGACACCCGCAACCAGGCCAAGTGAAGCACGACCGAACATCCAAGAGATACCGATGGCTACGAGCCCGAGCACGGCCAGTGATTGTCCAAAGGGCCCAAGTATGAACGTGCAGATATTCTGGACCATCTTGGCAGGATCCGTCCCTCCGGTCACCTGAGCCGCGGCTGGCCCGCTGTAGAAGACCGTCCACGCCGCGCCTGCAGCAGCGGCCGGTACATATTCAGCCGCCATGCGCAGCATGGAAAAAGGCGAAGGAACACGCGTTTTAAGCGCACGAAGTATCTTGAGTGGCGTCATCATTGCATCTCCATGTTTCAATCGAATACGAGTTTGTTCGGGTTCGAGGGTTCCCGTGCTTTCGCAGCCTGGCTGCCTGTCGGATCGGAGGGATCGGCCCCGGAGCGGTCTGGCTGATACGAGCCCCAGATGTCCCAAGAATCTTGGTTGGGCTGCTTCTTTCTATTGGCCTGTTGGCTCTGCTGGAGCAGAGGCGGCACGGCTTTCCGACCGGGTGCCTCAAGGTGCGGCACATCTCGAGCAGTCGGCTCCAGCGTTCTCTCAAGGAGACTTGAGATGTCCTTTGCGGCCGACTCGACCTTGCGTACATAACCGTTGGCGAAGCCATGCGTGACGTCGCCCGTGTTATAGGCCGAGATGGCACGGCGAAGCGCCAGTTGCTGTGCCACAGCAGTGGTGCCGCCGGCATACCGGCTTTCAAGCAGGTGGGCGGCAGCCGAAAGCGAGGCGCAGGGCTCGAAAGCCCTTTCCGGCGTGAGATTGAGCACGGCAAAGTTCTTGCTGTTTATCTGCATCAATCCAACATCGACAGAATGTTGTGCTTCGAGGCGTTCCTTGATGCCCCGCGTGGCTTCCAGGTGGTCTATCCAGCGAAGCTGCTCACCTGTGGTGTTGTCATGAGCCACCAGCGTTTCAAAGCCACTTTCAATCTTGGCAATCGCGGCGAGGGTGGACGGCGCAACCCAGGGGGCGCATTTGCGCGACAGGCTGCGGAACTCACGCGGAGAAAGTGGCGCGGGCTCGGCTGGGAGTGACATGGATGTCATCAGGACGATGGCCAGCGGCCAAGCTGCAATAAACATTCCCTATCACCTACCTTTCCAAGCCGCCGGACGGGTTCTGGCCCTGTCCGGCACGCGCTTATCGGGGAGGTTTGTTACTGTGTGATGTTCAAGTTCAGCTTTTCGGTTTCAATTGAAGCAAAGACAGTGTTCGTATCAGCGTGGGTGAGCATCTTGCGCATGCGTGGGTGGCGCGGGCCCGATCAGCCAGCGACATCCGGAGCATCTTGGTACAATGACTCCTGTACAGGATTGCTCGTCCCGGCCGTCCGTTGCTCCTGGAGTGTGGGCCGCGACTTTGGCGTCATGGATGGTACTTCTGTCAGCGCCAAGCCAAGGACAAAATGGGGAGCTTGGCGGGCTTGTTCAGGCTCGGGATCACCGTGGGGAATCGACTAAGGCGATAAAGCGGCCCAACTTTGCCGGTATGCTGCCGGTCCTTAAAGAGCAGCCATGCGCGGCCCTGCACACTCAGATCATTGCTTGAGACGCGAGCTCGTCCGCGAAGCTGGCTCGAAGGCGCAAATCCGCGGCGGCGAGGGTCAACTGGGAAGACGTGGCGGCGCAGCCCATCCTGGTGCGAGCCTCGTTCAGCTGTTCGGCCGCCGCCGCCAAAGGGTGGATCATGCACAGTCCCATCGGCAGATAACCGCACGTCATTGACGGAGTCCGACGGCGCAATGGACAAGCATAGTGACACGCTCAAGATGGAGGAGTTGCAGTAACTGAGAAATTTTAGCCCGGACGTTCACCGCAACCGGCGACCTGCCGGTCGCCGAACAGCATTTGAGGCCGCCGGCCACCTTGGACGAAGCCGGCTTGGCAGGAGACACACTATTTTGCACAAGGCCGCTGCAGCGAATCACGGTCTTCTTCCGCCGACCGCCTCTCCGATCAAGCCAAACGCCGCGCTGCTCAACCATGTCCGAGCTGGATCCACGAGCCGGAGGATATCGAGATGATCCAGGTCCGCAAACTCCAGGATGACCAGGATGCAAGGGCATAGCAGGAAACTTGGCATCCATGAGGTCGAACTTGAGTGATATTGGCAGGCCTGCACCAACGGGGGAGCTCGAAGCGAAAAAGCGAAGGACCACACGGCAGGGTCATGTCGGCGCTTGGACCTGTCTGGTGGCCACGGGCTGCCTTGGTGCGGTCAATTCGCTGGGGATGAAAAGAACAGGACGAGCACGGCCTCACATTGGCCGCACGCAACGGCGAGTGGTATCAAGGAGCAGCTGTTCTGGGTCGGTGCCCCAGGGTTGCTCGGCAACAGGTTTAGACAAGGGGATTCAAGATTGAAGGTGTGCCGTTGAAACATGTTCTTGTCATTGACGATGATGCCGCAATGCGGCGCCTCATCGCCGAGTATCTCACGATGCATGCCCTGAAGGTAACCGCAGTCCACGATAGCAAGCAGTTTGACTATGTTCTTTCACGTGAGCCAGTCGATCTCGTGGT
>NZ_JAMYTM010000035.1:0-59772 GCF_040322475.1 Mesorhizobium sp. M0140 | reverse complement strand
AACGAGATCCATATCCCTGCCGGCGAGCCGGTGCGGCTGCTATTGACCTCGACCGATGTGATCCATTCCTTCTGGATCCCAAGCTTGGCCGGCAAGCTCGATCTTATCCCCGGCCACATGAACGTGCTGGATATCAAGGCGGACAAGCCGGGCGTCTACCGCGGTCAATGCGCTGAATTCTGCGGTGCGCAGCACGCCAATATGGGCACCTTCATCATCGCCGAGCCGCGCCCGAAATTCGATGCCTGGCTGAACGACCAGTTGCAGCCGGCCGGCGCGCCGGCGAGCGGCGAAGCCAAGGCCGGCGCGGACCTGTTCCTCAAACGCCCCTGCGTGATGTGCCACAGGATCGGGGGAACGCCGGCCGGCGGAACGGTGGCTCCCGACCTCACCCACATCGCCAGCCGGAAAACATTGGCGGCCGGAACGCTGACGATGAGCCGCGGCAATCTCGCCGCCTGGATAGCCGACCCGCAAGGCATCAAGCCGGGTTCCCACATGCCAGTGGCAGATCTCAACGGCGACGAGCTCAACGCAATCGTCGCTTATCTCGAGGGGCTGAAATGAGCAGCGCCGATGTCACAGGCGACCGCCACATCCCGGAACCAGACCCCGCCAAGGGCGACCTTGCTCCCGAACGTGACGGCCCCCGCGATACGGGCATGGATGATGCCAGCCTGCATCGCTGGCTCGAGCGCACCTGGCGGACGCCGTCCGGCATCGTCGGAGCGCTCTCGAGCGTCGATCACAAGGTAATCGCACGACGCTATTTGATCACCGCTTTCGTCTTCCTTGGTCTTGGCGGTCTCAACGCTGTCGCCATGCGTATCCAGCTTTCGGGACCGCAACGCGGCCTGATCGGGCCCGACCTCTACAACCAGCTGTTCACCATGCATGGCGTTACGATGATGTTTCTGTTCGCCGTGCCCATCGTGCAGGCGACCGGGATCTACCTGGTGCCGCTGATGGTGGGCACCCGCAACATCGCGTTTCCGCGCCTGAACGCGTTCAGCTATTGGATCTACGTCTCGGGCGGCGCTTTCGCCTGGGTGTCCTTTGCCCTCAACATGGCTCCTGATGTGGGCTGGTTCGCTTACGTGCCGCTGTCCGGCCCCGAATTCGCACCGGGCAAGCGCGCCGATGTCTGGGCGCAGATGATCACCTATACCGAAGTGTCGTCATTGGCCGTCGCGGTTGCGACCATCGTCACCGTGTTCAAGCAGCGAGCCCCCGGCATGTCGCTGGACAAGATCCCACTCTATGTCTGGGCGATGCTGGTCACTTCCTTCGTCGTCGTCTTCGCGATGCCGGCGGTGATGATCACCTCGACTTTCCTGATCCTTGACCGCCTGGTCGGCACGCACATCTTCAACCCGGCGGAAGGTGGGGATGCTCTGCTGTTCCAACATCTCTTCTGGTTCTTCGGCCATCCGGAAGTTTACATCATCTTCTTGCCGGCGACGGGCATGGTCTCTTCGATCATCCCCGCTTTCGCCAGGCGACCGACATTCGGCCATCTCGGGCTTGTCCTGTCACTCTTCGCTGTCGGCCTCCTGTCGTTCGGGCTCTGGGTCCATCACATGTTCGCCACCGGATTGCCGAAGCTCGGCGCAAGCTTCTTCACCGCGTCCAGCATGATGATCGCCATTCCGAACGGCGTGCAGATCTTCTGCTGGCTGGCAACATTATGGGATGGCAGACCGGTGATCCGGACCCCGCTGCTGTTTGTCTTCGGCTTCTTCTTCATCTTCGTCATCGGCGGGCTAACCGGCGTCATGCTCGCCTCGGTGCCACTGGATCTTCAGGTGCACGACACCTATTTCGTCGTCGCGCACTTCCATTACGTGCTGATCGGCGGCTCGGTGTTCCCGCTGCTTGGCGCGGCTTATTTCTGGTTCCCGAAGATCACCGGCCGCATGATGAGCGAACGCCTTGGGCGGTGCCATTTCTGGCTGGCCTTCATCGGGTTCAATGCGGCCTTTTTCCCGATGCATCTCGTCGGCCTATGGGGCATGCCACGACGGGTCTACACCTATCCGGCCGAGCTTGGCTGGGGCAACATCAACCTTTTCATCTCGGCAGGGGCGCTGCTCTTCTTCCTGAGCTTTGTCCTGTTCACTTTCAATCTTGTGCATGGCGCGTTGAAAGGCACCTCGGCCGGCAACAATCCGTGGGACGCAGGAACCTTGGAGTGGGCAACATCCTCGCCGCCGCCGAGCTATAATTTCGCACGCATTCCCATCGTCACCCATATCGAGCCGCTCTGGGCCGAGCGCGAGACGCTCCCTGTAGCGACCGGGCTCCGCGTCGATGCGCGCGAGCTCCTCATCTCCACCGTGGCGGAAGCTCATCCCGACATTCGTGAGAAATCGGCCACACCGTCGATCTGGCCTCTTTTCGCGGCGCTCGCCGTCGGTGGTACGTTTCTCTATTCGATTTTTACGCCTTGGGCCATCGTCTGGGGCGCCGCGCCGATCGCCATCACGTTGATCGGTTGGTTCTGGCCGAAGGGCGATCCGGAGGACCAGGAATGAAGCATCGAGTTGCCGCCGATCTTTCAGGACTGCCGACCTTCGGGCATGGTCCGCATAGCCCGACCTGGTGGGGCACGCTGGGCTTCATGGCGCTCGAAGGCACCGGTTTCGCGCTGGCGGCGGGCGCGTATCTCTACCTTGCGCTGTCATGGCCAGCATGGCCGCTCAGCGCACCGCAGCCGAACCATTGGCCCGGGACGATCGTCACGATTTTGTTTGTCGTCAGCCTTGTGCCCAACCACATCCTGCACCGCTATGCCAAGCAATGCTCCATTGTTCCGGTGCGGATCGGCCTGTTGGTCATGTCGCTGCTCGGCATCGCTCCGCTCGTCGTGCGCTGGTTCGAATTCGCCGCCCTCAACATCTATTGGGACACTAACGCCTATGGATCGATGCTCTGGGTGCTGCTTGGCCTGCACACCACGCACCTCATAACAGATGTCGGCGACACCATCGTGCTGACAGTGCTGATGTTCACGCGCCACGGCTATAGCGGCCGGCGCTTCGGCGATGTCGGCGACAATGTCTTCTACTGGGATTTCGTGGTCCTGACCTGGATCCCGATCTACGTGCTCATCTATTGGGCGCCGAGGCTAGGCTGAGATGCGAGCGTTGCGGTTGGGAACGTCTTGGGGTGGTCTTCTGTCAGGTCCGCTGGCCTGGGCGGTCTCGACACAGCTGAATTATGCGCTGGTGCCTTGGCAATGCAACCGCCAGGTGCCGGTCGTGCTTCCCGTGGCGCTGCTGCTCGTCTTGTTGTCGCTGCTCGGCGGGGCGCTGTCGTGGCGGGCGAAGCGGCGAGGCGGTGCCGGATTCAAACCGGAGCGTACGCGCGGCACAGAGCGCTTCGTCGCCAATCTCGGGATGTTGTCGGCGTTGCTGTTTGCGCTTGTGATCCTCATGCAAGGCAGCGCGGCGCTGATCCTGGATGAGTGCCTGCGATGAACCTGGACGCGCTGTTCCCTACTTCCATCTGCTACGGCGCCGGCGCGCCCGGGGCCGGGTGGACGCTCGCGCTGCCCATCACCCTGCCACTCGCCGTGCTTGCCTTGATATATGTCGTTGGCGCGAGCCGGCTTTGGCGGCGCAGCAGCCGCGGCAGGACGTTGCGGCTGCGCCAGGCTCTGCTGTTCACGGCCGGATGGGGCGTGTTGACAGCCGCATTGGTCAGCCCGATTCATATGCTCGGCGAGCAGGTCTTTGCGGCGCATATGATCGAGCATGAACTGCTGATGGCCGTGGCGGCGCCGCTGTTGGTCTCTGCCTGCCCGGCTGCTGCCTTGATGTGGGGCCTACCCACCCGGTTCCGGCGCATTCTGGGAATTGCCGGGCACGCCAATTGGCTGAAGGCGGTCTGGGCTTTAGCAACGCGGCCGTTCATGGCGACCATTATCCACGGCATAGCCATATGGATCTGGCACATTCCGGTGTTATTCGAAGCCGCGCTCGAACGCGGCGTGCTGCACTATGCACAGCACGCGAGCTTCTTCGGAACAGGGCTGCTGTTCTGGTGGGTCCTCTTGCCGCGTCCCGGCCGCCAGCATGCCTATGGGAGCGCAGTGATGCACCTCTTTGTCACCTCGCTGCATACCGGGCTGCTCGGCGTCCTCCTGTTGCTCTCGCCACGCCTCTGGTACCCGGATAACGCCGTAGGAGCGGCACTGTGGAATTTGAGCCCCCTGGAGGACCAGCAACTTGCCGGGCTGGTGATGTGGGTTCCGGCTGGATTGATATATGGCGGCGCAGCTCTGCTGCTGGCCGCGTTGTGGATCAAGGCGAGCGGAAGGAGGGAGGCGGCGCATGCGTACGAGCTTGTCTAAACTGCTTGGCGCGGTCATCGCCGCGCTAGTGCTGCTCGTCGCGGCCGTGGCCGGAATGACTTGGTGGTCCGATCGGGCCGCGCGCGTCCGCCACGAGGCGGAGGCGGCCACGGGCGGTGACACTGCGAGGGCCTTGCCGATCATGACTGCGAATGGCTGTTCCGGCTGCCATACGATAACGGGCGTGCCGGGCGCGCAAGGGCAGGTGGGTCCTCGCCTGGATGCCAGTCTTGCTGGCCGCGTCTTTATCGGCGGCGGGCTGGCCAACAATCCAGAGAACCTGATCCGCTGGATACGATCGGCCAGGGAAATCGATCCGCACACGGCCATGCCATCGACACGGATCACGGAGCAGCAGGCGCGCGATATCGCGGCCTACCTCTACGCTCTAAAATGATCTTAGCGGTTCATCGTCTGAACAACAACGCCGGCCCTTCTGAAGAGACCGACTATCGTTGATCCAGGATCATTCAAGCTAGGTTTGACCCTGAGACGGATCGGAAATCCGTTCACGCACGGCGTGCTCGGTTTTGTCTGCTGTGGACTTCACGATCTCGCCGAGCTGATCGGCCATCGTGTCTGCTTCCATATGTTGCCGGCCAGCTTCCTGCTTGATGGTTTCATAGGCGTCGGCGGCGGCCTGCTTGGCCTCATCGAGACCCCTGTCCAGCATGGTTCCGGCAGTATCGCGAAGCTTGTCACCAAAGGCGCCTAGTTGCTCATCCTCCGTTGTGGTATGCGGCAGCATTGCACCGATAGCGGCGCCGATGGCGAGACCGACGGCCGCTACGGCCAAGGGTTGGTCTTCCAACAGATCTTGCGCGGAGCGGCTGGCTTTCGCCGCCATGTCACCAGTCATCGAGCTTGCATTGGCAGCGCTTCCCGTCAGACCCGCCGCAGCGGCCCTTGCGGTGCCCGATATGGTATCGCCGACGCTGGTAGCGCTCGATGAGAGCGAATCCGCGGCATCGGAGAGCGTGCCGCCGAAGCCGCCGCGCTCCCCTTCATCATGTCGTCCCGGCGCTGGAGGCAATGGGTAGCCAGCCGAACCGTGGGCCATGTTTGAGGTACCGCTGCCGAACATTAGCCAAGCCAGACCCGCGCCCACCATGGTGACCGGCAAAGGATTGTCTCGGACCTGCGTCCTGAGATTGCTGAGTATGGCCGAGCTCTCCCCTCCCGAGAACAGCCCGGTGAACTCATCCAGCAATTGTCCGGGCGTCATCTTGCCTCGAATAGATTCGGCGGTCTCCATCACCCGGGCGCGGGCTGCCTCTGCCTCGCGTTCAAGTTCGGCTGCGGATTTCTCTTTCATCTCACCTGTTCCTTGATCACGCTCGCATCGCGCTTGAGCTGTTCCTGGGTCCGGTCGGGGGTAAGTTCCGAAGGCGCCATGCTGGCCATCCCGGTCCGCAGCAGGATGACGCCGAGGACCGCCACGACCACACCGACCAGCAGGGAAGACCACCCCGCGCCAAGCCCTGCCCGCGTCAGTGCGATAACGAGTGCCTGCAGCAACACCAATAGCGCGGCGAGCAGGCAGATCGCGCCGCCCAGTACTTCCGCGGCACCTGCTCCGGCTTTGGTAAGCTTTTCAGAGAGCTCTGCCCGAAACAGCCTGGCTTCGGTTTGCACAAGCGTGGTGACGTTCTGGGCCAGGTCCGTCACCAGCCCGGCAAGGCTGGTATTGTCCTGTGTGCTCATCTGTCTTGCTCCGCATTCTGAGTGGCCGGATCCTCGCCGAGAAGGTCGAAATTCTGGGAACTGTCGGCGGACCAATCGGCGGCCTGGCTGGACGTGATGTCTCCCGACGCTCCCTGAGCTGCTTCAGGACCCGCCGGCGGAGAAGCCTTGATGAACCGCCCGAGAGCCAATCCGGCCAATACCGATCCGGCAAGCAAGACACCGGGATTTTGCCGGCCAAAGGACTGCACGTCCTCCAGGACCTGGCCGAACGGCTTCTGTTTCAATGACGATGAAAGCCGCTCCAAGCCACCGGCGGCATCCAATGCGAACTTCGATGCGTTCCTTTCATCGTTGTTGGCCAGATGGTCACTGGCCGCGCGCAGTGCGCCGCCCAGCGCCGCCAAACTCGATCCGATGTCGCGCTGAGCTTCCTCCGCCTTGTCGGAAATGACATCCCTGGCTTCAGATGCATAGTCGCCAGCCTTACGGGTCACCGTGTCACGCGCGTCGTGGAGCAACTCGCTGGCACGTTCTTGTTCCAGGCGAAGCCTGTCGGAAACGTCGCTTTTCGCCTTGTCAAAATCGGTGGGCTGTCCGCCCTGATCGTTCTCACGCTGCATGGGCCACCTAGTGAAGACCGAGGAAGGAGAGGACCGCGAGCACGACAACGATAAGGCCGATAAGATAGATAACACTGTTCATGTGCACGTCCTCCGTGGCTCCCAACTTCGTGGAACCTCCGATGTTCCATTAGGTGAAGCATTTATAGCTAAGCTGAAAATGGAGAGCTCGTCAGGCACACACCAACACGAATGAGCTGCGCTGTCTCTCGTACACAGCGCCAATTGGCCGATATAACCGGGTGCGGCCGAGTCAGCGAGAAGCGCCAAGGGGGAGACAGCCAGTGCCGGCAGCCTTCGGTATTGCTAAGACAGCCTATTCGGCTGCCTGCCTGTCGATCAACTGCTCGCTCTGGGCGCCTGAACTTGGCCTTGGCGGCGAAAGCATGGGCTCCTCGCCCATTGGCGCAGCGGCAACAAGGGAGAACTCGCCCCTTCCGTCTATCGACGGTCCTTCGCTCCAACGTCCCCGCGCTGGTTCGACACCTTCGACGAAGCAATTGATGAAGGCATAGGATACCTCCTGATGCTCCTTCTCCTGCGGAAAGGAGTTGGGGACCGGCAGAGACGCGTTCAATCCGCCCATGTCTTCGATCGCCGCGAGCCACTGCTGTTGATGCATGGTGTCGCGCGCAATAAGGAAGGACAGCATGTCCTTCATGCCGGGATCGTTGGTCATGTTGTACAGGCGGGTAGCCAGTACGCGGCCGCTTCCTTCCGCGGTGACGTTTGCGACCATATCCGCGGCAAGATTGCCGCTGGCATAGACATGCGAAGCATTGAAGGGAACGCCGTTGGCGTTTTCAGGCAGTGCGGCCAGGCCGGTCGACAAGATATGGCGGAAGTTCATCCCGTTGAGGACCGAGCCGCCGACCGTGTCCGACGAGATGTCCTCCTGCAGCGAAAGTGGTGCACCCTCTAGATTGAGGGCGACCGCAGTCGCCAGCATTTCGATATGGCCGAGTTCCTCGGTCGCCGTGTTCAACAACAGGTCGCGGTATTTGGCCGGTCCGCGGCATCCCCATGCCTGGAAGAAATACTGCAAGGCGACGCGGATCTCGCCTTCTACTCCACCTATGGCCTGCTGCAACGCGCGGGCAAAAACTGGATTCGGCGTTTCCACACGAACCGGGTACTGCAATTTCTTGTCGGTGTAATACATGGCTGACTCCTGGTTTGAAGTCAGCCGAACCTCAGCTCGGACGCATTGTTCCGTAGGAGGAACGTTTAATTCCGGCAGGCTTCCCGACGGAACGTCTCGAGCTACGGAAGCTCATTGCGCAATGCGAGCCGTCCAGTCGGTCTACGCCGTGGGTGCCCATTGGCACCGGGGATCATGCGACCTTGGAAAACAGGGCGACGTCGCATCTGGCCAGGCCGTAGCGCCACCGATGATCGGTCGTGGCGACCCGGCTTTGGTAAAACAACGATAGTTGGCTGCCTTCGATCATCACCGTCGAGTGGCCGTTCTCTCCCGGCTGGCCTGGCTCCAGCACCGGGCCGATCGATACGTAAGGTCCAGCAACGTCATCAGCGATAGCGAAGAACACGCGTTGCCGGTTCCCCCGAAGTCCATTCGGCAGAAAACAAGTGGCATTGAGAAGCACCCGACCGTCCGGCAACTCGACCAGCTGTGCGCCTTCTATGCCCCATTCATAGTCGGGATCCTCTCTCGTATTATGGTGAGGGACATCATTATGGTCGAGGATCTTGCCGATCCGCTTCCAGGGACCGAACCACGAGTCGGATTGGCTCCGTGCGAGGTAGATGTCGGGTTGCGGCACCCTGGTGAATTTTGGCATCGCGGAATAGACGAGGTAGCGCTTGCCGCCAATAACTGCGGGATGCGGATCGTAAATGCCGTCCTCCTCGGTGTCCGGGATGGCAAGGATCGCCGGGCTGAGAACCACCCACTGGAATCCGTCATTGGAAACCGCGTGCTCGCACCGGCCGCCAGACTTCATGAACTCGGTCTGGATGAACATATGAAAGACGCCGCTTTCGTGGATGACGCCGGGAGCCGCAACACCACTCCCGTTGATAGGAAGTTCGATCGGCGGATGCTCGGTCCACGGTCCATAGAGATCGGGCGCCGTGGCATGAAGGATCCTCCACGTCTCGGTGGTCACCGTGCCACTTGAGCCGAAGACGTGCCACAGACTGCCATCGAAGACAGGGCACGGGTCTTTGAGATCATCGACGCTTTGCGGATGAAACAGCGGAAAAACATTGGTCGCAAAGTCGATCTTCATATCAGCCCCGGAATCTTGCCCTGCCAAAACCGAATCGCCAGTCGTGCAGGCGAATCAACGTGATGTTCTGCACATTTTATAGCCGACAAGTTCAACGCAAATACGGCAATGCCGTTCTCCACCAGCATTCCCCAGTCGCCCCGCGCCTCAAAGCCCGCCGACACACGATAGCCGTTCTCGACTCAGCGAGCGGATCTCGTTTTCGTCTATCGAGCGGCGACTGAAGGCGCTCCATTTCACCTTGGAACAACTCACCTCGTTGAAAGTTAGGAGACGGGAACGAAGTTTAGTTCTCTCCCGTCCGCGACTAACAAATGTTAGTCGGAACATAAACGACAGACTAAAGGAAGGAAATCTTCAATGGAAGCAGCCTTGGGTGGGGCAGTCGCCAGTAACCGCGCTGGCAGGGAAAATCTACTGGTTTGCTTCTCCCATTTGCGGTGGAATTTCGTTCATCAACGCCCGCAACATATCCTCAGTCTCGCCTCCATGCAGCAGAGAGTGGTCTACTTCGAAGAGCCTGTTTTCGAAGACCTGCCACAGCCGCTGATGCGGACGAGCGAGGCAGCGCCAAGCATTCTAATTGTGACGCCAGTGCTTCCGCTCGGCATGTCGGCCGCGAAAGCAGATGCCGTCCAGCGGAGATTTGTCCAGCAGATCATAGCTTCAATGCCGCACAGCCGGTTGATCGCTTGGTACTACACGCCGATGGCTCTGCGCTTCACCGAGCACCTCGACCCAGACATATGCATCTATGACTGCATGGACGAACTCTCCGCATTCAAGAATGCGCCGCCCGAGCTGGGGCAGATGGAAAAGGCCCTGCTGCGCCGCGCCGATCTCGTTTTCACCGGAGGCCTAAGCCTGTTCGAGACCAAGCGTCACCTGCATCACGCGATCTTCCCTTTTCCTAGCAGCATCGATGTGAAGCACTTTCACACTGCGAGACGCCCAGGAAAGGAGCCAACCGACCAGGCCGGCATTCCTCATCCGAGGGTCGGATATTTCGGAGTTATCGACGAGCGGCTGGACGTCGAGCTCGTAGCGCAGGCGGCGGAGACTATGTCGGACGTGCATTTCGTGATGCTTGGCCCGGTCGTCAAGATCGACCCCGCAACCCTGCCCAGAGCCGAAAACCTGCATTGGTTGGGCGCGAAGGCCTACTGCGACCTGCCCCACTATATGCGCCATTGGGATGCCGGTTGGATGCCGTTTGCACTCAACGAAGCGACCCGCTTCATCAGTCCGACCAAGACGCCAGAGTTCCTAGCGGCCGGTCTCCCGGTGATCTCGACGGCAATCGTTGACGTTGTGCGCAGCTACGGCGCTGCTGGACTGGTGGAAATCGCCGACAGTGACGATCTGGAAATCAAGCTGCGCTCCATTCTATTGCGACCTCGTGAGACGTTCCTGCCGCAAGTCGACGCCTATCTTGCGGACATGTCTTGGCAAAAGACATGGAGTGGCATGACCGCTCACATCGAGCGTGCCTATCGAGGTAAGAAGGTCATCCCTCTCCGCAGGAGTGCATAGCCATGTTCGATTGGCTGATCGTCGGCGCGGGATTTGCCGGCAGCGTGCTTGCTGAAAGGATAGCCTCCCAGCGCCACGAAAGTGTTCTCCTGGTCGACCGCCGCAGCCATGTCGGCGGCAACGCCTATGATTGCTATAATGAGGCCGGCATCCTCATCCATCGTTATGGGCCACATATTTTTCACACCAACAGCCAGTCGATCGTGGACTACCTCTCGCAGTTCACGGAATGGCGCACATACGAGCATAGGGTGCTGGCGGCCGTGGATGAGAAACTGCTTCCCATCCCGATCAATCTCGACACGGTAAATCGCCTTTACGGCCTCGACCTGAATTCCACACAGTTGGAGGAGTTCTTCGCGTCGCGGCGCGAAACCGTAGAGGACGTACGAACGGCCGAGGACGTCGTCGTCAGCACGGTGGGACGCGAACTCTATGAGAAATTCTTCCGTGGCTACACCAGGAAGCAATGGGGCGTCGATCCTAGCCAACTGAGCAAATCAGTGACGGCACGAGTGCCGACCAGAACCAACCGCGATGACCGCTATTTTAGCGACAGCTTCCAGAAGATGCCGGCCGGCGGGTACACGAGAATGTTCGAACGCATGCTCGACCATCCGAACATCAAGGTCATGTTGCAGACCGACTTCCGCGAAATTCGTGACGAGATACCATTCAACCACCTGATCTATACCGGCCCGATCGACGAATACTTCGGCTGGCAGCTCGGGCGTCTTCCTTATCGCTCGCTCCGTTTCGAGCACGTCACCCTCGACCAAGAGCAGTTTCAGCCGGTTGCCGTCGTCAACTACCCCCAGACGGAAAATTACACCCGCATCACCGAGTACAAACATCTGACCGGCCAGCAGAACGCGCGGACCAGCCTGACCTACGAATATCCCACCGATATCGGGGACCCGTACTATCCGGTGCCGCGGGCCGAAAACGAAGAGCTCTACAAGCGTTACGAAGCGCTCGGCGCAACCTGTCCCGACGTGTGGTTTGTCGGCCGCCTGGCAACCTACCGCTACTACAATATGGATCAAGTGGTCGGGCAGGCTCTGGCTACTTTCGCCCGCATCCAAAAGAGCGTCCCGGAATGGGCGAGCGCGAGGAAGGCGTCGTTGGCCGAAGGGGCGCTGTAGCTCCCCCACCTAGACGTACTTGGGAGCATCGGGCTTGGCAACGCGGCGCCAACAGCGCTCGCAACAGTCCCTTGTGCCGCTCATGTATTTAACGCGTCGGGTTCGCCGCGAACAAAGTTTGCTGGCGGGCCAATTCATCCGCGATGGGCGTGCGGACATGTCGGCTGCCGTTCGCCTGGATGACCGAAAACAATCCCACTTCCGCATGCCGCGAATTGTCCCAGCCCGGATAGGCGGTTATCGGGTATAGGCAAATACCTTCGATCGGCGCTTCGAGACCGATTGCGGCACGCACCTCGTCGCAGACATAATGGAGCCAAGCCGCCCCGCCCGATCCTTCGGAGCCGGTCTCGGCGATGAACATCGGCTTGCCGTATCGACGCGCGACCTCAATCAGCATCTCCGATAGGGCACGGTACTCGTGATGCCCCATCGGAATCGTCGGCCCGTTTAGGTACCACTGATTGTGTGGGTAGAAATTCAGGCCAACGACATCGACAACTTCTTCGCTCCCACCCAGCTCAGGTTCTGCCCGGCCCAGCAGCATGTCGTAAGCTTCGAACTGTCCGAGACGGGCATTTTCGGCCCGGCGCCGCTCGGTCCGCGTTCGGTCCCGAGGAGCAATGTGGATAAGCGGCTCGGCCCAGACAAATCTGCAAGCGGGATCGACCTCCCGCATCGCGCGAACGCCAGCTATTGCAGCTTTCACGAGGTGCCGCTTGAACCATCCCCGCTTTTTCGGGCCGACGCGCGGGAAATAGCCAACCTCAACAGCCCAGGCGAAAAACGAAATTTCGTTGATCGGACACAACAGAGGCGCTGTACCGGCGATTGTACGATGAACCCTCACAGCTTCCGCGGCGAACGAGGCATAGGCATCGATGAAATGCGTCGACCCCTGATCAACGTGGTCTGGAGATCCGTAGTGGAAGATGTCCCAGATGACCTGGACACCTGCCGATTGCGCTGCTTCGACCATCGGCGTCCAACTCGACCAGTCATAGGTTCCAGGAGCGGTTTCGATGAGGTGCCAGCGCAACCCGTCGCGGACGGTACGAAGACCGAGTTCGGCGCAACCGCGGTAGTCGCCCAGGGCATGCAAATAATGCGACGTCGCGCGGATAAGATCGAGGCGAACGCCGTCCTTGCGCCGGTGCGACGAGCACTCAAAGCCAGCCATGAAAAAATTGGCGAACGGCGACGTGCCCGCAATCGAAGTCAAGCCATCGCTATCGCTTTGTGCTGCTTCGCTCATGCGGCAATCCCTTCTCATTTGCGATGCTGCATCATCGTCCAGGGTATCCGAGGGCCAAACCCGGATGGTCGAGCCTTTGTTCCCCGATCGAGCCCACCGAGCCGGTGAGCAGACAGCAGCCAGGGAACAAGGTGCGCCGAGGCAAGTTCGGGACCGAGCCGTCATCGATTGTCCGGCGGTTACAACGGAGGCAGGGAACAGCATGACCGTTCAGATTCGACTTTCCGACATCGACCATGCCAGGCGCGAGGATCGTGGCGACGGCGTCTGGAGCATCGCGCCGGATTTGGCCTATTTGCGGCTGGCAATCGTGAATGTCGTGTTCTTCGGCGCTCCCGGCAGCGGAGATCGAAACTGGGTCCTGATCGATACGGGTTTGCCGACGTCGCGAAGCAGCATCCTGGCGGTCGCGGAAAAGCGCTTTGGATCCGGCGCGCGGCCCGCCGCGATCATCTTGACCCATGGCCATTTCGACCATGTGGGAGCGGTTGTGGATCTGGCCGGCACATGGGATGCGCCCGTTTTCGCGCACCCGCTCGAGCGTCCCTATTTGGGCGGAACCGGGTCCTATCCACCGCCTGATCCTTGGGTGGGGGGCGGCCTGATAGCGCTGCTTTCGCCACTCTTTCCTCGTGGCCCAATCGATCTCGGAGATCGCCTGCAACTCTTGCCGGCCGACGGATCGGTCCCCGGCATGCCCGGATGGCGCTGGCTGCACACGCCCGGGCATGCGCCGGGGCATGTCTCTCTCTGGCGCGAAGAAGACCGCTCGCTGATCGCTGGGGACGCCTTCATCACCACGGGTCAGGAGTCGGTCTATGAAGTCGCCGTTCAGGACTTGGAGATGCATGGTCCACCGCGCTACTTCACACCGGATTGGGATGCGGCGGAAAAATCCGTGAAACAACTGGCTGCGCTGAAGCCGCAGATGGTGATCAGCGGACACGGAGCGCCAGCTGCGGGAGTTGGCATGCGCCAAGCCCTCGACAGACTGGCTGAGCGGTTCACGGCATTCGCCGTGCCGCCGCGGATGAAGTTCGTGCGTGAGCCAGCCACTGTTTCAAATAGCGGAGCTTAGCGGAGCGCCAGGAGCTGTATTGCCGCTCCAAGGTGCTTGCAGATTGTCTCGGCGGAACAACCTCGTAGCGCCAGTTGGGGCATATGTTCCGTTGCGGACGTCAAAGCCTTGCCGAATTGGCGCCAATGGTTATCTCAGCGACAATTTCGAACACAGCCCATGTCATAGGTTAATGCGTGGCTCCGCAGGCTCCCCTATGGGCGGCATAACTGCGGGTTCGATTGTGCGGCGGTCCAATCACCCGCCGAACCGGGCCCGTTCTCCGCCGCCGCTCTGTAATGTCACGGAACTTTCAGCGCGATTGCAAGTTCGATAAATAACATAAGCTAGGTAGCCAATTTGTCTCCCACCTCATCCTCGGATGTACTTATCCGCAAACTCCTGAGCATCTCGGATGTTCGACAGACCGACATCGACGTTTTGAAGAGCATCCCGATCCAGGAGAAGGATTTTTTGCCCAACTACGACCTGGTGCGTGAGGGGGACCGTCCTGTCAGTTCGTTTGTCGTTTTGGATGGCCTGCTCGGTTCCACCAAACTTACCGGCGACGGCAAACGGCAGATTACATCCTTCTTTGTGGCTGGGGATATTCCGGATCTGCACGGACTGCATCTGTCGGTCATGGATTGCAATTTTACGACCCTCACAGCAGCTAGACTGGGCTTCATACGACATGACGCTCTTCGCGCCGTTTGCGAACAGCATCCTCGAATCGCGACGGCTTTTTGGCGGTCGACCCTGATCGATGCAGCTATTTACAGGGAATGGGTCACTAATGTGGGAAGACGCGAGGCATACACGCGCATGGCTCACATATTGTGCGAATTGATTTTTCGCTTGCGCTCGGTTGGACGCATCCAGGATCACGTCGCGGATCTTCCCATTACCCAGGCAGCCCTTGGCGATGCATTGGGCTTGTCCACAGTCCACGTCAACCGAATGCTTCAGGAACTTCGACGTAGAGGCCTCATCGCCACCACAGGATCAAGAGTGCATGTTCTGGATTGGCTTGGCCTCACTCATGCAGGTGATTTCGACACGACCTACCTGCACCAAAGAAACCCTGCAGTTTAGTGGTGACGGATGCTCTCGCATGGCACGATTTTTCTTTGATAGTGGCGATCACGATCTGGTCTTCGAGGACCAAATCGGCATCGAATGTGCCGGTTTGGAGGAGGTGCGCCGCGTGGGCTTCGAGGGCCTTATCGACCTTACGAGAGATGCACTCACTGAGGTGGACGGGCAGCAAGTGTTTGTTGAAGTGCGGAACGAAAACGGCGACAGGATTCTGAGGCTGAGCATCTCGCTTCAGATCAAGTTGATGAGGTGACGTGCGCACCGGACTTGCTGCGTCGAAAAGCTGCCGAGCGCCGGCACACGCCGCGTGGTCGGACAGTCGGACGAAGATGCCGCCGCGATTTGCGACCGACGACAAGTCGGGGCGGGCCCACATGGAAGAAATCGGCAAGGCACAGCCAGAAGGGCATAGCCCGTCCCATACGGCCCAACCGGTGTCGCGTATTTTTTGTATAAAGTTCTGGAACGCGCACTCTCGGCGCTCGTTCATGTTGTCTCAGCAGTGGGTGTCGAAGTGCAACGAAAAGCGAACGAAGCAAGCCGGGTAGCGAAAGGCCAGGAACTTGAGGTCGAACATCTGGTCGAGCTCACGGACATTGATCCCAAGCAGGCCCGAACGCTGCTTCGCAAGCACGGCGCCGATTGGCCGAAGCTCAAAGATGAGGCGGAAGCTCTGAAGAAGGAAGACTAATCGTCACCTTCCCAGCGGTTGGCGAGAAAGCTGTTCTAGCTCATCCTCATCCGTGATCCCCGCTTGGTAGTAGGCCAGAATACGTGATGCGCGGCGTTCCCTCTCGGTTGCGGTTTCGTTTTTGATTTTGCTGCGTGCGAAGACGCGACTGAGTAGGGCAACTTCTGATGGCGTGAAGGCGTCTCTATGCATCGCATCTCAACTCCGCGCGCCGCCCGTCTCGAGAGGGGCCGAGGCTGAAGCTATGGTTGCAACCTCTGATGCCGGCCAGCAAGAATCGCAGAACAGGTCGTCCGGCGCGCGCTAACGCTGGACGAGAAAGAATGTTCCACGTATTCTCACGAGGCAAACAAAATGGCGTCCGCTCGCAACGGCCTTTTATCGGTCTACGCGTGATCTGCCTCAACTACATCCGGAAAGCCTCTTCCTAGATGGAAAGCCCGCCCCGGACAAAGCCGAGACGGGCCGAAGCTGCTTCGGCAGCCTCAAGGCCCAGACAATGAGGGAGGATTGTAGGCCTGCAGCCAAACCTCGTGCCGCAGTGAATGTTCCGCGGCTGTAACTGTTGGCGAGATCATCTGCTGCGATTGCAGGGCGCGGCAACTTCTTGTCGGCCGGGGTTGAGACGTTCCGACGCGCCGTCAAGCGGCCGACATCCCGATCAGCCGCGTGGTCTCATGTTCATTGAGAAGGCTGATCTGCAAATCCAGTCCGCTCAGCGCTCTCCAACTCTCTATGGGCATGCGACGCGGCAATGGCAGCCTGTCCAAAAGCGACGGCTATCTGGTTCAACGCTTTGACAACGTCACCGATGGCGTACATGCCGTGGATGGAAGTCTGCTGATGCTCGTCGACTGTGACATAGCCGTCTTTACAACATCTTGCGCCAACGGCCTCGGCGAGTTGAGAACGTACCTTGCACCCCAGTGCCAGATAAATGGCATCGAAGCGGTCTGACGTCCCATCTTTCAAAATCGCCTCGCAGCCGTCTGCTGCCGGACAGAGCGTGTCGAGAGCGTCACCGATGACTATGCCTCTTGCCCTCGCCGCACGACGAGTGCTGAGCGAAAAGTCGGATGCGTCGCTCCCAAGCATCGTTATGAGCGGTGTAAACCGACTGAGAAAAATGGCCTCTTTCAAGGCTCTCACGTCGTGCCCGACGACCGCAATCTTCTGGTCGATCGCCTCATACCCATCGCATACCGGGCAGAGTCGAATGACACCTGCGGCAATTGCCTCGCGTAGACGCGGAATGACGGGTGTCGTGTCGGTGATCCCTGTCGCCAAAAACACCTTGCGTGTCCGGATTGCGCCAATCGAGGTCTCAGTGACGAACCCCCCATGGGCAGGGGCGAGGGAATAGACCTGCCCTCCAACCAGAGTGGCTCCATACAAGGTGGCGTGACGTCGGAGGCGATCCAGAATATCGGCTCCACTTATCCCTTCGGGAAAGCCAGGACAGTTATGGCTCGTTGGGATCAAGGCGGCACGAGGATCGCCGGCATCGATCACCAGCACGCGATGGCGAAAACGGGCCAGATATTGAGCGGCGGTGAGTCCTGCCGGCCCGCCTCCGACGATCAGGACATCTTCGGTCTCGGCGGCCGGTCGACTGACGTGGCTATCGTGCATGGTTCGGCGCATCACCGGCGAACGATTTGGTTCGTGCGATGTTCCAAGGGCGGTTTTCGAGACATCTGGCTCGACGGCGACAGCGTAGACACCAGGCTTCAACCCGACCGCAAGACGCCAGGCTCCTCTGTTTCCTTGAACTCTTCCGTATCCTTGGGCGCAGCGACCAGATCCTGGAATCCGACAGTGGCGACGAGATAGCCTGCCTCATCGTAAACCTTCGTCACCCAACTGGTCGGGTCCACGCCGTCGACAATTCCGTCGAGCATGGCCTCTTTGGCAGCGCGCTTCGCCTCCCTGACAGCCTCATCTCGATCAGCCATATCGGCGAAGATTGCAGGCTGCGACATGCCTTCGATAAACTCGAAGCGAAATTTCGGCATCGGTTGCTCCAGTCGGTGTGCCAGCGGATCGGCCATTTCTGGCAGGTTTGACGGTCAACGCGGCGGTGTCGAAAAGGATGCAGCGGGTGGTGTTCGCATGACCATCCAACGTCAGGCAGCGTTGCTGCGTCCCATCTCCCAATCGTCCCGCCAACGTGCGCGCACGGCAATCATCAGCGTGGCCGCTTCCGTCATTCCTGTTTGGAACAGCCTGATCAACTCTCTTGCGACGGCATAGGCCGCCGCCGTGTCAGGCAAAATGGCAAATTCCTGGCACAGCGCGTCAAATGCCGCGCGAAGGATATTCAGGTCACTGGGGTAGAGAGCTTCTGTGTTCATGCGGATGGGTCGGTTAAGCATCAGGCTCCTCCAAACGGGCGAGAGTGCGATAGTCGCTCCAAGCAGCGAAACCCGTTACACAGCCGCGGACCACGGCTTTATGCGGCACAGCCCACCAGCTGTCATTAAACTATGATGCACTCGGCCGTTGTTCATGCGTGAAGATCGCCCACCGCCCATTCATCGCTTAACCTTCGCAAGGGTGTAGACGGCGAAGCCCTATACTCCAGCGACTATAACTCTTCGCGGCGCGATTGATGGGGCACAACGTGCAGCAGAATTTACCAAGCGCAACCGCAGGTGCCGAAGCGGCTGAATCCAAATCGCCTCGTCGCCGATATGAGCGTTTGCTGAACCGAACGCTTGGCGAGACTATCCAAATCAAGACCGTTCTCGATGCCGGATGGCATGTGGGAGGGCCGACGCAGGACACCTGGAAAGCGCGCGCTGCTCAACTGTACCTTTTGTTGATTCATGGCGGGGGGATATAATGCCCCGCGGAACCAGGGGCACTGCCGCGAGTTCTTTGGAATGGCAAATCATCCGGTCACGAGCGCCCTTACCTCAATCGGCACATTGACTTCCCGTCCCGCAGCGTTCCTGGTGTTGCTGGCCTATGCAATCCTTTGGATGATTTTCGAGCGACAGAGCTTGGATTGGCATGGAGCCGCTACATTGTTTACTTGGGCGATGACGCTGTTCATCCAGCGCGCGGAGCACCGCGACACTCAAGCGATCCACGCCAAGCTTGACGAGATTCTGCGGTCAGATCACGCGGCTTCAAACATCACGCGGATCGACGATGAAGAGCCCGAGGAGATCGAAAAACATCGCCATCGCCGGCAGCGGGGCGATTGACGTGCAGCCTTTCGGTTCCGTTGCGTCAGGCGCCCGCAAGAAGACCTCCGGTATTGAGCTTTGGCGAAAGGTGCTCATCTATCTGGCCATTGCCACCATCGCCAGCCTGCTCACGGTGTTGATCATAAATCTCACTCCAGAGTCGCGCGTTCTACGATCAATCGTTCCCCATCGGTTCGACGCTACGGATCCCCAATTTTCCAAGACGATGAGCAGCTATTCGCAAGGGCAGATGTTCGGTTCCAATGCGGTCCAAACTCTCATCAACGGGGACGAAATATTTCCGTCAATGCTGCAAGCAATCGGGGCGGCTCGATCCAGCGTCGACATCGAGACATATATTTATTGGTCGGGAGCCATCGGCTACGAGTTCGCGATCGCATTGGCGGCCAAGGCCAGCGAAGGCGTCGAAGTCCGCGTGAACGTCGACGGGGTTGGCAGCCTTCCCTTCGACGAGGACTTGATCCACATCATGACCACGGCCGGTGTGAGGTTCGAACGCTATCGGCCGCTACGCTGGTATACGTTGGACCGTGTAAACAACCGAACTCATCGCAAGCTGCTGATCGTCGATGGCCGGGTTGCTTTCACTGGCGGGGTCGGCATTGCCGATAATTGGCGCGGGAACTCACGCAACTCAAATGAATGGCGCGACACGCATTACCGGATCGAAGGACCCGCCGTGGCCGCATTCCAGGCGGCGTTCGCCGAAAACTGGCTTGAGATGACCGGCGAGACATTGCAGGGCGCGAAGTTCTACCCTGCAGTTGCGCCCGCTGGTGGGCTCGATGCCCAGCTAGTACTTTCTTCGCAGCCAAACGGCTCGGAGAACATGGAGTTGATGATGTTGGCGGCAATAGCCGCGGCCAAGGATCATCTGCGCATCGGCATGGCCTACTTCGTGCCGGACGACATAGCCCTGCAGCAGATTCTTGATGCAAGGAGGCGAGGCGTCTCGGTCGATGTCATCGTTCCCAATTGGCTGACGGACGTGCCTATAGTGCGAAAGGGTTCACGTTACTTCTGGGGCGAATTGCTCAAGGCCGGTGTGCGCATCTTTGAGTTCCAACCCACAATGTACCATCCGAAGCTTTTGATCGTCGACGATGTCTGGGTGAGCTTTGGCTCGGCTAATTTGGATGAGCGTTCCTTGCGCCTCAACGATGAGGCCACTCTGAATGTCTACGGCATGGAATTCGCGCGGACGCAAATAGACGTTTTCAACGAGGACCTGAAACGATCAAGGCAGGTCAGTGTGGAAGAATGGCAAGCTCGTCCGCTAAGCGAAAAGGTCACCGACTACTTTGCGAGCAGGTTTCGCTCCCAGCTTTAATAATAGCGAGGGTGCGGAGATGCAAAGTCCCCGCAATTGCTCGCCATTGGTATTGATAGACGCTCTCGGTCGAAGTTAAACGCCGTGCCGTGGTTCTGCACGGATGTGGAGAGCCTAAAATACTTCAATCACCTTACGGCTTCTCTTTTTGAGAGCCTGGATGGATTTGCGATGAATTTGCGGTTGCGCCGGCGACGTCTCCACCAGATGCTGTGCAAGCCTTGCTTGTCTCAGCCGCGCCGTCTTCTCGGCCCGTTCCGCTCGTTCAGCGTCCAGCATCTCTTGGCTGATACGCTTGGCGCGGTCGTATCTTTCCTTGTCGTGATTGCGAGTCACGGACACCTCCTAGCCAGCAACAGAAATCCTGCGAAACTTTTTGGTGACACGTGGCTTGCGTTCGATGGGACCGCGCGTGACGGCTTGTGCGAGGCGCGCTTCCTTCAATCGCGCCGTCTTGGCGGCGCGCTCAGCACGTTCCTTGTCGACAATGAGTGCTGCAGCCGATGTGGTCTTCTCGTTGCGACCGTCATCATTGGTCCGCGGCATCTCAGCGCCTCGCCTTAATTCTTGTCGCCCGCAGTGCCATTTTGTACCCGGGTCGTGCTCTAACTTGGTCTATCGTCCTCTTGGCGGAGCTTTTGCCTGCATGAGCCGGCTTCTTGCGCAGGTGGTTGTCGTTGTCCGCTCGTGGGATGGCCATCTCGGTTCTCCTATGCGGGCCCAACTTCGAAATGGCGGAAGTGTTCCCAGGCAGCTCGCAAGCTGCTGGGCTATTTTCGGATGCAGCGGCGGATCCCAAGGCATGCGATCCGGGCCTGGCGTCGTTTGCCAACTCGCGTCCAGCGATTGATAACGACCCACCTTGCAGGTGCGCGAATGAGCAGCGGGACTGCTCGAGGCAGGTTCATAGCTGATTTCACGCTTGGAACACGTTGTCGGTCTTTAGGTTGTCCAAACGGCGTGATGCCGCAGGTGTCTACGATGAACTTTCCTCGCGACGCGATGGTTCAGACTTTGCTGCAGCAAGGGATCCCGCGGAAACGCATAAGCTCGGCATTGCAGGGAATTCGGCGCTAGGGTCGTTGAACCACTACCGGGTGTGTCTGCAGTCAACCTTACAGGCAGCCGCAGGTCCAGACGAGGAGCACGGTTCCAAGCGCATACGGGACAAGAAGCAAACCTATCGACACCCAGAAAGCCGGCTCTGCCAAGGCGGCCATGTCCTTGCGAAACTGCTCCATAGGGCTACCCCGACAACTTCGACAAACGAATAGAGCTAACCTGATAAAACCTATGGCCCGCTTTTGGCATCTTCGACCTCCAGCGCATCCATGACGGCTGCCACATCGCTGGCTTCTCCGTCGACGCCACCATGCACCCCAGTTCCGGCATTCTTTAGCGCTTGCTCGATCGCATCTTCAATGTTTCCAAGCTCGTCCTCACGCACCTCGCGACCATAACCGGCCGCTTCGGCATCCTGCTCGAATTGCTGGGCCAGCACGGCGAAGCTGACTTCCTCTTCGCCAGCCAGAGTGCCGACATTCTCCTGCAGCCAGTTTTCAAAAAATTCTTTGGTCGCGTTCATCTGATAACTCCTCCGCCGGGTTAAGCGCGGCGGCGATCCGAAGTTCCGCCATGCCGTCACTTTCCCAATCAGCAAGGGCTATGCTCAGGATAGGCTTGGCTGATCATCTTACGAACAGACGCTCGTGCGCTGACATTCATGGAAGACAGCCTGAACTTTCAGGGGTTCACATGGACCGGCCGCTTCATTTGGTCTTTTGCGCATCCGGCGCAAACAGGGCCTGCCCCGCCAGCTTCGCGTGCAATGCGCGGGCCAGGTCAAGATGTTCCAGCACCGTCGGCAGCTTTTCGGAGGCGAAGCGCTGAACCGCTGCATCCTCGCCCGAGCCTATCTCCCAAGCCAGGAGTTGCGCCGTCTTTTGGTGATCGACGATCTGCGCTCCCAGGTAAGCCAGCTCAAACGCGGTGCCGTCGAGTTTTTCGAGATCGGAACGGATTTTTTTGTGATCTGGGTCGAGCCCTTCGGGAAGTGGAATTTTGCTTTTATCTGCCACGGATTTCAGCTGCTCATTGGCCTTGTCGTGATCATCGACCATCCGATTTGCAAATTCCCGAACCCCATCGTGACTTGTCTTTCCAGCCGCGAGCCGACCTAGCTCTATCTCGGACCTGCCGCCTACCATAATCAGCTGGGCGAAAAGCCGATCCTGATAATTCGTCTGATGCGGTGCTGGAACTCCAGGCTTCTCCATACTCGTATCGGGAGCAAGGCCGGCTGGATTGCCGATTTGCGCCAGCGCACAGCAGGGCGACAATGCCAGGGCTACTGTCATTACGGCAGCACGCATGATGTCCTCCATTCAGTACCGAATTAACCCTTCGGCCGCGGTTTCCCCGGTGTTCTAGAGCGTGAGCAGATAGGCCACCAATGCATCCTTTTCCGATTGGTCGAGCTTCGTTCCGAGCACCAGGTTGAAGAACTCTACGGTATCGCCCAGCGTCATTAGGCGGCCGTCATGAAGATAGGGAGGAGAATCCTTGATCCCGCGCAACGTGAAGGTCTTGATCGGTCCATCCGGTATGGCAACCTGATCGTTGAACGTCTGGCCAACTTTGTAGAATCGCTCAAGCTTCAGATCGTGCATGTTGTTGTCCATGAAGGACAGACTTGGAACATGACATTCGCCGCAGCGGCCCTTTCCCATGAACACCTGCTCGCCCTTGATCTCCAGCGCATTGGCGGCAGCCGGGTCAAGTCGTCCGAACGGATCGAGCTTCGGTGCCGGCGGAAAATCGACGATGTTCTGCATCTGCGCCATCATCGCAACCTGGTTGGGCCGATCCGGCAGATTCACGCCCTTGCGGGTGGCGCTCACGTGATCGCCGTTGAAATAGGCGGTGCGCTGTTCGAATTCCGTAAAGTCCTCCACGGAACGCAGCGAGCGTTTGGACCCGTGGATCTGCTGGTTGAACAAGCCGCGCAGACTGGTTGTGTCGAGCCGGAAGCGCTCGGCTTGCGGCCGCACGTCCGGAGTGAGGTGAAACGCCGCGTTGGTGTGGAAATTGGAATGGCAATCGAGGCACGCCACACCCGTGCTTTGCATCGCTACCTTCCTGTCCTCGGTCTGATTGAATTCCTCCTGCGGAAATGGCGTCAGCAGCAGACGAAGCCCTTCCATCTGCACGGGCGTGATGATGCCGTTCATGTATTCATAGAAGTTGCGTATCGTCAGCAGATCACCTCGCGACACATCGCCAAGCTCCGGGTGCGTGGTGAGAAATATTGGAGGTGGAAATTCCGGCGTAAGATAATCCGGCAGGTCGAAATCGACATCGAAGCGACGCAGATCCCGTCCTTCATCAGCGCCGATCTCTCTTATCTGACTTTCAGGAAAGACCTGACCTCCAGTGGCCTGCTTGACGTGCGGCAACGGCAGGAAACCTTGCGGCAACAGACCACGATCACGAATTTCCTGAGGAGTTTTCGCTGCCAGGCTGCTCCAGGTTTCGCCTGCCGGCAGTTTCACTCGCGAGCCTTCTTGCACAGCTTTGCGCCCGCCCGACATCATGACGCCCCGCATCGGCCGGTCAGCCAGATCGTAACGTCTCTCAAGCAGGCCGCTTTGCCGTTGTGTCACTGCCGGTTTTTGCGCTTCGTCAGTCTTCTTGACCGCGGAAAAAGGCAAGCTTGGCAATGGACGATACGTCAAATCCGGCGGCAGCGGGTCCGAAGCAACATTGAGCGCGAATGTCGCAGCCCCAAGCAGGACTGGCAAACCAAGATTGAAGATACGCGACATATCTCCTCCCCACAGCGTTGAATTTGACCCCAACCAGTGCGCGCCAGCTTTGTTCCCGAGCTTTGGAAAAAGCCGATCAGCCGCCGACTGGACAACGCAACGCATGATCGTCCCACGCTCGGCTTCTCGGTGATCACCGGTGTCGCTGTTTTGGAAATGCGCCGATCTGCGTGGCTGAACGCGGACCACGATTGTGCTGCTCGAACTATTGCCCGCGATCTCGCCATTTTCTAGCTGATGACTGCACGCCCGCCGATCGACTGGTGCCCTGTAACCCTGCGAAGCTATTCTATCCCGACAGTTCGGATTGAATAACCTCATCGGTTGGCGACCCATCAGACGTGACTGCGCTTTTGACCTGGTCCATCCCGAACTGAGCGACCTGAACCATCATAGCCTTGGCCTTTGCGATGAGTTCGTCGTCGGGAAGACTATGCCCGGCCTGCAGGGTGACTGTAATCCACTCGCCTCCCTCCCCGCGGAATTCCACGACCGGTGCCTGGTCTCGGCTGACGACAATTTCCATCATCTGCATAAGAACCTCCTCCTCGCTTCGACTGTAGCGGCCAGCCGAAACTCAACGCAGCTCGGCCGTCTAATCCTTGACATAAGCCCCAGGCTGACGACCGCCTCTGGGCGCCTTGGCGTCTTTCGAACGCTCGGCGATCGCAGGACCTGCTCCAGAGGTTTTCTCTGCGGCCGGTGAAGGTGTCGCCTGCTTTGGCGGGGTCCTGCCGCCCGATTTTTCCGATTTTTCGGGGCGGGGTGATATGCCAACTGAAGAATTGTCTGAAGAAGTCATGGCCCGTTTCCTTGGCTGCGAAATTCCATTACCAACCTGCGAAACGCCGTGACGTTCCATCGTGAATAGATCTCCCGTGACGTTCCATCGTGAAAACAAGATCTCCGCTGGTGAACCCGGGGCCTCGCTGAGCCAACGGGCTGTTTCGCAAGACAAACGGTAAATGCCGGCCAGCTCGGGCAAGACAGAGCTTAGCCTGACACATGGCAGCGTGGCAGCAGAATACGAGCCGACACGAAACTCTAGAGATACCCATCGCCGAACGCGGTGACGGCAACAGCTTCGGTCATTCTGCAGAATGCGTTTCAGCGCCGCGGCAATGCCCATCGCCCGAGGTCCAGGAGCCTGAATCCAGCGCCGACCAGCAAAAGGCTCGCGATACAGGCCGAGGCCGCAGCTCAACCGATGAGGAACAATATCTCCTTTTGAAAGTTCTGGCCGACCCGTGAAGGAGAATGAAAAATGTCAGAATCGCGCGAATGGCTTGTCCAATGGCTCAGGGATGCTCACGCTATGGAGGAGCAGGCCGAGACCATGTTGAATGGGCAGCTGAACCGAATTGAGAACTATCCTGAGCTCAGCGACCGGATTCGCCAGCACGTCCAGGAGACCAGACAGCAGGCTGCTCGGCTGGAAACCTGTCTCGACCGCATCGGACAAGGATCTTCCACATTGAAGGATGCCGGCGGCAAGCTGACGGCAATGGCGCAGTCGCTCAGCGGGGTCTTCGCCGGTGACGAAGTGATGAAAGGATCGCTTGCAAGCTACACGTTCGAGCACATGGAAATCGCCTCCTACACAATCCTTATCGCCGCTGCCAAATCTCTGGGTGAAGCAGAGGTCGCCCAGGTCTGCGAAGAGAACCTGCGTGAGGAAGTCGCGATGGCGGACTGGCTGAAAAGCCATATTCCAGCGACAACCGAACAGTTCCTCGCGCGGACCGACTCGGAGAGTGAGAACGCCAAGCGTTGATCGGTCGGTCATTTGCCGAATAAGAGATCGCGCGTTGCGCCGAGCTCGGCGCAACGCGCATTGAGGTTGAGGCGTTACCGGTGTGAAAGGCACTTCGAAGGAAAGGCAGTTTTCGTCAGTTTCTCCGTGCCGCGATTTAGCATCCCGACATGCAGGTCGAGCCAAGGACATCTCCATCTAACTCAAGAGCCAGGCGAAGCACGTCATGTGCGGCAAGATGTTGAGGGCCGGAATTGAACATTGAAATTCCGGACGGAGCTCTCTGCTATGCGGCCGTTTCTTGAGAGCTCGCCGAACTGCCGTTTACCCCGATAGTTCCTATTGCTCGCTGTTTTGCGACACTTCCCCATCCCCAACCATCTCCGCCAGCCGGCTGAGGAAGTCCATCAAAGCAGCTTGCGGCTCGTCGATTTCGCCGACGACGACCGAAATGCCCCAACGCCCAAGAACGGCCTCCTCCACAGGGTTTCGGCTGGTCATGAGGATGAACGAGGGCGGGCGATCTTTCTCATAGCCGGACCGATGCCACGTCTGCCAGAGACGGTGCAACAGCAACCGAATATTTGGGTCGGAAAGGCTATAGCCAATGAAGAGGATCGTGCTGCCGAGTGCATCCGAGCGAAAACGCACGTCCAGCGGAGAATTGAAGGACAGGCGATCGAGGTAGTCCGTTTCGGTGAGGACGAGGGACGAATCCTCGTCGAAATCACCATGGAACTTGACGATGTGGGTAACGCCTTGGCGGGCCTGCGCTACATCGCGTGCATTGGCCACTTTCACGTAGTCCCGGCCGTATATCTCATAAGCCAGTTCTAGGTTCCGGTCATAATTAGTTGTGTAGATGACAGGGAAGTCGAGCCTCACGATGAGACGATGCAACTCGGATTTCTCGATCCGGTCCTTGGGGACGGACCAGTTTCTGTCCATCCAACTGCGAAGTGGCCCGATGCTGCCATGCTTGATCCGATAGTACTCGGCCAGGGTTTGAAAACGATCGCGTCGCGTGGAAAATTCGTCGTCGACGCCGAGCTCCTTTGCCATTCGCTCTATCAGCTTCTCCCAGGAGGGTAGTCCAACACTGATCGACACCCCTGCCCCAACAAACAGAATTGCGCTGCGATGGCGAATTGCGTTGGCGAGCGAATCTACAGGGTCATCGTTCATCAAGTCTTTTGAGGCCACCCGCGCAGGTCGACCTTCCTCCCTCACATCTGGTCGTTGTTAGGCTGCTTGGTGATCCCCACCTGCCTGGCCAGCTCGGAAAACGGTGGCACACTCGCTTCGAACTGCTTGGTGTTAGCCAGCCGCAAAAGACGCAAAGGGAAACACACTGCGTCGCGGTTAGCAGGCGACATATCCTCGAAGAGGCGCTCATCAACCGTGAACGAGGCTTCGGCGTTTTTCAACGCCGTGTCGATATCATCGACCGAGAGAAGGCCTCTGCGGACCAAGGCGTTATTGACGGCCGCGACCGCCATGAGCAAACCTTCCAATTGCAGGTTGGCGACGTTCATGGGCCATGTCCTTCATATCGTTGGAAGCCCGTCGATAGATAATCCTGCTCCGGAGGCCTTGTGCCGTGCCGGTGATGGGGTTGTCGCTTGCCAGAGCGTTTTGGCTGCGCGGCGGCGCCGGGATTGGCATCTGGTGGCGCCATGGCTTGGATCTCCGCTGGGCTGCTGGACAACTCTCCACATGCCTCGAGGTTCCGGATCGCCATGGCACTACCGTCGGGTGCACGAGGTGATCGAGGTTTGGTCTTCAGACTACGATTCAACAAGCGCGTTACATGGTTCCTCCGCGAGCGCGAGCCGCCTTCGGCAGAAGATGCCAGCCGCGTCCCGCTCTAGCCAAAAGCAACCGTCTGCAAGGCGTTCGGCAACTTTAGAGCTCCGACTGTGCCTCCCAGATGGGCCATATAGAGCCATATAGAAACGACCAGGCTGATGCCTGCTAAGGTCTCGGGATCTCGTTTTATCGGCGACATCAGGCTGCCGCGCTCGGCAGGTCAGCAGATCCGATGGAGGGAACAACCCGGCACGGTGATGGTTCGGTGGCATCAAAGGTGATAGAGAACGATGGGTAAAAAGCCCAAACAGCACACAGAAGCCACGGCGGATCGTGAAAAAGCGATCGAAGCGCTCTACTTTGCGCGCAAGTGCGGCCTCACCAAGGAAGAGGCACTCAAGATGTTCAGGAAAGCCCAAATCAGGATCGATGATGGACCCAAAAGGCACTCCGGCAAGCGAACTTAGAAGCGTTCGTCGAGCGCTCGTCTCAGCCAGCGGCGGCGCATGATCTTCTTCACCTCCGACACGCATTTCAACGATCCCCGCATTTTGCGGCTCGACCCCCGCCCCTTCAGTTCATTGGCGGCGCATGACCAGGCACTGACTGAACTTTGGAACGAGACTGTTGCTCCAAACGACGAGGTTTGGCACCTCGGCGACTTTGCCAGGGGATCGGCCGAGACAGTGTCTTCGCTGCTGTCCTGCCTCCACGGCACCAAGCACCTCATCATCGGCAACAACGACGGCGTGGTAACGCTCCGCGCTTCGGCTTGGGCTAGCGTGCAACACTACAAGGAGCTGACTGTCGAGGGCCGTTTCTTGGTTCTTTGCCACTACCCGTTCCGCACCTGGAACCAGATCGGCAAGAAATCGATAAACCTGCACGGCCATTCTCATGGCCGGCTGAAGCCGATGACGCGCCAGCACGACGTCGGCGTAGACGCCTGGGATTTTCGCCCAGTCACTTTTGCTGCCATACAGGCCAGGCGGCGCCGCCGAGGTTAGCGCAGCAGATGTTCGAACGATCGACGTCTTTACGTGGTGATGCTAGCCGCAAACAGGAATCCAGAAATCCTGCCCCTGGGGTATTGCAGCCTTGCCTGGAACGCACCGCGAGTAAACCGGACCGAGGAGCGCCCCACCCGTCTGCACAGCCGTCACAACCTTTGGGACAGGCGCCGACCCCCGTCGTCACCCCGGCGGCGCGCCACTGGCGCCCAATCGTTCATCCACCTCGCTTGAAACGAGCTTCAATCGCCGTCCTTGGCGATCTCAGTGCCACATTCTCTCTCTAAGCCACTTAAGAAACCTGTTCCCTCCAATCGACCGGCGGACTCTAGCGGCAGCCCACTGCCCTCTGAACGTGGTTCCGACATGGCAACTGCAGACGATGTCATGCAACTCACCGTCAGACAGTTCGAAGAAGCGCTTTGCTTCCCCATAGGTGTCATCCTTCAGGCCTAACGCACGCAGTAGCGGGTCCTCGAAGGCCACTGTAATTGGCGAGCCCTCACCGCGTGCTGCGTCGCGGGCTTCCCGCTTCAGATACTCAGTGCCGGTAAGGGCTCTCAGGCGTCGCTCGGGATGTTGTGCCAGCAACTCTGCCCAGCGCTCAATACGCTGTTGCCGGGTCATGATCGGGTATGTCGAGAGGGGTTCTACTTCTGCAATTGTCTGCAATTGACTTAGAGTTTGGTGTTCCATCGTCGGCTCCTTTTGATCGAAGTCCCTTCCCCACAAAAACTATCGCGCGCCTACGCACTGACAAGAGCCGGTAAGGCGGCCACTTGCCCGACATGGATTGCGAAATGACAAAAAACAGCGCATTGCTCCGCCGGCGCGCGAAACGATATCTCATCCCAAATCAGACCGAAGCCGTTCAGAACGAACAGCTCGCCACCCGCCCACAACAACAATTTAAATTAGTAACGCCTTATGGAACTTTGGGGTTGGCGTTTCATTTCATCGGCATGGAGGCCACTGTAATCCAGTGAATTGGATCTTGAGACAGGCACAAGGCCGACAAGGCGCCCCTTCCACGTAGCTTGAGCCAACCAAAAGAAAGACCTGCTTCGCGGTTCGGCGCGTCCGCCATTTCTGACAAAATCGATGTCCGCTTCCAGGCCGGCAAACACACAACCCAAACGACAGGAATGAGGGCGCTTTGCGGACATTCGCATAAGCCCAAAACTGGACCTACATCGAGCCGGCCTATCAACCTGCTGCTGGGCATATTCAACAGCCTGTCGGAGCGCGTGCAGGGCAAGATCGGCGTCCCGTGCCGAAGGGCTTAAAGAAAGACAAGGCCGAGAGGACCAAGCCAGGCTTGGTCGGCCGGGTCAAGTTTTTCTGAAGGGCGAAGAAACTGCGCCATGCAAAGCTGCTGGACTACCGTGAAGAATAACTAACATTGGCGAGGGTACTGCCAACGTTGAGGAACAGAACCGTGTGCCTGACGTTGTGCCGGATCGACGTCTAGGAGAAACGGCATGGTGGCGCCACGCGCGGTCTGGAAGGGCTTTCTGAGGGTCGGTTCCGTGTCATGCGGGGTGAAGATAGTGGGTGCCACAAGCGAGGCATCCAAGATCCACTTCAAGATTTTGAACCGCAAGGACGGTTTACCCGTCAAAAGCGCCTATGTCGATGAAGAGACTGGCGACGTTGTCGAAGCCGAGGATCAGATCAAAGGGTATGAGGCGGACAAGGATGATTTCATCCACGTCGAGCCGGACGAGTTAAAGAAACTGAAGCTTACGTCGCAGCATACACTTGACGTCGATTCCTTTGTTCCGGTTGCCGAGATCGACACACGTTTTCTGGAGAAACCATATTACTTGATCCCGGCAGACGGTGCCTCCCTGGAGGCCTTTGCCGTCCTGCGCGATGCGATGGCCAAGAAGCGCGTTGCGGCACGCTCCTGCGTCGTACTCTATCAGCGCGGGCGCGAAGTGTTGATACAGCCCCTTGGAAAAGGGATGTTGCTGACCGAGCTACGGACCCACAATGAGATGACATCGGAAGACACCGTCTTCGACGATGTGAAGAGCGCAAAATATGATTCGGATTTGCTCGAAATCGCGGGGCTTCTCATCGACAAGAAGGTGACAAAGTTCGATCCTTCGAAATTCGAGGACACCTACGAGGACGCGTTGATTGCCATGATTGACGCCAAGCGCAAGGGCAAAAAACCCCCGAAACCGGTACCGAAACCCAAGGAGAACGTGGTCGACTTGGCCTCAGTTCTTCGAAAGAGCCTCGCCAAGGAAGGGATCGGCCAAGATCGGCCAAAGGCCAATAGCCGCAAATCAGCTTAGGTGCTGGAACCGGCACTCGTTCGTTGCTCATCCATATCGCTTGCCGAGAAGCGGAGCCTTGAGCGCGTCTAGCTGATCCTGAAGGCGGCCTTTCTCCACGATCATTTCCTCAGGGCCTTCGCAAACGGCACCGTGCACTGCTCCGTTGCCTCGCTCTAGACAGATTCACCACTAGCATTTTCGGGAAGAGCCGCGCTCGTGTCCGCACCGTCTGACTGGCGCGTAACATGCTGTGTAACAATCGATTCTTAGATTTCTTGATTTGCTTGGATCGGAGGCAAGAATCGAATCCCACTTCCTCCGCCATCCCGCTCAGGTCCATTCCGGACACATAGGTTACGGTTTGCACCGAAGACATGATGACAACCTCGTGCCCAGCGGGTTGTCGATTGGTTGCAAGGTCCTCTGTTCCAAGTCGATATATCCGAGCTGCGAGGTCATCGATCACGAGCGCCCTGTTGCGTCAGGCTGACTTTGAAGTTTGGATAGATGACGTCCATTTCTTCTCGGAAGCGCTCCGCCGAACATCTCCATGGTCCTTTCAATGAGGCGATAGATAGCCAGGCTGCGCCGACTGTAGTCGCGGCCAATGGATGGAGGAAGTGATCGTTGATGACGGCCGGCCGCCCTGCATTCAGGCGGCTCGTCTTGTGGGCGGGGGTGACCCGGCTCAGCATGTTGGCGCTGGATCGCTCAACGCTTTCGTCGCCCCGCCCAGTTCAGCCGGCGGTGCTCGGCACAGGCGTGTTGAGCAGTTGCTGCTCCCAGAGGTACGCGATGCCGCTGCCAGCGGCGTGCTGCTTGAGCACTTCCGTCAGCTCGCCGACGTGCTCGGTACGCGCCCAGTCGCGCTGCCACTCCGATGCCAGCGCCAGCCAGGTCATCATGTTTGCGCCGGCCGCGATCATGCGTTGGATGGCGACCTCGTGCGCTTCGACCGACGTGCCGCCCGAGGCGTCGGCGATGACCGTGACGTCCCAGCCTTCGCCCAACGCCTGGATAACCGGCATGGCGACGCAGATCTCGGTCCACAGGCCGGCGATGATGAGCTGCCTGCGGCCGGTCGCCTTGACCGCGTTCACGACCTTCCTGTCTTCCCAGGTGTTGATGAACGTCCGGTCGATGACCTCCTGGCCGGGAAATACGTCGGTGATGTGGGGGAAGATCAGGCCGCCCCGATCGGCAACGACGCTGGTCAGGATGGTGGGAACGCCGAAGGCCTTTGCGACCTTTGCCAAGGCCGTCGAGTTGTTGACCACTGCATGCGGATCGTGGCTGTTCAGGTTCGAGAGCTGGTAGGGCTGGTGGTCGATCAGAACGAGGACCGAATCCTCGGGGCGAAGAAGTGAATCAAGGCCGTTACGAAAGGTCATAAGAACTTCCTCTCTCTGCCGCCTGGACGGCGTGGGTTTTCCGGGAGACATGCGCCAGCGGGCGACGTTGCCTGAACGCAATTTGCTGTTCCTTTTGGTGATGCGATAGTGCCATAATCAGGCAAGCTGTGTCGCGAAACGAGGAACGCCGAATTGGATATCGAGGATCTACAGACATTCGTCGTAGTGGCCGATGCCGGGGGCGTATCGGCCGCCGCGCGCCGGCTCGGCGTCTCCAAATCAATCGTCAGTCGCAGGCTCTTTCGGGTTGAGGCGGAGCTTGGCGTCCAGCTTCTTGCACGAACGACCCGCGGTGCCGCGCTCACAGAAGCGGGAATCACGTTCAGAGACCATGCGGCCCGAGCCAGCGCCGAGATTGATACGGCCAGGGAAGCGATCCTCCCCACCGGTGAGTTGCGCGGCCGCCTGAGGGTTGCCATGCCGCTTACTTTCGGCGCGACCCATTTTGCTCCCGTGCTCGCGGAAATGGCGCGTCTGCACCCGAAGCTTCACATCCATACTTCTTATAGCGATCGCTTCGTCGATCTCATCGCAGAGGGTTTCGATTGCGCGATCCGGGGCGCCTACCTTCAGGACTCCAACCTGATCGCGAAGCGCGTCGGGCCTATCCATGGAAAGCTTGTCGCGAGCCCGGATTACATCAAAGCGCACGCGTCACCCGAGACTCCGGACGAACTCGTCACCCATCAGGCCCTCATGCAGGGAACGGAAGCCTGGCAGTTCATGGATGGCGACAAGATTGTTACGGTCCAGCCGCAGGGCAGGTTCAAGGCCGACAGCGCCACGGCGCTTGCCGCGACGGCGGCGGCAGGTCTCGGCATCGCCTGGCTCCCCGATTGCATTACACATGAATATGTAGCCTCCGGCGCGCTGGTCCCGATCATGACACGCTATCCGGTACCTCCGGGAGCTGCGTATGTCGTACGCCCGCCGGGGCAGCATCCTACGCGGAAAGTGCGCGTGCTCACCGAGATGCTGATTGAGTATTTCAAACGCAACCCGGATCTTTGGGGTCTTGACGGCTAGGACACGAACGGTTCGAAGCCGTGTCAAAGAACCGCGTTCGACGGTCCCATTGCTCCGAGCCGTTGCGTTCGGCGACATTGCTTGCACGTTCCGTGCGTCAGCGCCCTTACAGAGCCTTTAGCCTTTGGAAAGGGAGATGTGTTTCTTCTCGAGGGAGCAGGCGGCGCGCCGGCAGCAGAGGCGAATCGATGGATATCTTCGGCATCAAGGCACTGTTGATCTGCGCGCTGATCTTCATTCCGTTCGAACATCTGTTTGCCGAGCGGCCGCAGAAGATCTTCCGCAAGGGCTTCGCTGTCGATCTGATCTATCTGCTGTTCAACGGCTTCATCATAAAGCTGGCCATCGTCATGATGGCGGCAGGCGCGCTCGGTGCCGCTGCGCTCCTGGTCCCGCCGGCGATAACGAAGGCCGTCAGCGGCCAGCCCGTCTGGCTGCAGGTTGCCGAAATCATCGTGATCACCGATATCGGCGTCTACTGGACACATCGGGCCTTCCACAAAATCCCCGCGCTTTGGAAGTTCCATGCCGTTCACCACGGCATTGAGGAACTCGACTGGCTCGGGGCCTTCCACAATCACCCCGTCGACGCCATCGTCACAAAGGCAATATCGCTGACGCCGATCTTTTTCCTCGGCTTCTCGGAAGCCTCGATCGCCGTCTTTTCGACCATCTACCTTGGACACACGCTGCTTGTGCATTCAAACGTGCGGATTCCGTTCGGCCCCTTGAAGTGGCTGATCGCCAGCCCGCAGTTCCATCGCTGGCACCATGCCAACCAGCGCGAAGCCTATGACAAGAACTTCGCCGGGCAGTTGCCTTTCCTCGACATGCTGTTCGGGACCTACAATCCCACCGGCGACAAGGTGCCGGACAAGTACGGCGTCGACGATCCGATCCCTTCCACCTATTTCGGTCAGATCGGCTATCCGCTCCTGCGCCGCAGGAAGCTGAACCGAGCAGTGCCGAACACCGAAGCCTGACAGCTGGCCCGACGGTGCGGTATCCACCCCGATCCGCTTTCGGGCCGTAGAACGCCGAACCACGGGAAGGCTTTTCGCGTCGAATCGGCTAAACCCTGAGGCATGAACGAGACGTCTCTCTATGCGCCGGTGAAGCGGTTCCTCGAAAGCCTCGACTTCGTCGTCAAAGGCGAGATCGGCGGCTGCGATGTTGTTGCATTGCGCGAGGGGGAGCCGCCGGTTGTCGTCATCTGCGAGTTGAAGCTGCAGTTCAATCTCGAACTGGTGCTGCAAGGTGTCGATCGCGCGGCGGCCTGCGACGAGGTGTGGCTGGCCGCGCGCATGTCGGCCCGCGGCAAGGGCCGCGAAAGCGACGCCAGATTTCGCAATCTCTGCCGCCGTCTTGGCTTCGGCCTGCTCGGTGTGACCGCGACGGACCGGGTCGAGGTGCTTCTCAGCCCGATCGCGCTGGCGCCGCGCAAGAATGCCCGCCGGCGCTCTCGTCTGGTTGACGAGCACCAGCGCCGTCGCGGCGATCCCGTTGCCGGAGGAGGATCGCGCAATCCGATCATGACGGCCTATCGTCAAAGCGCCCTCGCCTGCGCTGCCGCCATGGTGGACGGACCCAGGCGACCGCGTGATCTCAAGGCGGTGACGCCGATCGCGCCCAAGATACTGCAGCACAATGTCTATGGCTGGTTCGCGCGCGTCGACCGCGGCCTCTACGATCTTACGGATGCAGGCCGTGCCTCTTTGGTCCGTTGGCCGCAGGCATCGCACGCCCGACACGCAATTTTGAACGCACCGGCCATATGATTGAAGATTCCGGCGGCGCTCGCGGCGGTCCGCTCGGTTGATTTCTCCGACAAAATGTGTTGCTTGTCCCGCCCATGAAGAAGCTCTGCATGACCGCCTTGGCGTCAGTGACACTGAGTTTTCCAGCCAGCGCAATGGACAATGCATTGCGCGCCGGTCTGATGAAACTCGATCCCCAAACCCGTCTTGAACAGCGTTGCGACGCCGAAGTGCTCGACCGCATCACCCATGACGATCGCAAGTTCAAAGCCGATCGCGTCGTCGCCTACGCCTTCGCCACGCCCGAGATGGGTGCCGATGCAATCAAGAGCCCGGGTGCTGCGTTTCGCAGCAAGGGGCAGTGGTACCGGCTGAAATTCAAGTGCCAGACCGCGCCGGACCATATGGAAGTTTTGCAGCTCCGCTACCGGATCGGGGACGAAATTCCAGAAGCCGACTGGGCAAGGTACAATCTCTACGATTGATTTGTGATCTGCCATGGTTTGCCTGGCTGTCGCGAGTGCCGCGAAGCCGTGATCCGGCTTGACGCAATGCTGCTTCGGTGATGCAGCCACGCGTGATCCCTTGACGCCAGGGGACCACCAAGTTAGGGCCTCTGGATAATCGACGAACACTCGGCAAAATCAGCAAGGGCTTCCTGTCGATGGACATTTTTTTCAGCGCTGCCAGTCTGACCGCCCTGCTGCAGGTCATCGCCATCGACCTCGTGCTGGCCGGCGACAATGCGATCGTCATCGGCCTCGCCGCGGCCGGCTTGCCCGCCGAACAACGCAAGAAGGCGATTCTTCTCGGCGTGGTGGCGGCAACGGTGCTGCGCATCGGGTTTGCCGCAATTACCGTCAAGCTGCTGGCGATCGTCGGCCTGCTGCTCGCCGGCGGCATCCTGCTGCTGTGGGTCTGCTGGAAGATGTACCGCGAGTTGCGTACGTCGCATGCCGATGAATTGGAAGCGACCGAGGCACTGTCGAATTCGGACCTCAACAGCGACCAGGCGGTCGCCGGCAAGACGAAGCGCAAGACCCTTGGCCAGGCTGCCTTGCAGATTGTCGTCGCCGACGTGTCGATGTCGCTCGACAACGTGCTGGCGGTGGCTGGAGCGGCGCGCGATCATTTTCCGGTGCTGGTCATCGGCCTTGTGTTGTCGATCGCCCTGATGGGGCTGGCCGCGACTTTCATTGCCAAGCTGCTGCATCGCCACCGCTGGATTGCCTATGTCGGCCTGCTGATCATTTTCTATGTGGCTGTGGACATGGTCTATCGTGGCGCGGTGGAGGTCTGGCCGCATGTAAACGGTGCGGTCGGCTGAGGCTGGCGGACATCGGCATCTTCACTCAGTGGAAGCAAGACCGCCGTGCGTTTTGCCGCATCGCGGGCCTGCCCATACCAATGCCGCAATAAGTGTGGTACTGCGCCGGCAATCCTGAAAAGCCCGGAAAACCTTTATGTCCGCTCCCCGCGTGAGTTTTGTCAGTCTTGGATGCCCGAAGGCCCTCGTGGATTCGGAGCGCATCATCACGCGCCTGCGCGCCGAAGGTTACGAAATCGCGCGCAAGCATGACGGCGCCGACCTCGTCGTCGTCAACACCTGCGGCTTTCTCGATTCCGCCCGCGACGAGTCGCTCAACGCCATCGGCTCCGCGCTTTCGGAAAATGGCCGAGTGATCGTCACCGGTTGCCTGGGCGCCGAGCCGGACGTCATTCGTGAAAAGCACCCTAACGTGCTGGCGATCACCGGGCCGCAGGCCTATGAGAGCGTGATGGCTGCGGTCCATGAGGCCGCACCGCCTTCGCACGACCCCTATATCGATCTCCTGCCACCGCAGGGCGTCAAGCTGACGCCGCGCCACTACGCCTATCTCAAGATTTCCGAAGGCTGCAACAACCGCTGCACCTTCTGCATCATTCCCGCACTGCGTGGCGACCTCGTCTCGCGGCCGGCGGCCGATGTGCTGCGCGAGGCTGAGAAACTGGCCAAGGCTGGCGTCAAGGAACTTCTGGTCATCTCGCAGGACACCAGCGCCTACGGCATCGACATCAAGTACCAGACGTCGATGTTCGGCGACCGTGAAGTGCGCGCGAAATTCCTCGACCTTTCGGAGGAACTGGGCAAGCTCGGCATCTGGGTGCGCATGCACTATGTCTACCCCTACCCGCATGTCGCCGACGTCATCCCACTGATGGCCGAGGGCAAGATCCTGCCTTACCTGGATATTCCGTTCCAGCATGCCTCGCCGCAGGTGTTGAAGAACATGCGCCGGCCCGCACACGGCGAAAAGACGCTCGAGCGCATTCGCGGCTGGCGCGAGGTATGCCCTGATCTGGCCATCCGCTCCACCTTCATCGTCGGCTTCCCCGGCGAGACGGACGACGATTTCGAGATGCTGCTCGACTGGCTCGATGAAGCCAAGATCGACCGCGCCGGCTGCTTCAAATATGAGCCGGTCCGCGGCGCCCGCTCCAACGATCTCGGCCTTGAACAGGTCCCGCAGGAAATCAAGGAGGCGCGCTGGCATCGCTTCATGCAGCGCCAACAGAAGATTTCGGCGACGCAGCTGGCCAGGAAGGTCGGCAAGCGCCTACCGGTGCTGATCGACGAGGCGCACGGCACATCGGCAAAGGGCCGCACCAAATACGATGCGCCCGAGATCGACGGCTCGGTGCACATCCAGTCGCGCCGCCCGCTGCGCCAAGGCGACATCGTCACCGTCAAGATCGACCGTGCCGATGCCTATGACCTCTATGGTTCGGCGGTCTGACGGTCCGTATTTACTACATCTGGCGATAATTCAGCCGTCTTAACCCGCGCAGCCGCGATCCGCTCTATGGTTTGTGGACCGTAGATGCGGGAAATGCGGATGAACACCAGACCTGCGGAACAAAATTACATCGCGACGCTGGACCTGCTCAGGCTGGCGGCAGCACTTGCCGTCGTGTTCTTCCACTATTTCTTTCGCGGCGCTGCCGCCGAAGGCTACCTTGCGCAAGGCTATCCGCTTGCCGCACCATTCGCCCTCTACGGCTATCTCGGCGTCAACCTGTTCTTCCTGATCAGCGGTTTCGTCATTGCCTGGTCGGCGGAAAACCGGAACTGGGATCAGTTTGCGATCGCGCGGTTCGTTCGCCTCTATCCGGGTTTTCTGTTCTGCATGACGATCACCTTCGCGATTGTCTTCCTTGTCGGGTCGCCGCTGCTTTCGGCCTCTTTCGTTCAGTATGCCGCCAATCTGTCGATGTTCGCGCCGGCCTTCGGCCAGCCCTTCATGGACGGCGTCTACTGGTCGATCGTGCTTGAACTGGTGTTCTACGGATGGATCACGCTGGCCCTGTTCACCGGGCTCTTCCAGAAACGCAAGCTGGAGCTGATCTTCATCTGGCTGGCGATCTCGGCCTTGAACGAGTTCTTCATCGGCAGCGGCGGAGCCAGGCTGCTGTTCCTCACCGAGTTCGGCCCGTTCTTCGCCGCCGGCGTGCTGGTCCACCAAATCCATTCGCATGGCCGTTCTGTGCCGGCCCTGCTGCTGCTTGCCGCCGCGTTCCTGATCTCCTGCGGAACGCTATCGGTGACGCAGCACTGGATGCTTGGCCACTACGGCATTGCCGTTGCCTCGGCCAATCTCGTCGTCGCCAACGTCGTCATGCACGCGGCCTTGATCGGCGCGGTGCTGCTGCGCGACCGTGTCAGGGCATCGGGGCTCACTCTGGCGCTGGGCGGGCTGACCTATCCGCTCTATTTGCTGCACCAGGACATCGGCTATCTCGCCATCAATGCGGCAACGCCCCTTGTCGGCAAATGGATTGCCGCTCTTGGTTGCGTCGTGCTCATGCTTTTCATTTCGTGGGCGATCTGGCGCACCTGCGAACAACCGGTACAGCGGTTGCTCAGGTTTTGGCTCGGCCGCGCGGTCGATGCCGGACGAACGCGGTTTCGTCGCCCCTCTGCCGGCGCACAGCCCGCCGAATGAAGAAGGGCGCCTCGCGGCGCCCCTCCGTCTCATGTCTCGCGCTGCTTATTTCGGCAGCTTGTCGTCGACGCCTTTCACATAAAAATTCATGCCGAGCAGCGTGCCGTCGTCGGCGACTTCACCATCCTTCAGCCACGGCGTGCCGTCCTGCTTGGCAACCGGTCCGGTGAAGGGATTCCAGCCGCCGGCGATCTTCTTTTCGGTGGCTTCGGCCATCGCCTTCACGTCGTCGGGCATGTTGGTGTAGGCCGACATCTTGACGGCGCCGTCCTTGATGCCGAGCCAGACATTGTCCGGCTTCCAGGTGCCGTCGAGCGCGGCCTGGACGCGGCTGATGTAATAGGGACCCCATTCGTCGGTGAGCGAGGTCAACTGCGCGTTCGGCGCGAACTTGATCATGTCTGAGGACTGGCCGAAGCCTTTCAGCTTGCGCTCCTCGGCCACCTGCAGGGCAGCGGTGGAATCGGTGTGCTGGACGATGATGTCGGCGCCTTGGTCGAACAGCGCCTTGGCGGCGTCGGCTTCCTTGCCCGGATCGAACCAGGAATTCACCCAGACGATCTTGGCCTTGAAGTTCGGGTTGATCGACTGTGCGCCGAGCATGAAGGAGTTGATGCCCATCACCACTTCGGGGATCGGGAAGGAAACGATGTAGCCGGCAACGCCGGCCTTCGATTCCTTGGCGGCGATCTGGCCGAGCACATAGCGGCCTTCATAGAAACGCGCATTGTAGATGCCGAGATTGTCAGCGGTCTTGTAGCCGGTGGCGTGCTCGAACATCACCTTCGGGAATTTCTTGGCGACCTTCACTTCCGGGTCCATGAAGCCGAAGGAGGTGCCGAAGATGATCTTGCAGCCTTCGCGAGCCAGGCGCTCGAAAGCGCGGTCGGCGTCGGGGCCTTCCGAGACGTTTTCGAGATAGGCGGTCTCGACCTTGTCACCGAGCGCCTTCTCCACCTCGAGACGGCCCTGGTCGTGCTGGTAGGAGTAGCCGAAGTCGCCGATCGGGCCGGTGTAGACCCAGCAAGCCTTTAGCTTGTCCGCCGCCTCGGCCGTCGCTGCCAGCGACATGGCGGCGGTCGTGGTCATCAGGGCAATAAGCAGTTTTTTCATCGTGTTACCTCTCTGAGTTAAGCCTTGGAGCTTCCCGTTTGTTTTTATTGTCAACGATCCGGAACGAATGGCTGCCCCAAGGAAGCCGGCGTGTTCATCATCGTCAGACGCTTGTTGCGCGAGATTAGAACGAGAACCACGACGGTTGCCAGATAGGGCAGCGAAGAAAGGAACTGCGAGGGCACCGGAATGCCAAAAGCCTGTGCATGAAGCTGGCCGATCCACACCGCGCCGAAGATGTAGGCGCCGGCCAGCACCCGCCATGGCCGCCAGGAGGCGAACACCACCAGCGCCAGCGCGATCCAGCCGCGGCCGGCACTCATGTTCTCCACCCATTGCGGCGTGTAGACCAGCGAGAGATGGCCGCCGGCAAGGCCGGCACAGGCACCGCCGAAGATGACCACGAGGTAGCGATAACGGATCACCTTGATGCCAAGCGCATGCGCCGAGGTGTGGCTGTCGCCGATCGAACGCAGCGTCAGTCCGGTCCGGGTCTTGAACAGGAACCACATGACGGCCGCGGTCAGCGCGATCGAGATGTAGAAGATCGGATCCTGCCCGAACAGCAGCCTGCCGACCACAGGGATTTCCGTCAGGCCGGGAATGTAGAGGTTGGGCAGCCTTTCGCCGGGCTGGCCGACGAAGCTGGTGCCCATCATGCCGGACAGGCCAAGGCCGAGCAGCGTCAGCGACAGGCCGGTCGCCACCTGGTTGGTGGCCAGCGACAGCGTCATGACGGCAAACAGCAGCGAGAATACCGCGCCCATGGCGATTGCCGCCAAAAGGCCGATCCAGGGCGAACCGGTGAGATAGGTCGCGCCGAATCCGCCGACGGCGCCCATGATCATCATGCCTTCGACGCCGAGATTGAGCACGCCGGAGCGCTCGACCACCAGCTCGCCGATTGCCGCGATCAACAGCGGCGTTGCCGCGGTGGCGATGGTCAGAAGGATGTTTACGGTGATGTCCATCAACGGGCTTCCTTCAGCTTCGGTGCGGCTTCGAGTTTGGCCACGCCTTCCGGTTTGGTCAGCGCCAGGCCGATCACGCGGATGCGGTAGTGGATGAGCGTGTCGCAGCCGAGCACGAAGAACAGCAGCATGCCCTGGAACACCCGCGCCACCTTGTCGGAAATGCCGAGCGCGCTTTGCACCGCTTCGCCGCCGAGATAGGTCAGTGCCAGAACCAGTCCGGCGGCAACGATGCCAAGCGGGTTGAGACGGCCAAGGAACGCCACGATGATGGCGGTGAAGCCATAGCCGGGCGAAATGACAGGCTGCAGTTGCCCGATGGCGCCCGAGACCTCGGAGATGCCGGCGAGTCCCGCCAGCGCGCCTGACAGCAGGAAAGCAAAAAAGACCATGCGGTTGAGGCCGAAGCCGGCGAAGCGCCCTGCCCGCGGGCTTGAGCCCAGCACGCGCACCTCAAAACCTTTCAGCATGCGGCTCATCAGGATCCAGACCAGCACCGCGGCGACCAATGCGAAGACAAAACCCCAGTTTGCCCGCCCGGCATCCGGCATCAGCTCCGGCAACACGGCCGAATCGTTGAACTGGATGGTCTGCGGGAAACCATGGCCCTGCGGATCGCGCCAGGGTCCGCGCACCAGCCAGTCGAGGAAGAGCTGCGCGACATAGACCAGCATCAGGCTGGTCAGTATCTCGTTGGTGCCGAAGCGAGTCTTGAGCAGAGCCGGGATCGCCGCATAGGCCGCGCCGCCGACCATGCCGAGCAAAAGCATCAGCGGCAGCACCAGCGGACCTTCGAACTGCGGAAACAGCACCGGAATCATCGAACCGGCAATGCCGCCGAGGATGAACTGGCCTTCGGCGCCGATGTTCCAGATGTTGGCCTTGTAGCAGACCGACAGGCCGACAGCGATCAGGATGAGCGGCGCTGCCTTGATCGCCAGTTCATGCAGCTGCCAGACCTGGCTGATCGGCTCGATGAAATAGATATTGAACGCGGTCAGGGGATTGACACCGAGCAGCGCGAACATGACGGCGCCGGCAATGATGGTCAGCGCAAAGGCGATGAACGGCGACAGGGCCGAAAAAAGCATGGAACGCTGCGGGCGTTTGACGAGTTCGAGGCGCATCATGCCGTCTCCAGCGAGTGTTCGGCGTGGCCTGGTTCGGCGCCGCCCATCAGCAAACCTACCTTTTCGAAGGTTGCCTCGGCGATCGGCATCGGCTTCGACAGCTCGCCATTGTGCATGACCGCGATCGCATCCGATATCTCGAACAGCTCGTCGAGATCCTGGCTGATCACCAGCACCGCCGATCCGCTGCGCGACAGCTCGATCAAGGCCTGGCGGATGTGGGCGGCAGCGCCCGCGTCGACGCCCCAGGTCGGCTGGTTCACCACCATGACGCTCGGCCGGCGGTCGAGTTCACGGCCGACGATGAATTTCTGCAGATTGCCACCCGAAAGGGCCGCAGCCTCCGGATCCGGCGCACTCTTGCGCACATCCATCGCCTCGATGATGCGCTGGGAGGCGGCTTGGATGGCACCGCTCTTCACCATCCCGCCGGAACCGACGAACGCCTTGCCGTCGGTGGCATGGCGCGACAGCAGCAGGTTTTCAGAAAGCTTCATGCGCGGTGCCGCACCGTGGCCGAGGCGCTCCTCCGGCACGAAGGCGGCGCCCAGCAGTCGGCGTCCGGTGATGCTAAGGCCTCCCGCATCCTTGCCACGAATGCGCACCGAGGCGGCATTCTGCTGCAGCACTTCGCCTGAAACGGATTCGAAGAACTCGCCCTGGCCGTTGCCGGCGACGCCGGCGATGCCGATCACCTCGCCAGCGCGGACGTTCAGGTTGATGCCCTTGAGCGGTATCGAGAACGGTGTTGCCGGTTTGCGATTGAGATTGCGGATTTCGAGCAGCGGTGGCGCCTTGTCGATGCCCTCGACCGGCGCGCGCACCACGGCCTGCACCTCGTTGCCGACCATCATGCGAGCCAGCGAAGAGGCTGTTTCCTCACGCGGATTGCAGTGGCCGACCACCTTGCCGTGACGCAGCACCGTGGCGCGGTCGCAGATGCGTTTGACCTCTTCGAGCCGGTGCGAGATGTAGAGGATGGATTTGCCTTCCGAGCGCAAACGCTCCAGCGTCTCGAACAGCTTGTCGGCTTCCTGCGGCGTCAGCACCGAGGTCGGCTCGTCGAGGATGATGAGCTGCGGCGTCTGCAGCAGGCAGCGGATGATCTCGATGCGCTGGCGCTCACCCACCGACAGGTCGCCGACAAGCGATTCAGGATCGAGCGGCAGGCCATAGCTGAAGGAAAGCGCCCTCGCCTTGGCCGCGATGCTGCTGATCGGCGAGCCGTCGTCCAGCGATAGCGCGATGTTTTCGGCCGCGGTCAGCGCCTCGAACAGCGAAAAATGCTGGAACACCATGCCGATGCCGAGTTTTTTCGCGGCGCCGGGGTTGGAAATCCTGACCGCCTGGCCGTTCCAGAAGATCTCTCCGGAATTGGGCTCCAGCGAGCCGAACAGCATCTTGACCAGTGTCGACTTACCGGCGCCGTTTTCGCCGAGCAAAGCGTGGATTTCACCTCTGGCGATGTCGAGATCGATGTGATCGCACGCCGTCAGCGTGCCGAATATCTTGGTGAGGCTACGCACCTCGAGCAGGTTCGTGCCGTCCTGATTTGCACTCACAGTGCCTCCCATCTGGTTAGCCAGACATGTTCTGTGTTCCCGCAGGCATGGTAGGCGCGGCCGGCTCTCATCGGAAAGCGGCACGCGTCTTGAAAGAGCTTCAAGAATTTCAGCGGAAATTCAAGGGATAGCAAGGCAGAACGAACTAAGGGATGAGAATGGTCGTCCCTGTGGTCCTGCGGCCCTCGAGATCGGAATGCGCCTTGCCGGCGTCTTTGAGCGCATAGCGCTGGTTGATCTTGATCTTGACGGCGCCACTGAGCACGACTTCGAACAGGGCAGCGGCGGAGGCCTCGAGGTCTTCGCGCTTTGCGTTGTAGACGAACAGCGTCGGCCTTGTAGCGAACAACGAGCCCTTCTGAGCCAGCAATGACATGCTGAACGGCGGTATAGGTCCGGAGGACTGGCCGAAGCTGACGAACATGCCGAGCGGCCTCAGGCAGTCGAGCGAAGCCGGAAACGTGTCGTTGCCAACCGAATCGTAGACGACATCGCACTTCCTGCCGCCGGTGATGGCAGCAACCCCGGCGACGAAATCCTGTTCCTTGTAGTTGATGACATGGTCGAAACCATGCGCCCTCGCGAGCTCGATCTTGTCGGACGAGCTGGCGGTGCCGATGACGGTCGCGCCGAGGTGTTTTGCCCATTGGCCGAGGATCAGCCCGACGCCGCCGGCCGCGGCGTGGAACAGGATCGTGTCGCCTGCCTTCACCTTGAACGTCCGGCGCAGCAGATATTCCGCCGTCATGCCCTTCAGCATCATCGCGGCGGCCTGTTCGTCGCTGATGCCATCCGGAACCTTGACGACCCGGCTGGCATCGATGACGCGCTCTTGCGCATAAGCCCCCGTCGTCACCGCATAGGCGATGCGATCGCCCGGATTCAGCCAGTCGACGCCCTGGCCGACCTCCAGCACCACGCCGGCGGCTTCGCTGCCTGGCACGAGCGGGAAGCCGCCGGGCGGCGGATAGAGGCCAGAGCGATGATAGACATCGATGAAATTGAGGCCGATCGCGGTGTGCCGGACCAGGATCTGCCCGGATCCCGGCTGACCGAGGTCGGCGTCCTCGTAGGTCAGGACTTCCGGGCCGCCGTTGGCGTGAATGCGGATCGCTTTGGACATTGCTAGGTTTCCTGTGGGGCTAGGCTCTCTGTGGGAGTGGCTGATCAGGCCTTTTTGGCACCGAGATTGGGAAAGAACTGCATGATGCCACCGATGCAGGCAAGGTAAAGCCCGGTGATGGTGATGCCGATCTTGGTGAAGGTGCTGACCTGCTCGCCCAGCACGCCGATCTGATCGTAGAAGGCAGCGAGTGCCGCCTGGGCCAGGGCAAGCGCGCCGAAAGCGCACCACAAGAGAGTCATCCCAAGGTTGATGCGCCGCAGCCGCACCACCCGCACCGGGTGGATGAAGTTGATCGGTACGAAAGTCAGGACGCCGGCCACCACCACCACCGCAAACGAAACCCATTGTCCGGGCTCGATGACGAACAGGGTGAACACCACCATGTTCCAGACCACGGGGAACCCCTTGAAGAAATTCTCCTTCGTCTTCATGCCGGTGTCGGCATAGTAGATGGCGCTGGAGACGACGATGATCGCCGCAGACAGGAATGACAGGCCCTCGCCCATGAAGCCGCGCTGATAGAGCGCGAAGGCCGGGATCAGCACGTAGGTCACGTAGTCGATGATGTTGTCGAGCAGTTCGCCCGACCAAGTCGGCAGGATTTCCTTGACCTCGAGCTTCCGCGCGATCGGCCCATCGATGCCGTCGACGAACAATGCCAGCCCGAGCCACCAGAACATCGCCGTCCAGCGCTCTTCGCTTGCCGCTACCAGCGACAGGAAGGCCAGGAACGACCCCGAGGCGGTCAAGAGGTGGACGGAGAACGCTCTCGCCTGTGGCCAGGTGACCTTCTTCTTCGGGCGCGGAATCCGGTCCGTGATCTTTTTGGCGGCTTTTCGGGCCGTTGTGTTCTTGCTCACGGGCCCCGCCAATCCAGCTTGCAGATTTCGGCCGAACGGCCGGCGAAATTCCAGTTGCGGCCGAAAGCCCGCATCTTGCTCTTGTCGGACCGGGCCACGATGATCTCAGGCGCGATCCAGTATTCCGAATTGCTGATCACCGTGTCCTTGTCGCGGTCCTTGCCGGGGATGGGTGTCACCGCTCCGTCGATAATCTTCGGTATCTGGAATATACGCGTCTTGTCACGCGTCTCATAGGTGATCGGCACCTGCTCGACGCCGAGGAATTTGCCGACGAGGATGGAGAGCAGCGATGTGGTTCCGCCTGCCTTGCCGGTGAAGATCTTGGTCAGCGCCTTGACCGCGTAGACAGAGGCGCGGCTGTCGATGAACAGGCCCGCGGTCCAGTTGCCGCGGCTCATGTAGCCGGGAATTTCCATGACCAGCCCGAGATTGAGGCCGGACAGATCTACTTCACCGAAATGGCCGGCATCGATGCGAAATCCCGCCCAGGTCTGGCAGTAGCCTTCGGTCGGCGGATGATTGCCAAGCGACAGCACGCAGGGGCAAAAAACCGTGCAATTGCAGGAGAGTACGAGCTCTCCCTTCATCGCCCAGCTCTGGTCTGCCATCGATTTTCCCCCACTCACAGCGAGACTACTAGCAGCGCGGCTGCCCAGACAAGCAGTATCGCACCGGCCAGCCGGGTTGGAACCCTGCTGGCGGTTTGTTTTTCGATCAGGGTGAACAGCCCGATCAACGCCATCCAGAAAATGTTCATGACGCCAACGGCGAACATCACCAGCATCAAGGCCCAGCAGCAGCCGAGACACCACAGACCTTGAGCGACACCGAGCCGAAAGACGCTGGCCGGCCTGGCGCTCCAGTTCGCGAAAAGGATCGAGAACGGGTTCTTGCATTTCTTCAGGCAAGCTTCCTTCAGGCCGCTGAACTGGTAGACACCGGCAATCAGCAGAGCGAGCGCAGCGGCAAGGCCGACGACCGGATCGAGCATCCCGGCTGACGAGGCGAATGCATGGGCGGCCAAGGTCAGCGCCGCGAACATCATTGAAGCGGCGAGCCAGACGCTGAGGTAACCGGCGACCAGCACCAGCGGGTGAACGACCGGTTCGCCCTTGATGCGAGCCGTGTCCGTGATTTCGCAATAGGTGCGGATCATCGGCGCCGCCGAAGGCAGCATCGTCGCGATCGCCATCAGGAACCACATGAAAACGAGCGCGCCGGCCTGCAAGCCGAGACTTGTGTCCAAAGGCACCGGTGAGAGGCACAGCACAAAGAACCGTTCCAGGAAATCGGGCAGCGGCAGTTGCGGCAGGCTGCGCAGGATCGTGTCGCCGGGGGCGCTGACGCCTGCAATCCCGCCTTCGGCGCCGCGGATTGCCATCGCGGCAAGGGTCAGCCAGGCAAGCAGGATGCAAGCGCCGACAACGACGTTTACCGTGACGCGAGGACTGCGCGCGATGCCGGCCATGGCGCGGCCGGCGCGGTCGAGATGCCTGAAGTCGTCCTGCTGGCCGGTCATGACATCCGAATGGGCCGAATCGCCGCGTTGATCAAGCGGCATGATCTGACCTATATGCTCATCGAACGGCAGGTCGGGTGGACCGCCTCGCATTGCAAGCCGGAAGCCGATCTTGGAGCATCAGCAAACTGCGCGGATACTGGTTGCCGGCACGGGGCCGGCAGGACTGATCGCGGCGCTCGGTTTTGCCGCCGAGGGTTTCCCGGTGACACTGGTCGGGCCGGAGGCCACCGCCCCCGATGGCCGCACGACGGCCCTGATGAACCCTGCCTTGAAAGTGCTCGACCGGCTTGGCGTGCTCGAAGCCGTCAAATCCAAGGCGGCGGCCCTGAAAGTGATGCGCATCGTCGACGCCACCAGCCGGCTGATCCGCAGCCCGGTCGTCACCTTCCGTGCCAGCGAGATCGACGAGGACCAGTTCGGGCTGAACCTTCCCAACAGCGTGCTCAACCCGGCACTCGCCAGCGCCGTTGCCGCGCATGCCGGCATCGACCGGCTGATGCCGATGGTGGCGAACTGGCATCTCGATGCCGAGCGCGCCCGTGCCGTCCTGTCCGACGGCAGCACGGTCGACGCAGCGCTGGCGGTCGCCGCCGATGGGCGGTTGTCACCGGCGCGCCAGGCGGCCGGCATCTCGACCTCGGCCCGGTCCTACCCGCAGGCAGCTCTCGTCCTCAATTTCGGCCATGGCGGCGACCATGCCTTCACCTCGACCGAATTCCACACCGAGACCGGTCCGTTCACGCAGGTCCCGCTGCCCGGCAATCGCTCCAGCCTGGTCTGGGTGGTCAAGCCCCAGACCGCGACCGACCTCGCCGCACTGGACGATGCGACGCTTTCTCAGCGGGTCGAACAGCAGATGCAGTCGATGCTGGGCCGGGTAACGGTCGAGCCGGGCAGGCAGATCTATCCGCTTTCGGCGGTGACGCCACTGCGTTTCGCCCGAGATCGGGTGGCGCTGGTCGGCGAAGCCGCCCATGTGTTTCCCCCGATTGGTGCGCAAGGCCTCAATCTCGGCATCAGGGACGTCGACGATCTAATTGGAATCGCTCGTGAAAATAGAGCCGATCCAGGTGCAGCCAAGGCGCTTGCAGCCTACGATTTCAAGCGCCGCCCCGATATTCTGGCGCGCAGCAGCGTGGTCAACCTGCTCAACATGTCGCTGCTTTCCGACATGCTGCCGGCGCAGATGGCCCGCGTTGCCGGGCTCGGTGTGCTCGGAGGCTTCGCGCCGCTTCGGGCTTTTTTCATGCGCGAGGGACTTCGTCCCGGCAGCGGTTTTGCCGCGCTTGCTGGCGGGTTAGGGAAACAGGTCCGGCGCTAGGATATTGTGCCGGATCAGGTAGAGCAGCCCGGTGACGGTCACGACCGACAGGCAGGTTGTGATCAGCACACTGGCCGACGCGCGCTGTACCCAGACGCCATACTGCTGGGCGATGACGAAGACGTTGGTGGCGGTCGGCAATGCCGCCAGAAGCACCGCCGAGAAGACCCATGTCTCAGAAAAATTGCCGATCCAGCTCAGCACGACATAGCAGAGCAACGGGTGCAGGATCAGTTTCAGCGCCGCAATCGGAACCATCTCATGCGGGACGCGATTGAGCGGCCTGAGCGCCAGGGTGACGCCCATGGCAAACAGCGCGCAAGGTGCGGCCGCCCGGGAAAGATATTCCAGAAGTCGCTCCACCGGCACGGGCGGTCGAAAGCCGATATAGGCGGCGCCGACACCCAGGGCGGTTGCGATGATGAACGGGTGCAGCACGATCTTGCGCACGACACCCAGCGCAAGCCGGAGAGGAGTGGTCTTCTCGTTGCCCGACAGCGCCATCATCATGGGTGCGAGGGCGAAATGCATGATGTTCTCGAAACAGAAGATCAGGGCGACCGGCACAGCCGCCTCCTCGCCGAAGGCCAGCAATGCCAGCCCCGGTCCCATATAGCCGATATTGCCATAGGCGGCCGCGAGCGCCTTGATGGTCGATTGCGCTATCTCGCCGCGCGAGGTCAGCACCGACCCCATGAACATCAAGGAAAATATCATGAAGGTGGAGACGACCGAACCGAAGATGAAGCGCCATTCCGTCAGGTCTTCGAACGGCGTCCTGGCAAGCAGTTGGAAGAAAAGGGCCGGCAGCGCGACATAGACGATGAACGTGTTCATCCAGCCGAGCGCCTCCAGCGGCTGCCTGGTGATGCGCGCCACCAGAAACCCGACAAAAATCAAGCCGAAGAACGGAAGAACAAGACCGATGACGTCAGACATTTTTATGCTGGTCCGAAACCCTGGCGCCGGGCTAGCCCGTTGCTTGATAGGGCGTCAAGCGCCTCGGGATTGAATTGATGCGCGGTCTGCGCCAAATAAGCCCAAGGAATTCAGTGGTGAGTACGATGAAAACAGCCAAATTCGCAATCGGACAGGTGGTTCGCCACCGGCTGTTTCCATTCAGGGGCATCATTTTCGACGTCGATCCGCAATTCGCCAACACCGACGAATGGTACGAAGCCATCCCCGCCGACGTTCGGCCGCGCAAGGATCAGCCTTTCTATCATCTGCTCGCCGAGAATTCGGAGACCGAATACATCGCCTACGTCTCCGAGCAGAATCTGCTTGAGGATCAGTCGGGTGAGCCGGTCCGGCATCCGCAGATCAAGGAGATGTTCGACAAGAGGCCGGACGGCGGCTACCAGCCGAAACGGCAGTCAAGGCACTAACCCGCGGAGAGACGGGCACAAAAAAAGCGGGGCATGACCCCGCTTCTTTGTTGGCCGGACGATATCGGCCGATCAGTTGGCGGTCTTCGCCTTGTCCTGCTCTTCCTTGAGCTTCTTGGCGAAATCCTGGTTGTTCTTGGCGACGAAGTCCTGAAGCTTCTTCTGCCGGTCCTCGATGTCCGACTGCTGCAGCGCCGGGCCGTCATAGGCGCCGCTGAAGCCCTGCAGGGCGATCTTGATCGGATTGGGCTGGTTCTGGAAATTGACGGAAGTCAGCGTGATCGCCTGGCCTTTCTTGAATGCCGCGACGAGTTGATCGGTCAGCGGCACTTCGGCCACGCAACGATCCGGGAAGCAGATCACATAATCGAGCTTCTGCGCCTTGCCGGTGTCGATCTGCAGGCCGATTCCGGGAGGCACCAGACGGCCGGTCGGCACCGTCACCTGGAACACCTTGCGGTTCACCTTGCCCTTCAGCTCGATCAGGCTGACGCCGGTGACCAGTTGGCCGTTGCCGGCGGTGGTGATGTTCTGGACATTGCAGATGTCGACGTCTTCCTGCTTGGTGCAGGCCTTGAACCAGCCTTGCGGAATCTGCTGTTGCTGCTGTGCGGAAGCGGCGGGAAGTCCTGCGCCGAGAAAGCCGACCACGCCAGCGGCCATGACCGAGAGGCGGTACGCGTTGCTGTTCAGGCTCGTCATGTCGTGCACTTCCTCTCAAATGATCCCGGGACCGGCTTCTTCGTGCCGTGTGGTCCAGCTACCTGTTGCCGAAATGAGGCAACAGAATGACTTCGGAGGGCGTGTTACACTGCAAGCGAGGCCGAATCCAGCCCGGCGTCAGCAATTGTTGAACGCGCGGTTGGCCGGCGCGCAGCCGCCCCATGCTAGGGTGCACACCGAATCATCAAGCCGACCCAATAAGGAGACGGTCATGGGCCGCGTTGTTGTTTGGCTGATTACCGGGATATCGTTTCTCGCCCTTTCGCATCAGCCGGCCGCATCGGAGCCGAAGCACGCTATCGCCATGCAGGGCGAGCCGGCGCTGCCGCCCGGCTATACGCATTTCGATTACGTCAATCCCGATGCGCCGAAGGGTGGCTCGATCACGTATTGCGTCGTCGGCAGCTTCGACAACCTCAACCCTTTCATCCTCAAGAGCCTGCGCACGACGGCGCGCGGCATGATGGACACGATCTTCGGCAATCTGGTCTTCGAGCCGTTGATGCAGCGCAATGCCGACGAGGCTTTCACGCTTTACGGTTTGTTGGCCGACAGCGCCGACATGGACCCGGAGCGCAAGAGCATCGAATTCCATCTCAACCCGAAGGCCAAATGGTCGGACGGCCAGCCAGTGACGCCGGAAGATGTGCTGTTCAGCTACGATGTCTACACCGAGAAAGGGCGACCGCCCTACAGCGACCGCATGGCCAGGGTCGCCAAGCTCGAAAAGACCGGCGATCACAGCGTGCGCTTCACCTTCAACGACAAGGCCGATCGCGAATTCCCGCTGATCATCGCGCTGACCCCAATCATCCCGAAGCATGCCTTCGACAAGGAGACTTTCGACAGGACGACGCTCAAGCCGGTGATCGGCAGTGGCCCCTATACGATCGCGCAGGTGCAGCCCGGCCAGCGCATCGTGTTCAAGCGCAACCCGGATTACTGGGGCAAGGACGTCCCGGCCAAGCGCGGTTTCGACAATTACGACCAGATCACTATCGAGTATTTCCTCAACGCTAACGCCAAGCTCGAAGCGTTCAAGAAAGGCCTTTGCGCCATCGACGACGATAGCGATCCGGTGAAGCGCGAGCGCGATCTCGATTTTCCGGCCTTCCACAAGGGCGATGTGGTCGCGCAGACCTTCGACACCGGCATTCCGCCCGTGGTGACTGGTTTCCTGTTCAACACGCGGTTGCCGAAATTCGCCAACCCGGTCGTGCGGCGCGCGCTCGGTATGCTTTATGACTTCGAATGGGCCAACAAGAACCTGTTCGGCGGCAAGTACGCGCGGACAATGAGCTATTGGCAAAACTCCGAGCTTTCCGCGCTCGGCCATCCAGCGGACGACAAGGAGAAAGCGCTTCTGGCGCCCTACCCCGGCCGCGTGCCGGCCGATGTCATGGACGGTACATGGCGGCCGCCGGTGACCGACGGATCGGGCCAGGACCGCCGCGTGCTGAAGGCAGCCTTCGATCTTTTGAAAAGTGTCGGCTACCACGTGCAGAATGGAACGATGCTCGATCCCGAAGGCAAACCCTTCAGCTTCGAAATCCTGACCGCGTCGCAGGACGAGGAGCGCCTTGCCGGCATCTACCAGCGCACGCTGGAGAAGATCGGCATCGATCTCACCATTCGCAGCCTCGACGGCGATCAGATCCAGTCGCGCAAGCAGCGCTTCGACTTCGAGGTCCTGGTCGGATCGAGCGGCTTCAACAATTCGTTGTCGCCCGGCATCGAGCAGAGCGGGCGCTGGAGTTCCGCCGCGGCCAGGACGGAAGGCTCGTTCAATCTCGCCGGCGTCGCCGATCCGGCTGTGGACGCGGCGATCGAGGCGATGCTGCGCGCCCGCTCCAAGGAGGATTATGTTGCCGCAGTTCGCGTTCTCGACCGGCTGCTGATCTCCGGCAACTACATGGTGCCGATGCAGTACAACACGCAGCAATGGATCGCCTACTGGAACTACCTGGAACATCCGCAAAAGACGCCCATATTCGGGTATCAACTGCCAACATGGTGGCGCAAGCCCAACTGAGGGATCAGGAGGTCGAGATGAGCGAATTGAGCGCCATCACCGTCGATGTGGTGTCCGATGTCGTCTGCCCCTGGTGCTTCATCGGCCAGAAGCGGCTCGACAGGGCGATTGCCGCCGTCGGCGATGTCGACGTGCATGTCCGCTGGCGGCCGTTCCAGCTCGATCCAACCATTCCGTCTGATGGCAAGGACCGCCGCGAATACATGCTGGCAAAATTCGGCAGCGACGAGCGCATCCGCGAGATTCACGTCCGCATCGAGCCGCTGGGCGAAATCGAAGGCATCTCGTTCGCCTTCGACGCCATCAAGGTGGCGCCGAACACGCTGGATGCGCACCGGCTGATCCGCTGGGCAGGTGCCGCCGGCGAAGCCATTCAGAACAGGCTTGTGCGCCGGCTATTCCAGTTGAATTTCGAGGAAGGCGCCAACATCGGCGATCATGCCGTGCTGGTCGAGGCGGCGCGCGAGGCCGGCATGGATGCGTCCGTGGTCGCCACGCTTTTGCCGACCGAGGCCGATGTCGAGGCGGTGCGCACCGAGATCGCCACCGCGTCGCGCATGGGCATTTCTGGTGTACCGTGCTTCCTGCTCGAGGACAAATACGCGGTCATGGGCGCGCAGGATGCCGACACGCTGGCCGATGCCATTCGCCAGGTGGCGGCCGCCAAGGCGCGCGGCGAACTGGAAAAGGCCGGCTGAGCCGACCGCCCTCTCCTCTCCGCGACAGCAGCAAGCGTTACTTCACCGTCGCCTTGGCCTTGCTGATGAAAAATCCATGGCCGTTCGTGGCCGTGCAGGACAGTCCCTTGCTTGACGACTGGCACGAAAACGGCCCGGCGCTCCAGCTGTTGCCGTAGCCAAGCTTGTCGACATCGCTGCAGCAGCCCTGCTCGCCGGGGTTCTTGATCAGCGTGGCTGGCCCCTTCGGACCCAGGATAATCGTGACGTAGCTTGGCTCGACGCGCGAGCAGCTCAGCTCCGGGCCACCATCCCTTGGTTCATAGGTGCCGGTGCCGCCTTTGGGTGTGTAGATGCAGCCGATGTTGCCGGACGGCGTGTTGAACTCGATCTGGCCTTCGGCGCTGGCCGGGATGCTCTGCTGGCCGGCATGCGCCAAAGGTACGAGGGGCAGCCAGGCGAAGAGGGACAGGATTGCGGCCGCGCGTGCAAGCATTGGGAGCTTCCTTGTTGGAGAACCGAACATGCATGAGTGTCGACGATGCCAGGCAAGGTTCAATCCCAAGCGGATGAATTGTCAAACGCAGTTCCTCAGCCGATCCGACAAGGAAGCGCCGCTCGGCCGATTCTCCGGTCACCTCCTGCCTCCGGCAAGGACGACAACGGCACGCCCGGCGAGGTCGCGAACGGCAAATTTTCGGGTGTTCGGGTCAACCTGCTTTGAGAAAAGCGCTCGGTCCGGACGATTTTGAGTTCACAAAACCGTGTGAAAACCTTCCCTAAGGGAAGCCGCGCTAACGTCACGCCCCTATGTATCAGGCATTTGAAATCAAAAGCAATATTCGGATTTTTGCCTATCGTTGTCGCTATATTTCAGCATGTAATCTGTTGCCTCACGGCCACGGCTGCCGGCGCAATCCGGTCGGCCCGGTTTTAAATTAATGGAAAATGATCAATTGGTGTTACCATCCGTAACAAAAGAAAAAAGGTTTGGGCGGGATCGTGATTCGGGTCGGTAGACCATCGCAAGAGTCAGTACCGGAAAAAACACCTCGCGATGCCGCAGGGCGATCGCTTCTGACGCCGGTGTCGTCGATGCGCAGCTTCTGGGGCCTGATGCGGGCCTACTGGGTTTCCGACCGCTGGAAGGAAGCCTGGACGCTGACGCTGGTGATCGCACTGCTCACGGCGCTGTCCAGCAAGGCCGGTGTTTGGTTCGCCGAAGCCTCCGGCGAACTGGTCAACTCGATCGCCTTCTTCCATGACGCCGCCAACACCACGCCGCTTCGCTCGCTGCTGGTCAATGCCGGCGTCCTGGTGCTGCTGGTCGTGCTCAAGGACGCCGGCTTCACCGGCATCCGCAGTCTCGTGTCAGCGACATTGCACCGCAAATGGCGCGGCTGGCTGGACAGCCGCTTCAACGAAGCGCTGCTCGACACCAATCATACGCATTTCCACGCCCAGCATGGTTCGTCCGGCAATGCCGCTCCCGACAACATCGATCAGCGCGTCCAGGAATCGATCAAGGACATGACCGGCGGAGCCATCGGCCTCGCCATGGGCGTCCTGGGTGTTGCCACATCGCTTTATTTCGTCGGCCAGAAATTGCTTGAAAACTCGGCGGAAGTGAAAGGGCTGGAATTTCTCGGCAGCTACGGCAGTGCGGTTTTGGCTTTCCTGGCGGTCGCCACCTACGTGCCGCTGAACACTTGGATCGCGGTCAAACTGGGTCGTCTGCTGGAACGGCTCAACGTCAGGATGCAGCAATCCGAAGGCAGCTATCGCGGCGAGTTGACCACTTTCCTGCGTCGCAGCTTCCATGTCGCGGCCTCGCAAGGCGAGGATGTGCAGAAGACGATGCACAATCGACTTTATGTCGACATCGACCGCACTTGGGCGCGGCTGAATATCGTCAACACAGGCTACAATTCGTTCGAGCTGATCTATAATTTCATTGGCGCCCGCATTGTCGCCTATGGACCTGGCCTGGTGCCGTTCATCCACAACGGTTTCGATCTCAAGGGCTACATAACCGGCTCCGAGCTGGTCAATTCGCTGATCAGTCAATGCTCCTGGTTCATCCACGTCATGCCGAACATCGCAACGTTGCGCGCCAACAGCCAGCGCGTCATCGAATTGGCGCAGGCGATCGAGAATGTCCAGCATCCGCAGGAATTCTACAGCCAGACCGGCCGCTCCGATTTCCACTACACCAGCCAGAACCCGGTTTTTGGCCTGACCATCCAGAAGCTCGAACTGGCGCATCAAGGCGAGGATGCGACGCCCTTCCTCAGCGCCGCCAATCTGCGCTTCCGGCGCGGCGAATGGACTTTCCTGAAAGGCGAGTCCGGCTGCGGCAAGACTTCGCTGATCAAGGCGATCAACGGCCTGTGGCCCTATGGCCGCGGCACCATCGTCTTCCCCGAGGGCGTCAAGAGTTTCTATGCCGCCCAGGAGGTCAAGCTGCAGCAGGTGACGCTGAAGCAACTGGTCTGCCTTCCGGGCTCCGAGCGCGACCATGGCGACGCGCAGGTCGCGTCGGCGCTGCACAAGGCGGGGCTCGGCGACTTTATCGAGCATATGGCCGACGAAAGCCGCGAAGGCAAAAGCTGGGACCAGGTGCTGTCGGGCGGCCAGAAACAGAAGCTGGTGGTGGCCCGCATCGTGCTGCAGCAGCCGGGGCTGCTGTTCCTCGACGAGGCGACCGGGGCGCTCGACCCCGACGGCAAGGTCGCCTTCCACCAGGCCATCAAGGACAACTGCCCCGATGTCACGGTGATCAGCGTCATGCACGAGGCGGTTGCGCCAAGATCGATGACGGGCAGCGAATTCTATCACAGCATCGTCGCGATCGCCGACGGCGTCGCCACCAAGAAGCCGCTGGTTCCGACCTTGCCCGTCGAGCTCACCACCATTCTCGTGCAGCCAAGGCCGGCCCCAAGGCCGGTCGAGGACAAGTGGCTGCGCTTCTCGCGCCGGCTGAAGCAGAAATAACGGTTATTCCACCCCGGTCTGCGTAGTCGCACGGCGGCCGGCGATCACAGTCTCGCGATCTCGGCCGCTCGTCGGCGTTTTCCCTCCTCACCGCGATTGACACGGCAAGGCGCGCTCCTATGTTGCGCCCGCTTGCAGATAGTAAAAACGCGAACCCGCAAGCGGAAAGGTCACCGCGCCATGCCTGGCGACAGTCACAGTCGAACGCAACAGCCGTCCGCCCTGACGTGACCTCACATGGTTCATGTCCTGCCGGACGGCAAGGAGTGAGCCATGAACGAATTTACCGCCGTAGCCAGCGACGAGGCCGTCGCGATTGCCCGTATCCTAGCCAACGATCACGTCGCCGACATTGTCGAGGCCCTGAACAGGGAGCCTCGAGAGACCGCGACGGAACTGCTCTGTGAAGTGACGTTCGAACGTCTGGTCGAGATCTTCGATCAGCCGGAACTCGACGGCGCGTCCGAACTCATGGAGGCGCTGCCGCGCGCCAAGGCGGGCAAGCTGCTCACCGCGATGTCGGTCGACCGTGCCGCCGACATCCTGCGCGAGCTGGAAGAGCCGGCCCGTTCCGAGCTGCTTGGCGGGCTTGCACCGCCGCTGCGCGCAACGCTGCTCTCCATCCTCGGCTATCCCGAAGGCAGCGCCGCATCGATCATGACGACGGAGTTCGTCAGCGTGCCCTCGGACTGGACCGTCGGGCAAACGCTAGACTACATCTGCAAGGTGGAGCGGACGCGCGAGACCGTGTATGCGATCTATATCGTCGATCCGCAAACGCACCTGCTTGTGCGCTCGACGGGCCTGCGCCGGCTGATCACCGGTGAGCCCGGCGATTCGATCATGACGGTGGCGCCGGATCATCTTCCGGTGACGGTCGGACCGCTGACCGATCGCGAAACCCTGGCGCAGACGATCTCCAAATACGATCTGCTCGCCGTTCCGGTCGTCGACCATGGCAAGATCCTCGGCATCGTCACCATCGACGACATCATCGACACGATGATCGCGGAGACGACCGAGGATGTGCACCGTTTCGGCGGCATGGAGGCGCTGGACGAGCCGTACATGAAGATGAGCTTCCTCGCCATGATCAAGAAACGTGGCGGCTGGCTGTGCGCGCTGTTCATCTCGGAGATGCTGACGGCCAACGCGATGCAGAGCTATGAGGGCGAGCTGGAGAAGGCGATCGTGCTGACGCTGTTCATCCCGCTGATCATGAGCTCGGGCGGCAATTCCGGCTCGCAGGCGACCTCGCTGGTCATCCGTGCGCTGGCGCTGCGCGAGATCGGTCTTGGCGACTGGTGGCGGGTGGCGCTGCGCGAGCTGCCCACCGGTCTCGTGCTGGGCGCCATGCTCGGCGTGGTCGGCGTCTGCCGCATTGCGCTGTGGCAATATATGGGCTTCTACGACTATGGCCCGCACTGGCCGCTGATCGCCACGACGGTGGGCGCGGCCCTCGTCGGCATCGTCACCTTCGGTTCGCTGTCGGGGTCGATGCTGCCGTTCGCCTTGAAACGCATCGGCTTCGACCCTGCCAGCGCATCGGCGCCGTTCGTCGCCACGCTGGTCGATGTCACCGGGCTGGTGATCTACTTCTCGGTGGCGCTGGTGATCCTGCGCGGCACGCTGCTGTAGCCGCTTCCTTATCTCCGCCGTGGCAAATACCTTGCCGCGGCGGAGTTCCCCAGTCCGGCTTTACCGTCAATCGACCCGCACGCCGTCCTTCATGCGGTAGGTCGGCTTGTACATGGTGACCAGTTCTTCCGCCGCTGTCGGATGCACGGCCATTGTGCGGTCGAAATCGTCCTTGGTCAGGCCGGCCTTCAGCGGGATGCCGAGAAGCTGCGCCATCTCGCCGGCGTCCGGCCCCAATATGTGGGCGCCAAGCACTTTCTTCGACGCGCCGTCGACCACCAGCTTTATCAGCATCTTCTCATCCCGCCCGGACAGCGTGTGCCGCATCGGCCGGAATGTCGCGCGGTAGATCTCGATGTCGGGGAAGCGTTTGACGGCGTCGTCCTCCGACACGCCGACAGTGCCGATCTCCGGCTGTGAAAAGACGGCGGTCGCGATCGTCTCGTGATCGGGCGCGGTTGGATTTCCCTTGAAGGCGGTTTCAATAAAACACATCGCCTCGTGGATCGCCACCGGCGTCAGTTGCACGCGGTTGGTGACGTCGCCGATCGCCCAGATGCTGTCGATATTGGTGCGGGAATATTGGTCGACGGCGATGGCGCCGGTCTTGGTCATCTCCAGTCCGATGCCTTCCAGGCCCATATTCTCGGTGTTGGGAATGCGGCCGATGGCCAGCATCACCTGGTCGACGGTCAGCACCTCGCCGCCGCTGACGAGCGCGTCGAGCCGGCCGTCCGGCCGCTTGCGGATCCATTCGGACACGGAATGGCAGAGGATCCTTATCCCCTTCTTTTCCATCGTCTCGTGCAGCATCCGCCGCAGGTCCATGTCGAACCGGCTGAGGATCTCCTTGCCGCGATAGACCAGCGTGGTGTCGACGCCGAGACCGTGAAAAATGTTGGCGAACTCGACGGCGATGTAGCCGCCGCCCTCGATCATGATCGCCTTGGGCAATTCCTTGAGGTCGAAAGCCTCGTTGGAAAAGATGCAATGTTCATGGCCGGGTAGCGCCGGATGCGCCGCGGGTCGGCCGCCGGTGGCAATCAGGATCTGGTCTGCTGTGACGGTGCGATCCTCACCCAGCAGATGCACGACATGTGGGTCGACGATCATGGCGCGCGAGTGGAAGGTCTCGCCGCCGGCGCCTTCGACGTTCCTGACGTAGATCGCCTCCAGCCGGCTGATCTCGCGATCCTTGTTGGCGACCAGCGTCTGCCAGTCGAAACTGGCTTCCGGCACCGTCCAGCCATAGCCGGCGGCGTCGGCAAAATGCTCGGGAAATTGCGAGGCATAGACATAGAGCTTTTTCGGCACGCAGCCGCGGATGACGCAGGTGCCGCCATAGCGGTATTCCTCGGCGATGCCGACACGCTTGCCGAGAGCCGCGGCGACACGCGCCGCCCTGACCCCTCCTGAACCGCCGCCGATGACGAAAAGATCGTAGTCGTAACCGGCCATGACGCGGCTCCCAAGCTTCAGAAATGTGTCAGACAGGTAGGCCGCAATCCGTCAAAAGAAAAGCCCGGACAGGCCGTAATGCAGTTCACTTAAGTTGGGCTGGATGAGGATCTGGTAAGACCTATCGAACAGGATGGAGATTCGTTTCCATCCTGT
>NZ_JAMYTM010000034.1:0-62566 GCF_040322475.1 Mesorhizobium sp. M0140 | reverse complement strand
TCGTCGAAACCATCGAGGCAGCCGAATGCAAGAACTACTTCGAAAACGCAGGCTACGCTTCCGTCAAAATATGAAACGCTCTAGTCCAGTGTTCCCGGCACCAGCGGGCAGGGACTGTCAGTCCTTCTTGTAGAGCAGCCAGCTCTTGCCGGCCCGGGGGCCTGCCATCGTCGAGTGCCTGGTGACGCGGTTGCGGCCGCTGACCTTCGAGCGATAGAGCGCCCGGTCGGCCTTGGTGTAGAGATCTTCGGGTCCTTCGGCTTCGGACGCCATGCAGATACCCATCGAGACGGTAACGGTGCCGTAATTCGTACCGGTCTGGCTGCTGGTGAACGGCGTCTGCGCGATCAGGGCACGAATACGCTCCGCGACGTCATAGGTGGCGTTCTCGCTGGCGCCCTCGATGATCAGCGCGAACTCCTCGCCGCCGGTGCGGGCGACGAACATGTCGCCGCGAATGCTGGTCTGGAAAATATCGGCGATGCTCTGGATGATCTTGTCGCCGACCGGGTGGCCATAGCGGTCGTTGATATCCTTGAAGCGGTCGATGTCGACAAGAACCAGGGCGTTGAACAGGATACCCCTGTTGCTGTTGTAGATCCTGGTGATCTCCTTGTCGAAGGCGCGCCGATTCCAGATATGGGTCAACGGATCGGTGTCGGCCAGCCGCTTATACTCCTCAAGCTTCGACTTGACGCTCTCGAGTTCGGCCGTCTTGTCGCTGAGCGTCGAGGCCACCTGCCGGCCGTGATCGATCGTCGAATTGGTGGCAACCGCCATGGCGTTGGCGATCTTCTGCAGGAGATCCTGAGAGAGAAGGCTGCGGCCGCTGAGGCCGCTCGATGTCTCATCGAGGATCCTGCCGTATTTCTCGATGTGGCTGCGCTCGCTCCGCAGCAACGAAGCAACCTCCTCGAGCTCCCTGGCGATGACGTCTCTGGCATGCTCGACGATGCCCGGACCATGGTTGTGGGCAAAGAAAGTGCGCCCGATCTGGTCCAGTTCATCTTGTGTCGGCCGGCTGCTCAGCGAAACGACGGCGAGGCTGAGTTCGCGATTGGTGCCGCTCAGCGCCTCGTAGAAAATCTCGTAGTTGCGCGGCAGGCTGAGCACGCCCAGCTGGCGCATTGTGGCAACGACACTGGCCGCGATGTCGGTGCTTCGTTCGGTCGGAAGAGCTGCCGGCTGCATTTTTGATTCTTCCCCTCGGATTCCGCTGTAGAATTCGCGGGTTCCCTTTGTCGCCGACCTGGGGAATGCGACCGACTCCAGAACAACTTGCAAAGGGATGCGTCCCCACCCACGACCTTCGCTTGCCATGACCATAAATGCGCCAGCGCTAAAGTTTCCTTAATTTGCCGAGATTCCACAGTTTTTCTCTACCTGCGGCTGTAAAAGCTTAAATTTGCGCACCCAATAATCGAAAACGACGCCAGTTTGGTGGCTTTGAATCCGAAATTCGCGCATCGCGCTCTTGAAAATGAAACCGAATTTCGGGTTCACCACGCCAGTACATGTCGCATTTGCTTGCGTGTGGTCGTCGCAAAGCTGGAATCCTGACGACGATGCTGAGGCAGAGTTTTCCTCGAGGAGGTCGAAATGAGCGACAATCACACGGGATCGTGTCTGTGCGGAGCGGTTCGCTTCAAAACGCACGGAGCGCTGCGTGGCGTCGTCTATTGTCATTGCTCGCAATGCCGCAAGCAGAGCGGACATTTCTATGCCGCGACCAATGTTGCCAACGCCGACATTGTGATCGAGGGCACGGAAAGTATCACCTGGTACGAAGCCTCTACCTTCGCCAGGCGTGGGTTCTGCAAGGCATGCGGATCGGTGCTGTTCTGGAAGCCGCGAGACCAGGACTACGTTTCAGTCATGGCGGGATCGTTCGACAAGCCGACAGGTCTTGAGGGGGAATGCCATATCTTCGTCGGTGACAAGGGTGACTACTATTCGATCGACGACGGGCTGCCGCAGTTTGAAAAGTCGACACCGTCCATACCGGTTGCTGAATGAATCTTGGACAAGTCACCTTATTCCATTGATCTGGCCAGCCATTGCATTATCCCGTGCCGGTGATTCGCAAAGGGGTTTGGCATGCAGCGGCTGATCGATGCTTATTTCAATTCGGTGCGGGCGTTTCGCAAGCTGGCCACCAGCGAGAAGGCTTTCCAGCAGGAGCTGATGCTGCTGGCGCTTGCCTTGCCGCTCGGCTGGTTCGTTTCGATCTCGTGGCGCGGTTATGCTTTGCTGATCGGCGCCGTGCTGCTCTTGATCATGGTCGAAGTGCTGAACACCGGCATCGAGGCGGCATGCGACGCTTTCAGCCGCGAGTTCAATGTCGATATCCAGTTGGCCAAGGATTGCGGTTCGCTGGCGGTGCTGATTTCGGTGCTCATCGTCGCCGGCGTCTGGGGTATCGCCATTATCGAGCGGATGACGGGACTACCGATCTAGCCTTTCGATGCCTACATGCCAGTCACCAAAGGAGACTGTCATGTCCGAAGCCACGAGCTTTCTGCTTCTTGAGCGTGCTGGCCTGCCAGACGATCTGCGCTGGCTCGTCGAAAAATACCCGCGTGAAAACTGGCAGGACCATGCCAACATCCATGGCATCGCCAATATGTGGCTGCAGCGGCACGACATGTTCCGCGAACTTGGCGGCATGCTGGCCAACGGTATTGGAGACTACCGTGAGGGACGGCTGACGGCGCCTGATTTCGCGCGCTGGTTCGCGCCGCGCCTCGATCATTTTCTTGGGCATCTCGACGGTCACCACAATGTCGAGGATTATCAATATTTTCCGGTCTTCGCCAAGGCCGAGCCCCGTTTGAAGCGCGGCTTCGAGATTCTCGATGCCGACCATCACACCATTCATGAAGGGCTGGAGCGCAATGCCGAGGCGGCCAATGCGTTCATCAAGACGCTTCAGGAAAACGAAGACAGACAGCGCTTTGCCGCCGACGCCTATGCCGACGAAAACAGCCGGCTGATCGCCATGCTGACAAGGCATCTTGCCGACGAGGAAGACCTGATCATCCCGCTGATCCTCGATCGGGGGGATCAGGCGCTCGGCGTGGATTGACGATCAGTCCTCCCTGGCGCGTTCCTTCCTGGCGATGTGACGGGCGACGAGCCATGCCAGAACGGCCACGGTCAGGCCGATGCCAAGCCCGATCAGCAACCGTTCGTGATGCATCAACGCCTGGCCGATGACGTGCTCGGCTCCCAGTCCAAAGACATAACCGATCGTGCCGAACAGTACCGCCCAGACCGCCGATGAAAGCGCGTTGAGGATGACGAAGCGCGGCGCGGCAATGTTGGAAAGCCCGGCTGCAATGCCGCCGACGAGGCGCATGCCGTAGATATAGCGGTTGGACAGCACGAAAATGTCGGGATGGGTGTTGAGCAGCCGAAAGGCGCGGCGGAAGCCGGGCCGTTTGCGCAATCTGACGACATAGGGATGGTCGGCGAAGCTTCGTCCGAGGATGAAGAAGAAAGTATCGCCGACGAAGGCGCCGAGCGCGGCCGCAAGAACCGCGTGCCACAGGACGAAGACCTGCTGGTGGGCGAAGAAGCCGCCAAGGATGGCGGCACTTTCGCCCTCCGCGACGCAACCGATAAAGACCGCGAGCAGCCCGTATTGTTCGATGAAATGATGGATTGCGTCGGTCATGAAGCCGACTGCTGCGAAGACAGCCTTTCGTCGATCCGCTTGACCATTTCGGTCAGCTGCACGATCTCGTCGCGCATACCGAGAATCTGGCCGTGGCGCAGTTCATCCAGCTTTTCATGCAGCGCCATGATCTCGATCTCGGCTTTCAGGTTGACCTCGTAATCGTGGGCGGCGTCGATGCGGTCGCGTTCGGTCTGGCGGTTCTGCGCCATCATGATCACCGGCGCCTGCAAGGCGGCGACCATCGACAGAACGAGATTGAGGAAGATGAACGGGTAGGGATCGAAGGCGTCACGCGACAGCAGCCAGACATTGCCTGATGTCCACAGGATCAGAAAGGCGATGAAGGTCAGGATGAAGGACCATGACCCACCGATGCGGGCGATCGTGTCGGCGAGCCGGTCGCCGAAGGTCTGGTGGAAGGCGACGGCCTTGTTGGTGTCGCGCGAGATGGTGGTCCGTTCGAGCGTCGATTGCAGCACCCGGCTTTCGAGCTGGCTGAGGCCGTCCGGCCGCCGCTTGAGCCAGCGGTTCGCCAGGTCGTCGATCGTCTTGTTCATGGCCATCTCCAGGGTCTTTGGCTTGCCGTAAGAGGTAGAGGCTGCCGGCTCTCACGGGAAGTGTTAGATTGATTCCAGTTGCCGAGGGACCAATGGCCGATTTCAAGAAAATTCGCGCACGCGCCGCAAAACGCAAGGGCGGCGAAGAGGAACTTACGTCGCTGCTGGGTCCGGCGCCTGACAATGCCGCCGTGGCTGACATCGCCGATGACCGCATTCTCTCTGTTATGGCCGAACGCGTCTTCGCCGCTGGTTTCGTCTGGCGCGTCATCGAGCAGAAATGGCCGGGCTTCGAGGAGGCGTTTCTGCGCTTCGAGCCGAAGCGGCTGTTGTTCCAGCCCGATGATTTCTGGCACGATCTGACGGCGGACCAGCGCATCGTGCGCAACCCGCAGAAGATCAGATCCGTGCGCGACAACGCTGCCTTCGTCGAGCGCGTGTCGAAGGAATATGGCGGTTTCGGCCAATTCCTCGCCAACTGGCCGGCTGACGACCAGGTCGGGCTGATGGCCTGGCTCGGCAAGCATGGCAGCCGGCTGGGCGGCAATACGGGCCAGTATTTCCTGCGCTGGCTGGGTTGGGATGCGTTCGTCATCTCGGGCGATATGGCCGCGGCGTTGCGCGACGCCGGCCTAGACATCGCCGAAAGCCCGACTTCGAAGAAGGACCTGGACAAGATCCAGAGGCAAATCAACCAATGGGCAGCGGAGACGCATCTGCCGCGCCGGCATATTTCACGCATCCTGGCGATGTCGATCGGCGAGAACCATTCGCCGCAAGCGCTGCGCGAATATATGGGCGACGACTGATACCTGGTCGTATCGCCACGATTGAAGTACGTTGATCGGTCCGTACACGGTTGACGTATGTCAATCGGTCCGAATTGGTCCAAACGAACGCCATTGCCCGGGCAATTTTGCCGCGCTAAGTCAGCAGGCATGACCAAGAAGCTCGACATCCTGCGCATCGCCGTCGCCCAGCTCAATCCGACTGTCGGCGACATATCAGGCAATCTCGCCAAGGCCCGCGAGGCGAGGGCGGATGCCGCACGTCAAGGCGCCGATCTCGTGCTCTATACCGAGCTTTTCCTCGCCGGCTATCCGCCGGAGGATCTGGTGCTGAAGCCGGCCTTTTTGAAAGCCTGCGAAAAGGCGGCACAGGATTTTGCCGCCGACACCGCGGATGGAGGTCCCGGCGTCATCATCGGCACGCCGTTGAAGCGCAAGAGCGGCACGCACAATTCGATCGTCTTCGCCGATGGCGGCAAGATCATCGCGGAACGTTACAAGCTCGATCTGCCTAACTACGGCGAGTTCGACGAGAAGCGCGTCTTCCAGGCCGGACCCGAGATCCAGGGGCCGGTCAATTTCCGCGGCGTGCGCATCGGAGTTCCGATCTGCGAGGACATCTGGGGCGATGTCGATATCTGCGAGTCGCTGGCCGAAAGCGGGGCGGAAATCCTGCTGGTGCCGAACGGCTCGCCCTACTACCGCGCCAAGATCGATGTCCGCCACCAGGTCGTCATCCGCCAGGTCATCGAATGCGGGCTGCCGATGATCTATGCCAACCAGCTTGGCGGCCAGGACGAGCTGATCTTCGACGGCGCCTCGTTTGCCATTGGCGCCGACAAGACGCTTGCCTTCCAGATGAGCCAGTTCGAGGAAGCGGTCGACGTCACTACATGGAAACGCCAGGGCGATCACTGGGTCTGTTCCGAAGGGCCGATGTCGAAAATTCCGGACCGGGAGGAGGCCGACTATCGCGCCTGCATGCTAGGCCTGCGGGACTACGTCAACAAGAACGGCTTCAAGAATGTGGTGCTTGGTCTGTCCGGCGGCATCGATTCGGCGATCTGCGCGGCGCTCGCCGTCGATGCGCTCGGCGAGGAACGCCTGCGCGCGGTGATGATGCCCTACCGCTACACCTCGAAGGACTCGCTGAAAGATGCCGAGGATTGCGCGCGGGCGCTCGGCTGCCGCTACGACATCGTGCCGATCTTCGAGCCGGTCGAAGGGTTTCTGCACGCGCTGACGCAGATGTTCGAAGGCACCAAGGAAGGCATCACCGAAGAGAATCTGCAGAGCCGCGCGCGCGGCACCATCCTGATGGCGATCTCCAACAAGTTCGGCTCGATGGTCGTCACCACCGGCAACAAGAGCGAGATGTCGGTCGGCTACGCTACGCTCTATGGCGACATGAATGGCGGCTTCAATCCGATCAAGGATCTCTACAAGATGCAGGTCTACGCGCTGTCGCGCTGGCGCAACAGCCACGTGCCGCCGGGCGCGCTTGGCCCCTCGGGCGAGGTGATCCCGAAAAACATCATCGACAAGGCGCCATCGGCGGAATTGCGCGAGAACCAGACCGACCAGGATTCGCTGCCGCCCTATCCGGTGCTGGACGATATTCTCGAATGCCTGGTTGAGAACGAGATGGGTGTCGACGATATCGTCGCGCGCGGCCATGACCGGGCGACAGCGACGCGCATCGAGCACCTGCTCTACATCGCAGAATACAAGCGACGGCAGGCGGCGCCGGGCGTGAAGATCACCAAAAAGAATTTTGGCCGCGACCGCCGCTATCCCATCACCAATCGTTTCAGGGATCGCAGCTAAGTACCGAAAGCGCGCGGCGGTGCGGCCGGAGACAGCCATGCCCGATTGTGAAATCAGCTTCGACATGTCACGGATCGGTTTCCGTGCGACATCGGACCTGTTGATGGCAAGCTATTGGGGCGCCGGACGCACTGACGAAGTCCATCGCCGCGCCTTTGCCAATTCACTGTGCGTCGGTGCCTATGTCGATGGCAAGCAAGTCGGCTTCGGCCGCGCGATCACCGACCGCACGGTATTCGCCTATCTCGCCGATATCATCGTCTGGCCGGAGAACCGCGGGCAGGGCATAGGCAGCCGGCTCGTCCAGGCCCTGATCGACCATCCGGAGGTCAGGACCGTTTTCCATTGGAGCCTGTCGACCAGCGATGCCCATGGCATGTATGAAAAGCTCGGGTTCAAGCCATCAACCGATGGCCGCTACATGCGCTTCGATCGCGTTTCTGAATGAGGCGCGGCTTGCCCGCCATTGTTGCAAAATAATCGCAGTGGTTGGACCAGATACGCTTTTGGCGTCAGCCCGTCTTGGCGATGCATCGGAGCGTCTCTATAAGGACCCCTCCGCAATTGTCTTGCGGGAGGTCCGAATGGCAGTATTTCACATGGTAATGCGAGGCCGCGAAGCCTAGGTCTCATCCGGCGCTCAGCGAAGGTTTGCCCTTCGTGCTGATGCCGGATCGAGCACAGGCTTATGCCGATGCCGGTCGCCGCCCGATTATGGGCGAGACGCCAAATATGCCACTCCGCTTTCCGGGCACTCATTGGCCCCTTGCGCGGCTTCTTCAATTTTCGACCTACCGGGATCGGGCTCGTTTGTGCCCGAATGACATCATGGCTCGTTTTAAGATCGATTTGCGCGCGAGCGCCTTTCGCAGCGTTCTTGGCTTCACGCTCACCCATTGGCGGCGCCAGCCCTGGCGGCTCTCGCTCATCATGGGCAGCTTCCTGCTGTCGACGCTGGCCGATGTGCTGACGCCGCTCTACTCCGGCCGGCTGGTCGACGCCGTCGCCAGCAGCGCCGGCGCCGACGCGATTGCCTGGAATGCCGCGCTGATGGCGTTCTCGATGCTGATGGCGTTGGCGCTGGCCGGCGTCGTGTTGCGCAACCTTGCGTTCATGGGGATCGTCGAGTTGACGTTGAAGATGATGGCCGACATCGCCGCCGATGCTTTCCATCGCGTCCAGCGCTTTTCCACCGACTGGCATGCCAACAGCTTTGCCGGCTCGACCGTGCGCAAGGTGACGCGCGGCATGTGGGCGCTCGACCTGCTCAACGACACCATCCTCATCGCGCTGCTGCCGTCGGTCGTCATGCTGGTCGGCTCGACGTTGCTGCTCGGCTGGTTCTGGCCGTTGATGGGTGCGGTCGTTGCTGCCGGTTCGGTGTTGTTCATCACGGTGACGGCGCTGCTGTCGCTTGGCTATGTCGCGCCGGCGGCAAGGCTCGCCAACACCTGGGATACCCGCCTCGGCGGCTCGCTGGCCGACGCGGTCAGCTGCAACGCCGTGGTCAAGGGCTTTGGCGCCGAGGAGCGCGAAGAACGCCGACTGGCCAAGGTCGTCGCCAAATGGCGTGCGCGCACACGGCGCACCTGGGTGCGCGGTACCATCAACGGCACCACGCAAGGGGTGCTGCTGCTGGTCATGCGCGCCGCGGTGATCGGCCTGGCGCTGATGCTGTGGTCGTGGGGGCAGGCGAGCGCCGGCGATGTTGCCTTCGTGCTGACCTCGCTCTTCGTGCTGCAGGGCTATCTCAGGGATATCGGCACGCATATCCGCAATCTGCAGCGCTCCATCAACGATATGGAAGAGCTGGTCGATTTCCAGTCCGAACCGCTCGGCATCGAGGACCGGCCCGGTGCCAAGCCGATCCGGATCACCGAAGGACGGATCAGCTTTGACAACGTCACCTTTCACTATGGCCATCACCGATCGGCGCTTTACCGCGACTTTTCGGTCGACATCGCGCCGGGTGAGCGCGTCGGGCTGGTCGGCCATTCCGGGTCGGGCAAGACGACCTTCGTCAAGCTTATCCAGCGGCTCTATGATGTGAATGCGGGGGAAATCCTGGTCGACGGCCAGGACATCTCGCAGGTGGCGCAAGCCTCGTTGCGCGGGCAGATCGCCATCGTCCAGCAGGAGCCGATCCTGTTCCACCGGTCGCTGGCCGAAAACATCGCCTATGCCAGGCCGAGTGCGACGCAGGAGGAGATCGAGCATGCCGCGAAGCTGGCGAGTGCGCATGACTTCATCACCAACCTGCCGAAGGGCTATGGCACGCTGGTCGGCGAACGCGGCGTGAAACTGTCGGGCGGCGAGCGCCAGCGCGTGGCGATCGCGCGCGCCTTCCTTGCCGATGCGCGTATCCTGATCCTCGACGAGGCGACATCGAGCCTCGATTCGGAGTCGGAGGTGCTGATCCAGCAGGCGATGGAGCGGCTGATGGTCGGCCGCACGACGCTGGTCATCGCGCACCGGCTTTCGACGGTGAGGGCGCTGGACCGCCTGCTGGTCTTCGATCGCGGCAACATCGTCGAGGAAGGCTCGCATGACGAACTGATCCGGCTGAAAGGCGGCATCTACCGTCGCCTGTTCGAACGCCAGGCGCTCGAGCTGACCAAGGGACTTGTGAGCTGACCTGAGGCGGCCTCCAGCTTCGGCCGGAGGCCGCCTCTGTCCGGCACGGTCAGCGGACTGGAGCAGGGCATGCGATCGCAGGGCCGCGGCCAACCCGCCGATCAGCGCCGTGATTCTGGCCGACTTGATTTGCCTGTGAAGTCCTGTCCGGATAGTAAGTCTTGAGACCTCTGTTCATCATACCGACCGAGATACGTTGTTTCTACCATTGGTTGATATATATCCGATGGAGGGCAACCTACGGACGTTCTTCACGATGCATCTTTCTGCAAATGCCGAGGAGAAGTTGGCTGCGCCGTCAGTGCTGGAATCTCAGCATGGCTTGGTTCGGCCGCTCGCCGCCGAAGATCTCGAGCGCGTCGCCGCACTCTTCCTGACGAAGTTTCGCCGGCGCCGCCGTCACCTCGTCGATCGCGCGATCGCGGAGACGGCCGCGTATATGAGAGAGATTTATCTCGACCCTGTCGGCCACTCCGGGGAAAGCAACGCTCTTGTCCAGATCAACCGGCACGGTCGTCTGGGTGGGTTCCTCGGCGTTCTGAAAGCCCGCTACGAGCTCAATGGAGCGGCATTGAATGCGGCGATCATCGGGCCGCTCATGGCCGACCCCGGCACCGATGACGGCTCGGCCGGTCCCCAATTGCTGCGTGCCTTGCATCAAGGCGAATTCGATCTGCAGCTGACCGATTCGGCCAACCGGACATCCTTGGCCTTCGCGCGCCCGATGAAGTATCAACTCCTTCCGGTGCATTGTCTGGGATGGACATATGTTTTCCGGCCGGCGGCGATGGCCGCCGCCGCACTGCACCGTAAATGGCCTGGCCTGCCTCGCCTTGTACTCGATCCATGCGCGAGAGCATTCGATGCTCTTGCGAAGAAAAGGTTCGAGCCACCGGTCCTCCATTCATCGTCGCATCGCACCCATCGTGAGCCGATCGATGCCGTTCAATTTGCCGAGAAGCTGCCGACCCTCCTGTCTGGTTACGCTCTTCGGCCGAGTTGGAAGGATGGGGAGCTGCCACGACTGCTTGCGCTGGCGGCCGAGAAGCGGGCCGACGGCCCCCTTCATTTCGGTGGGACCTACGACGAAACGGGCAAAATGCTCGGTTGTTATGCCTTTTATGGTCAAGCCGGCGACATGGCGAACCTGTTGCAGATCCAGGCATCCGGATCGCACTGGGGCGCGACGCTGGATGCGCTTGTCGCCGCCGCATGGGAGATGGGCTGCGTGGGTATCACCGGACAGACGCAGACCAGATTCATACCTCAACTCTTTGGCTACAAGAATGTCTTCTTCCGCTATGCCGGGGGAACGATGGTCCGCTCGCGGATCGCCGAGGTCACGGAAGCGGTCCGCTCCGGCGACATCTTTATCGGTGGATTGGTGGGCGACCGCTGGACCCGCCTCAGTTCCGATGATTTCGGCCGCTGATCGCCTTCAACCGGCAGGATTGCGAACTCGGGTAACGGGTTCCTTCGCCGGCGCGTAGGCTGACGGAGCATTAAACGAAAAAACCGCCTGTGCGGCGGGTCACTGGCGCAAATCAGAACCATACCCAAATATGTATCATAGCTGAGGGCACCGAGTCAAGAAAAAATTCCTATCGTGAAAAGCTGCCGGCACAAAATGGGCACCGCCGGCCTGGGCGCCGTCGGAGGCGTCCACCGTCCGGTCTTTTCATTCCAGCCGCCATGTTCTATGTCTGCCGGCCAGCGCGGGGGCGCGTCTTGTCAACCACAAAAGCATCCGGTACGCCCCGTTCATGACAGTTACCGTTCGTTTCGCCCCGTCGCCGACCGGCCGCATTCACATCGGCAATGCGCGCACGGCTCTGTTCAACTGGCTGTTCGCCATGAACAACAAGGGCCGATTCATCCAGCGCTTCGACGACACCGACATTGCGCGCTCGAAGCAGGAGTTTTCCGACGCCATCCTCTACGACCTGCATTGGTTGGGCATTTTTCCCGACGCCACCGAGTACCAGTCGCGGCGCTTCGAAATCTATGACGCCGCGGTCGAGAGGTTGAAGGCGGCAGGCGTTCTCTATGCCTGCTATGAAACGCCGGAGGAACTCGATCTCAGGCGCAAGGTGCGCCGCACGCGCGGCCTGCCGCCGGTCTATGGCCGCGAGGCGTTGACCCTGACGCACGAGCAGATCGCCGAATACCAGGCCGATGGCCGCCAGCCGCACTGGCGGTTTCTCCTCCCCAATTTCTCAGGCGATCCACAACAGCCGGAACGCACCGAAATCCACTGGAACGACCTGGTGCGCGGCGAGGAAACCGTCGATCTGGCCTCGCTTTCCGATCCGGTCCTGATACGCGAGGACGGCACCTATCTCTACACGCTGCCTTCTGTCGTCGACGACATCGAGATGGGCGTCAGCCATATCATCCGGGGCGACGACCACGTCACCAACACCGGCGTGCAGATCGCCCTGTTCCAGGCGCTGGCTGCCGAGCCGCCACTGTTCGGCCACCATAATCTCCTGACCACCGCATCGGGCGAGGGCTTGTCGAAGCGCACCGGCGCACTCTCCATCGAGAGCCTGCGCGAGGACGGCATCGAGCCGATGGCCGTCACATCATTGGCCGTCCTGGTAGGCACTTCGGAGAATGTCGCGGCGGTGCCGACGATGGGCGAACTCGCCGAACGCTTCGATCCGGCGGCGACATCGAAATCCGCCGCCAAGTTCGATCCGGACGAGCTGTTCGTGCTCAACCGGTCGCTGCTGCACCACATGCCGTTCGCCGAGGCACAAGACCGTCTGATCGTGCTCGGCGTCTCCGGCGATCAGGCCGAACCGTTCTGGCTGGCGGTGCGCGGCAATCTCGACAGGCTGGCCGATGCGGTCAACTGGTGGCGTATCCTGCGTGAAGGACCGCAGGAGAAGCCGGAATTTTCCGATGACGACCGCGATTTCCTTCGACAGGCCTTCGATCTGCTGCCGGAGGAACCTTGGACCGCGACGATCTGGAAGGACTGGACGGGCAACATCAGGGAAGCGACCGGCCGCAAGGGCAAGGCGTTGTTCATGCCGCTCAGAACAGCCCTTACCGGACTGCCTTCGGGGCCGGAGCTTGCAGATCTATTGCCGCTGATGGGTCGGGAAGGAACGTTGGCCCGACGACCCTGACCTTCCGCTGTTCCGGCGGCAAGGCTGATATCGGCGACGTCACCGGCTTGGCGGAAACCCGCTTGATCGTCTCGCGGTCGAGCCCGCCTTCCTGATTGGCCAGCGTTTCGGGATCGGCACCTGGATCCGGTTTGGAGATCGGCACCGGAATGAACGGTGCGGAGTCCGTCTCGGGTTGCAACTGTTCCGGATTCGGCGGATTGCCGGCGATGATCTGAAAACCCTGCGCGGCGGCGTTGCAGCCGCAAGCCGGCGGCCGCGATATATCGGGCTGCTTGTAGAGATAGGCGGTCGGCAATTCGCTGTAGGGCCGGCCGGTGACAGATGACGTCATTGAGGCCGAATCGTCGCCCATGCCGCGCGAGTAGAAAACCTGCATTTCGGTGCCGGGGCAGCTCGATTCGCAATTCTTCTGGTCACGTTCGAAATCGCCAGCCGAGGCTGAGTTCGACATCGGGAAGAAGTAGCCGTCGCAGGTGCGCACACAGGAGGTGTGGAACTCACCGCCGACGCTCGGAAAATCGGGTATGCCGGGCTGGTTGAGCACCCGGCGGACATTGCGCTCCTCGCCTGGATCGCCGGGCGGGCTAGGCTCATCAAGCATATCGAGTTGCTGGCTGTTGCCGCCAAAAAGCTGATTGAACAGGTTTGCGCTGCCGCCGTCGCGGTTGGCTTCCTGCAAAGGCGTCCGCCGAGGCGCTACGATGTCGTCGCGGCAGCCCTTGGCGTCAAGCGCCGCCAGGATGCGTCCGCGGTCGCGGCGAGAGCCGCCGCCAGCCAGCCGCTCGCGCTTGTTCTGCAAGGCGTCGAGATTGGCATTCATGCGGTCGATCGTGGCGTTTAGCCCGGCGCATTGATTGAGGTTGCGGCCAAACAGCGAAAAACCGCACCCGGCCCGGCTCGCCTGGCTGCGAGCCTTCGAAATCTGCTCATGTTGCCTGGCAATTGCGGAATCGTATTTCCGGACTAGCGCCGGACCGCCGCCGCGCGAGGACGCGGCTAGATCGGCTTCCAGCTGGCGGCAGACCCGCGAAGCAGCCTGTGGCTCGGCCACCCCCCAGGTTGCGGACAACAGGAGGCCAAGCAGCACGGCAGCATGCGCCTGCTTCCACCCTCCGCTTGCCATCCGCCCAAACTCCGCCTGCCAAATCCCGACTGTTAGCCCCGCAAGGCTACCGTGTTCGCGGTTAACTGCAGTTTACCGCGAAATCCGTGTTCAGCCCAGATTGACGACCGCCTGTGCCTTGTGGGCGGCTTCGACCACGGCAAGCGCCGTCATGTTGACAACGCCGCGCGAGGTGACCGACGGCGTCAATATGTGCGCCGGCATGTCGGTGCCGAGCAGGATCGGCCCGACGTGTAGCGCATCCGTCATGGTTCTGAGCGCCGTCAGCGTGATGTTGGCCGAATCGAGGTTGGGGAACACCAGCAAATTGGCTTCGCCCTTCAGCCTCGAATGGGGATACACGCGCTGGCGCAGGTGCTCCGACAGAGCAGTGTCCGCATGCATCTCGCCATCGCATTCAAGGTCAGGCGCGATGCGCGCCAGGATCGCCGCTGCTTGCCGCATCTTCAGGGCACTGGGCGAATCGCGCGAGCCGAAATCGGAATGCGACAAGAGCGCTGCCTTAGGCTCGATGCCGAAGCGCTGGATTTCTTCCGCCGCCAGCACGGTCATTTCGGCGATTTCTTCCGCCGTCGGGTCGACGGAGACGTGGGTGTCGGTCAGGAAGATGATGCCGCGCTGCGAGATCAGCATGGAAAGCGTCGACAGGTCGTGGTCCTTGATGCCGGCGCGGGGGCCGATGATCAAGGTGACGTTGCGCAGGTGCCGCTCGAAGCGTCCTTCTAGTCCACAGACCATGGCGTCGGCATCGCCGCGTTTCAGCGCAAGTGCTGCGATCACCGTGTTGTCGGTGCGGACCATGGTGCGCGCGGCTTCCGTCGTGACGCCACGCCGGCCGGCGAGTTCGATCAAAAGGTCGACATAATGGCGATAGCGCGGATCGTCTTCCGGGTTGATCAGGCCGAAATCGACACCGGGCTTGATGCGCAAGCCGTAGCGCTTCAGGCGCACCTCGATGACGTGCGGGCGGCCGATCAGGATCGGCTCGGCGATGCCTTCTTCGAGCACCACCTGGGCGGCGCGCAACACGCGCTCATCCTCGCCGTCGGCATAGATGACGCGCTTGGCGGTCGACGCCTTGGCGGAGGAGAACACCGGCTTCATCACCAGGCCGGAGCGGAAGACGAAGCGGTTCAGCTTGTCGATATAGGCGGCGAAGTCGGTGATCGGCCTTGTCGCGACGCCGGTGTCGCAGGCTGCCTTGGCGACCGCGGGCGCTATGCGCAGGATCAGGCGCGGATCGAACGGCGAAGGAATCAGGAATTCAGGGCCGAAGATCGGCGTCTCGCCGGAATAGGCGCGGGCAGCGACGTCCGAAGGTTCCTCGCGGGCAAGGGCTGCGATGGCGCGGACCGCCGCCATCTTCATCTCCTCGTTGATAGCGCTGGCACCACAGTCGAGCGCGCCGCGAAAAATGTAAGGAAAACAAAGTACGTTGTTGACCTGATTGGGAAAATCGGAACGGCCTGTGCAGATCATCGCATCGGGGCGGGCGGCGCGTGCCGCCTCCGGCATGATCTCCGGATTGGGGTTGGCCAGCGCCAGGATCAGCGGCTTCGGTGCCATGTGCTGGAGCAGTTCCGGCTTCAGCACGCCTGCCGCCGACAAGCCGAGGAAGACATCGGCGCCCGATATGACGTCGGCCAGCGTGCGCGCCTCGGTGTCCTTCACATAAGGGTCTTTCCAGCGGTCCATCTCGTCGGTCCGCCCTTTGTAGGCAACGCCGAAACGGTCGGTGACCCAGATGTTTTCGACCTTGGCGCCGAGCGAGACCAGCAGGTTGAGACAAGCAAGGGCGGCAGCCCCGGCGCCGGAGGTGACGATCTTGATTTCAGATATGGTTTTTCCGGCGAATTCCAGCCCGTTGAGCACGGCGGCGGCGACGATGATGGCGGTGCCGTGCTGGTCGTCGTGAAACACCGGTATCTTCATGCGCGCCTTCAGCTGTTCCTCGACCTCGAAGCATTCCGGTGCCTTGATGTCCTCGAGGTTGATGCCGCCGAAGGTCGGCTCCAGCGCCGAGATCGTCTCGACCATGCGCTCAATACCGGGCGCGTCGATCTCTATGTCGAAGACATCGATGCCGGCGAACTTCTTGAACAGGACGGCCTTGCCTTCCATGACCGGTTTGGAGGCCAGCGGGCCGATATTGCCGAGGCCGAGAACGGCCGATCCGTTGGTGACGACGCCGACCAGATTGGCGCGCGCGGTATAATCGGCGGCGGTCGCCGGGTCGTCGCGGATTTCCAGGCAAGGGGCGGCGACGCCAGGCGAATAGGCGAGCGCGAGGTCGCGCTGATTGCCGAGCGGCTTGGTCGCCTGTATCTCGAGTTTTCCCGGCCTTGGGTGCTTGTGGAAGTAGAGGGCGGCTTCGTCGAGGTCCGAACGTGCCGTCTTTTTGCTCTCGCCTTCCATGCGGCCGCTCCCTCGAATTCTGGCTGGAGATTCCCTTTTAGCATGCAGCCGTGGTTTTTCGCGACGCTAATTGACGCGCCGAGAGCTTTACCCGGCGGCGCGTCGAAAGCCACAATTAATCAGATGCTTATCTTGATTTTCTGACAGACGATTCCTGCAGTTTCACGGACAAGTTGATCAGAATGCGCTGACGTAGAGACCACCATCGACCGGTATGTTCTGCCCGGTCAGATAGCCGGCATGGACCGAGCACAGGAAGGCGCAGATCTGGCCGAATTCCTCCGGCGTACCGAGCCGCTTGGCCGGAACGTCGGCGCTGATGCGGGTCTTGCGCGCGGCTGCGGCCTCAGGGCTTTCGACACTGCCGGCTTCATGCGGGCCGCGCAGCCGGTCGGTGTCGAGCTTGCCCGGCAAAAGACTGTTGATGGTCACGTTGCGGTCGATCACCGTTCTGGCCACGCCGGCAAGAAACGAGGTCAGGCCGGCGCGCGCGCCGGACGAGAGATCAAGGCCGGGAATGGGCACATAGACCGACAGCGAGGTGATGTTGACGATGCGGCCGAAGCCGCGCGCCGCCATGCCGTCGAGGACAGCCTGGACCAGCTCGATCGGCGTCACCATGTTCTGGGTAACGCCTTCGAGGATCTTTTCGCGATCAAGCGTACGGAAATCGCGAAGCGGCGGGCCGCCATTGTTGTTGACGAGGATGTCCGGCTCGGGGCAAGCTGCGAGCAGCGCCTTCTGCACCTCCGGCTTCGAAACGTCGCCAACGACTTCCGTCACCGTGACGCCATAGCGCTCGCGCAACTCAGCGGCGGTTTTCGCCACCAGTTCGGCGTTGCGCCCGTTGACCACGACATCGCAGCCGGCCTCGGCCAGCGCCATGGCGCAACCGAGCCCAAGTCCCTTGCTCGAAGCGCAGACGATGGCCTTCTTTCCGCGGATACCAAGATCCATGACGATTTCTCCTGTGATTTGGCCGGCAAGCTAGTCCTTCGGCTGGACCAATCGCAACCGTCATACGGTTGTTGCATGAATCGGGGCATAGGCTCGCGAAAGCAACGGTGAAATCGCGATGTCCGGCCAAGAGCCCCGCACTTTCCGCAGCATGTTCATTTCCGACGTCCATCTGGGCTCGAAGGCGGCCAAGGCCGAGTTCCTGATCGATTTCCTTCGATATCACGATGCCGATATCATCTATCTGGTGGGCGACATCGTCGACGGCTGGCGGCTGCGACGGAGCTGGCATTGGCCGCAAAGCCACAATGACGTCGTGCAGAAACTGCTGCGCAAGGCGCGCAAGGGCGCCAACATCACCTACATCGCCGGCAACCATGACGAGTTCGCCCGCCAGTTCCAGGGCGTGCATTTCGGCGGCATCGTCGTCGCCGACAGCGCCATCCACGAGACCGCCGACGGCAAGCGCCTGCTCGTCATCCATGGCGACCAGTTCGACACCGTCGTCCACAATGCGCGCTGGCTCGCCTATCTCGGCGACCATGCCTATGACGCGGCCATGCTGGTCAATCGCGTGGTGACGCGGCTGCGGCAACTGCTCGGCCTGCCGTATTGGTCGTTTTCGTCCTGGGCCAAGCACAACGTCAAGAAGGCGGTGAACTTCATCGGCTCGTTCCAGACCATGCTTGCGGACGAGGCGCGCCGCTCGCATGTCGACGGCGTCATCTGCGGCCACATCCATCATGCCGTCATCGAGAATTTTGGCGATGTCCAGTACATCAACACCGGCGACTGGGTGGAAAGTTGTACGGCCGTGGTCGAGCATTTTGACGGCCGCATGGAAATCCTGACCTGGGCGCAGGTGCTGCCCGAAGCGCCGGACGAGCCCTTTATCCCGTTGCTCATCGAAGATCGGGTAGGGCAGGCGGCATAGTCCGAAGTCTTTTCGGGCTTCGGAATCAATCAATTAGTCCAAACGGTTTCGCCCGGTTTTCGTCCGTGTTAAGGGATCGACACGCGTTGCCGTCCGGTCGAATACAGCGCGATTGGATCGATTCATGGCCCTGCCGCAGCTCTCGCCCGAACAACTCGTCAAGCCGCGCCATTTCGAACTGCGCATGAGCCTGATCTTCGCGACGCTGTACGTGCCGCTCGGAACGCATTTGCCTTATTTTCCACTGTGGCTGCAGGCCAAGGGTTTTCACGCCGAGCAGATCGCCGTCATTCTGGCGGCGCCGATGTTCCTGCGCGTGGTGACGACGCCGTTACTGACCGCGCTGGCCGACCGTGCCAGGGACCGCGCCGATGTCTATGTCGCGCTGATGGCTGCATCACTGCTCTTGTCGGCAGGTTATTTCCTGCCGCCGACCTATGCGATGGTGCTGGCGGTCTCATTGGCGCTGACCATTGTCTGGACGCCGCATTCGCCGATCGCCGATTCGCTGGCGCTTTCGGGTGTCCGCCGCTTCGGTTCGAACTACACAAGCATGCGCAAATGGGGCTCGATCTCCTATCTATGCGCCAATGTCGCCGGCGGCTTCATTCTGTCGGCAACCGGCTCGCAGGCCGTTCCGGTTGTCATTCTGGCGGCGTTTGCCGCGGCCCTTGCCGCCGGCCTGCTGGCGCCGCGTCTAGGCCGTCCGCGGCGCGCCTCACCGCTGTCGGCCGCCGACATCCAGCATTCGGCGCCGAAGCTTCTCAACCCGTATTTCCTGTATTTTTCCGTCGGCGTCGGCGTCATCACCGCCAGCCACGCATTCCTCTACGGTTTCGTCTCCATCTATTGGAAATCGATCGGCATCAGTGATTCGGTTGTCGGTCTCTTATGGGCTTGGGGTGTGGTGTCGGAAGTCTGCATGTTCATGATGTTCACCCGCTTTTTTGACCGGTTCTCCGTCGTGTCGATCATGGTGATGGCGGGTATCGGCTCCATCGTGCGCTGGATCGCCTTTCCGCTGGTCTGGCCGCTCGGCCTCGGCATTCCCGGTTTCTTCGGTGTCCAGTCGCTGCACTCGGTCTCGGTGGCGCTTGGGCTGATCGGCCTGCAGAAGATGATCGGCGAAACCGTCTCCGAGGAGCGGACAGGTGCCGCGCAAGGCATTGCCTATTTCTCCAACGGCTTCTTCATGGCGGTGGTGACGCTGGCGTCCGGCCCGCTCTACGACCGTCTCGGCGTGGACGGCTTCTTTGCCATGATCCCGATCGCCTTGATCGGGCTGGTGCTCATCGGGCTTGCTGCGCGCTCAGCCCCACAGCGCCACATCGGGCGGTGACACCAGCGATCCCTGGTAGATAAGGCCCGGTACCCGGTCGCGGGCAAGCAGCAGCGGACCGTCGAGGTCGACGAAATCGGCATGCTGGGCAAGCAGCACCGCTGGCGCCATCGCCAGTGACGTGCCGACCATGCAGCCGACCATCACGCCGAAACCGAGTTCGCGGGCGCGATCGCGCAGCACCAGTGCCGCAGTCAGGCCTCCCGACTTGTCGAGCTTGATGTTGACGGCATCGTAGAGACCGACAAGCGCTTCGAGATTCTCAGCCTCATGCACGCTTTCATCGGCGCAGATCGGCACGGGATGGGCGATATGGCGCAGGATCTCGTCACGACCGGCCGGCAGCGGCTGTTCGATCAGCGCGATGCCTTGTTCGGCGGCAAAGGCGAGGTTCGCAACGATGTTGTCGTCGCTCCAGCCCTCATTGGCGTCGAGGATGATGCGGCTGTCTGGCGCTGCCTGCCTGACCGCGCGGATGCGGGCAATGTCGTTGTCGCCACCGATCTTGACCTTGAGCAGCGGCCGCGCGGCATTGGCGCGGGCCTGCGCCGCCATCGCCTCCGGCTCGCCCAGCGACAGCGTGTAGGCGGTTTCGAGCGCCTGCAAGGGAAGAGCACCTATCGCGACTGCTACCGAGGTTCCGCTGAGCTTTGCCTCCAGATCCCACAGGGCGCAGTCTATGGCGTTGCGGGCGGCTCCGGCCGGCATAGCATCGAGCAAGGCTGTCCGGCTGATGCCAGCGGCGATTCGGCCGCGCATGGCCTCGATCGCGTCGCGCACGCCCTCCATGGTCTCGCCATAGCGCTTGTAGGGGACACATTCGCCGCGGCCGAAGTGGCCGCCGTCGCCGATCGTGCAGGAGATCACCTCGGCTTCGGTCTTGGAACCGCGCGAAATGGTGAAGGTTCCGGCGATGGGAAAACGCTCGGCCTCGACCGAAATGACACGCGCCATATTTTTCTGCTCCTGCTATGCGACAACCGTTGTCGGCAAATCGACAGGTCAGACCCGTCAGGCTAAACAGGACGCCATGTTGACCATCGGCAAGCGCGACGCAAGCGGCACGACCGCAGGGGAGGCTGACCACGAACCGCGCGTGGCGATCGGCGAGGAGGATGGCGTTCTTGGCTGCGCTTTCTCCGGAATCTGGACCACAAGGACCGTCGCGCTCATCGACGCCGACATGCGCAAGATCGAAAAGCGAAGCGGCTTCAAAACCTTGGCGCTCGATGTTTCCAAGATCGAGAAGATGGACACCGCCGGCGCCTGGCTGATCGACCGGCTGGTCAGCGCCTTCGAGAAGAAGGGCGTCGAGATCCAGATGCAAGGCCAGAGCGAGATCGCTTCGATCCTGCTCGAAGCTGTCGGCGAGGCCGTGCGGCGCGAACCCGAATCCGGCCCGGCGCGACCGCCCAACATCGTCATTCGCGCGCTGGAGGCGGTTGGCCGCCGGGTCTACGAGATGCGCGACGATTTTCTCGCCTCGATGAACATCCTCGGCGCCACCATCCGTGGCGCGCAGATGAAGCTCGGCCGTGGCCATGCCGTCAACCCGGCGGCGATTTTCAACCAGATCGACCGCATGGGCGTCGGCGCCATTCCGGTGGTGGTGCTGATGTCGGCGATCGTCGGCGCCATCGTTGCCCAGCAAGGCGCCTATCAGCTCAGCTATTTCGGCGCCGATATCTTCGTCGTCGATCTGGTCGGCGTGCTGATCCTGCGCGAGCTTGGCGTGCTGATGACGGCGATCATGATCGCCGGCCGCTCCGGCAGTGCGATCACCGCCGAGATCGGCTCGATGAAGATGCGCGAGGAGGTCGACGCGCTGAAGGTCATCGGGCTCAACCCGATCGGCGTCCTGGTCTTTCCGCGGCTCGTGGCGCTGGTCATCGCCTTGCCGTGCCTGACCATCATCGCCAATTTCGCCGCACTCGGCGGCGGCATACTGGCTGCCTGGCTCTATTCCGACATCCCGCCCGCCGCCTTCATCGACCGGCTGCGCGTCGCCATCGATCTCAGCACCATCTTTGCCGGCCTGATCAAGGCGCCGTTCATGGCCATGATCATCGGCACGATTGCCTCGGTCGAAGGCATGAAGGTCGGCGGCAGCGCCGAATCGCTCGGCCAGCATGTTACCGCTTCGGTTGTGAAGTCGATCTTCGTCGTCATCATCCTCGACGGACTTTTCGCCATGTTCTACGCAGCGATCGAGTTCTGAGATGAAGCTGCGAAACAGGAAAAGGGCAGGCGCATTGGCTGAGGACGCGGGTGAGGGCGACATCGTGCTATCCGCGCATGACATCAGCGTGTCCTTCGCCGACAAGCTTATCCTCGACAGACTGTCGCTCGACATAAGGCGCGGCGAAATCCTTGGATTTGTCGGCGCCTCGGGTGCTGGTAAATCCGTTCTGCTGCGCACCATTCTCGGCCTGACGCGCAAGCAGTCGGGTACGATCAAGCTGTTCGGCGTCGATATCGAGAAAGCTGATGATGCGGAGCGTCTGCGCATCGACATGCGGCTTGGCGTGCTGTTCCAGCACGGCGCGCTGTTCTCGGCGCTGACAGTGCTGGAAAACGTCCAGGTGCCGATGCGCGAATATCTCGACCTGCCGCGAAAGCTGATGGACGAACTGGCGATGCTCAAGATCGAGCTGGTCGGGCTGCCGCCCGATGCAGCGCAGAAATTCCCGTCCGAACTGTCCGGCGGCATGATCAAGCGCGCCGCGCTGGCCCGGGCGCTCGCGCTCGATCCCGACATCGTCTTCCTCGACGAGCCGACATCGGGCCTCGATCCGATCAGCGCGGCGGAGTTCGACGAGCTGGTGGTCAAGCTGCGCGATACGATGGATCTGACCGTCTACATGGTGACGCACGATCTCGACACGCTGTTCACCGCTTGCGACCGGGTGGCCGTGCTCGGCAAGAAAAAAGTGCTGGTCGAAGGCACCATCGGCGACATGCTGAAGAGCGAGGAACCGTGGGTAAAGTCCTATTTCCGCGGAAAACGCGCCCGGCAACTTGATCTTGCGGCGCGCGCATAGCCATAAGTGGGACAATGGAAACCAGAGCCAACTACGTCATTGTCGGCATCTTCACGCTGGCCGCGATCCTGGCGGCGTTTGCCTTCGTCTACTGGACGGCGGCCATCGGCGACAAGGGCGAGACGACGTTGCTGCGCGTGCGCATTCCGGGCTCTGCGTCCGGGCTTGGCCGCGGCAGTTTCGTGCTGTTCAACGGGGTCAAGGTCGGCGACGTCAAGCGCGTCTATATCGACGTCGACAATCCGACGGTTGCCATCGCCGATACCGAGATCGACCGCATGACGCCGATCACCAAATCGACGCAAGCCGATATCGGGCTTGCCGGCCTGACCGGGCAGGCCAACATCGAGCTCAAGGGCGCCGACCCCAAGGAAGTGAAACTCCTCGACCAGGCGGAAAAGGAAGGCAAGGTCGCCGAGATCGTCGCCAACCCGTCGGCGGTGACCAACCTCTTGCAGACGGCGCAGAATATCTTCACCCGCGCCGACAAGGTGCTGACCGAGCTCGAAGGCTTCACCAGGGACGTTCGCGGGCCGCTGACGCAGACCGTCCAGAATGTCCAGACCTTCTCCGATGCGCTGGCCAAGAATTCGGACGGCATCGACAAGTTCCTGTCCGCCGCCAGCACGCTGGCGGATGAGCTGAAAGGCGTTTCCGGCAAACTCGACGGCACGCTGAAAGCAGCCGAAGGCCTTCTCAACGCCGTCGACAAGGACAAGATCAAGAGCATCGTCGCCAATGTCGACGCGGTAACCGGTAACCTCAAGGAGACGTCGAAACAGCTCGACGGCGTGATCAAGAACGTCGATACGGCCCTGGGGTCGGTCAACGATTTTACCAAACGGACGCAAGGCACGCTGGCCAAGGTCGACAACGTGCTCGACGGTATCGATCCCGCACAAGTGCGCTCGGCGCTCGCCAACATCCAAAAGGCCAGCGAGAGCGCCGACAAGGCCGCCGCCGACATCGCTGAGGTTACCCACAAGTTCGCCAACCGGGCCGACGACATCGACCAGACGATCAAGGATGCAAAGCAGCTCGCGCAACGGCTCAACGATGCCTCGGTGCGCGTCGATGGCATTCTTGCCAAGGTCGATACCTTGCTCGGGTCGGGCCAGGCCGACGGCGTGATGGCGGATGCCAGGGCGACGCTGAAGTCGTTCAAGCAGGTTGCCGACACGCTGAATGCCCGCCTTGGCGTCATCACCGACAATCTGGCGCGCTTCTCGGGACAGGGGCTTTCGAATGTCGAGGCTTTGGTGCAGGACAGCCGCCGTTCGATCAGCCGCATCGAAGAGGCGGTGACCGATCTCAGCCGCAATCCGCAGCGCATCCTTTCGGGTGGCGACGGCGAGGTTCGGCAATTCGATGGCAGGGCGCGGCGTTGACTTCGGCGACGGCGCGCCCCAGAAACATGAGCCGCGAAAGCGGGTCGATCTTACGATCCGGGGACAACGGGGATCGCGCGTGAAGTCTGTGTGGGTGAAAACGGGCGGGTTGACTTCGGCTGCGGCACTGCTTGCCTTGACGTTGGCCGGCTGCGCGGCGTTGGGCGGCAAGCCCGCGCCGCTCGATACGTTCGAGTTGTCGGCGCCTTCGGTCGACGCGCATGGCCACAGCCGCCGGCAGATCCTGATCGCGCAGCCGTCGGCGCTCAAGGCGCTGGACAGCCAGAACATCGTCATCAAGCCGTCGGATCGCTCGATCCAGTATCTCAAGGGCGCGCAATGGGCCGACCGGCTGCCGCTGATCGTGCAGGCGCGGCTGGCCGAGACGTTCCAGCGCTCGGGCAGCTTTGCCGGCGTCGGCAAGCCGGGCGAGGGCCTGGCGATCGACTATCAGGTGATCGTCGAAATCCGGTCCTTCGAGGTGCGCGTCGAAGGCGGCGAGCATGCCGAGGTCGACCTGTTCGTGCGCATCCTGAACGATCGCAACGGCGAGGTCCGTGCCTCCAAGAGCTTCACCGCAGCCGCACCCGTCTCGGGCAGCGGCAATCCTGCCTATGTCAGCGCGCTCGACAAGGCGTTCGGCGACGCCGCCGGGCAGATCGTGAGCTGGACGGATTCGGTGATCTGAGCGCGGGGGCGCCGGAATCCCACAAAGCTTCATCCCCCCAGGCTTCTCTACCTACAAGCGGTCGAAGATTTCCGGGCGGAGCTTTCCGGTCTTCATCAGGTACTGCAGGGTATAGGTGACGGACAGCGCGTCACCGAGCGCGTCGTGCCCCTGCAATGGCGGGTGTTCGACGCCGTAGTAATCGGCGAGCTTGTTGCTCGGCGTTCTCGCCAGATCCTCGATCGGCATTCCGGCCGCGATCAGCAGCTTGACGGCATTGTCAAACCGGGTGGCCGGGACCGGAGGCTGAATGCCCGCGACATAGCAACTGATGGCGATCATGTTCAATTCGTCCTTGCCCCAGGACCAGAATCGCGACCCGTCGGAAAAACGATCGACGTCGGCGAGCGCATCTCCTAGCGCCACGCCTTCGGTCTCCAGATCTTCCTCGGTGATGCCGGTCAGTTTGGTGACGAACGGGTCGAGGGCGTATCTCTGACCAAACCGGTCGACCGGTCTGATATAGGCCTTGTGTGTGCCGAGCAGGGGGAAGTCGCCTTCAAGTCCAAGCCTGACCGCGCCGATCTGCGCGATCACCGGGTCGGGGTCGTGTGCCGCGCACCAGAATCGGCGTTGCGAGCCCTCCAGGCAAAGAAACTCGCAGTCGAATATGATTGCCGTCTTCACGATCACACCCTTCGAGCGTCAGGGCAGCGGGTATTGTCGGTGGACTTCAGTGCGTCGGAAATCCGACTTGGGCAAGTCCCGAACGCGTCGATCGGCTTGCAAACGTGCTGCGGGCAGGTTCGGCGCGTGCCGGAGGTTCAGCACAGTCACAGGCGGGACCATGGCCCCGCCTGTTCAATTCCTGTCTCAATGCAGGCGGCCGCTCGCATGGGCCAGCATGGTGTAGACCTTGCCGGTGTCCGACGTCAGGTAGGTCTGCGCCATGATGTTGTCACGGTCGTTGCGCGAGACATCCTTGAGCAGCTTCTCGAAATCGTCGCAGTAGCGGTCGACGGCGGCGCGGAACTCGGCCTCGGCCTGATACTTGCGACGAATCTCGTCGAACGTCTGCTGTCCCTTCAGCGTGTAGAGCCGCCGCGTGAACACGTCACGCTCGCCGCGTCGGTAGCGGTTCCACAGCTCGATCGAAGCATCGTGGTCGATGGCACGTGCGATATCGACGGAGAGCGAGTTCAGCGATTCCACGACATGCAGGGGCGAGCGCTGGGCAGGGGTAGCGCGCTGCGCTTCCACGGGGGCCGTAGGGCCTGCCGACCTGAGGTCCTCATCGTTCGATGCCGCGGTAAGCAGATCGCGCACCCATCCGCCCTGAGGCGTGCGGGCGCTGGCATCGCCGCGCGGACGCGGTGCCGCCTCGCCAGGACGCTCAAGGTCGAGCGTGCCTCGCAATGCAGGGCCGCCCAAGGGCGCCTGAGGCGTGCGCAGGTCCGGCTGCGGTGCCGGTGCGCGGCGCGGCGGCTCGGCAGCGCGTGCGGCCGGCGCTTGCGGCGCCGGGCGCAGGTTGCGTGGTTCTGATCCGTCACCGCCGCCGCGGCCGGACTTGGCCACGATGTCCGAAAGCTCCTTGAGGGCGTTGATCTGCTCGGAAACGGCGCGGCGGATGGCCGAGGTCGATTCCTTTGCCTCTTCCGGCATTTCGATGACGCCCTTCTTGAGCTCGGCCCGGGTCAGGTCGAGTTCGCTCTTGATCGAGCCCGCGGTGCGCCGCATCTCTTCGGTCGCATCGGCAAAGCGCTTGGTTGCCGAATCGACGACGTCGGTGATGGCATTGCGGATCTTGTCGGCCGACTCCATCGTCTTGCCTTCGGCGTTCTGCAGCGTCTGGCCGACGAGATTTTCGAACGAGCGCATGACCCTTTCGAGATCTTCCGACTTCTTGACCAGGCCGACGGCGAGGTCTTCGAGCGACGATTGCCTCTCGAGCGTGTGTTCGAGATTGCTCTGGGCCGAGCTCAGCAGGTCCGAAGCGCTGGACAGCAGGCGGCTGTGTTCGTCGAACTTGGTGGCGATCGACGCCACCTCGCGCAAGGTGGACGACGACAGTTCCGTCAGCCTTGTCGTGTTCGAATCGACCAGTCGCGCCGAGCTGGCGAAGGTCTGCGCGGCTTTCTCGGTGGTGGCGGCGAAGCTTTGCGTGCTGCCGCTCAGGCGTTCATCGACCTGGCCGAGATTGACCGCGGCCTGCTCGATCAGCTGGCCGAGCTGCGAACTAGACTTGGTCATCCGGCCGATGAGATCGGCGACGCTGTCGGACAGCGACGAGCGGGCGCCCTCGACCGCCGACAAGGTTTCGGCGGTGCGGTTCGCGAGTGCGTCGACAAGCGCGGCATTCTCGCTGCGCAGCTTCTCGGTGGCGCGTTCGGTGACCTCTTCCATGCTCTTTTGCAGGTCCGAGCCGCCCTGGGCGAAACGCTCGACCAAGGGCCGTGCGGTTTCGTCGAGGATCTTCGACATTTCGGCCGAACGTGCGGCGAGCATGGTGTTGAGTTCGCGGGTGTTGGCGCCGATCGTCTTGGCGGCATCGTTGGTGCTCTGGCCGATATGCTGGCCGACCGCGGTGAAGGTCTCGGCGATCACATTGGCGCGCGAGACGAGTTGCGCCTCGGCATTCGACACCTGCTCGTTGAGCTTCTGGCCCATCGTCTCGGCTGTGAAGGCGAGGCGGTTCTCGACGCCTGAGACCTGCTCTTCGACACGGGCGGCCGCGGCCGCGGCGCTCGAGGCGAGCCGCTCGTCGGCGCCGGCAAGCGCCTGCTCGATTTCGCGGGCGTGCACGGCCATGTCCTGGCCGGTCCGCCTGGCGCGTTCGGCGACCCTTTGCTCGGTATCGGCAAAGGCACCGACGATGGTCTCGGCATGCTCGCCGATCGTGGTGGTGCTGCTGGCGATGCGCGACACCAGGCGCTGATCCGCGTCGTCGAAGATACGGCCGATTTCCGAAGCACGGCTCGACAGCGCTTCCGAACCTTCGGCGATGCGCGAGACGAGCTGCTGGTCGGCGGCATCGAAGATGCGGCCAAGGTCCGATGCGCGTGCGGCAAGCGCTTCGGCCGATTCGCCGATGCGCATGCCGAGCCGCTGGTCGGCGCCTTCGAAGTTGCGCAGGATGTCGCCGGCGCGCGCGGCCAGCGACTGGGCCGTTTCGATGGCGCGGGCGACCAGCTTCTGGTCGGCGGCATCGAACGTGCCTGCAATCTCGCTTGCACGAGCTGCCAGATGATCGGCGGTGTCCTGAGCCCGGGCGGTCAGCTGATCGGCGGTTTCCTGGGCGCGGGCGGCGAGCTTCTGGTCCGCCGCTTCGAAGGTGCCGGCGATCTCGCTTGCGCGAGCAGCCAGTTGATCGGCGGTTTCATGGGCGCGGGCCAGCAGCGAGCTGGACGTGTCGTCCGCACGGGCAAGCAAGGCGCTCGACGTATCTTCCGCACGGGCGTGCAGGCGACGGTCTGCATCCTCGAAGGTGCGGGCGATGTCTTCGGCCCGCGCCAAAAGGGCGGCGGAGGTCTGCTCGGCGCGCTCGGCGATCTTGCGGTCGGCGTCGCTGAACGCGGCACCGGCCTGCTCGTGCAGGGTGCTGGTGACTTCCAGCACCTTCTCGCGCAGGGCGCCGGCGACAAACACGGCGCTCTTCTCGAGGACGGCGCGGACGTTGTCGACGCCTGTCGAGAGCGCACGCTCCATGGTGCCGGCGCGCTCCTCGATGATGCCGGTCTGACGGCTGAACGCCTGCTCGATCTTCTCGACATCTCCCGCAATCGCGGCAGAGATGTCCGAGCTTCTGGCGGCGATCTGGTCGATGTGGCCCGACAGCGAGCGGTCGACGTCCTTGCGGGTCTCGGCGAGCTTGCCGAGATCGTCTTCCAGCGCGCGGGTCAGCATATTGCGGCCTTCGGACAGCTTGCCGACATGTCCGGCGATGACGTCGTCGATATCGCTGCGGCTTTCGGTCAGCTTCTGCAGGTCAGCTTCGAGGGCGCGTTTGAGAATGTCGCGGCCCTCGGCCAGTTTCTCGACCTGGCCCGCGACCAGGCCGTCGATGCTGGAGCGGCTTTCGGCCAGCTTGGCCAGATCGGCTTCCAGCGCACGCTTGAGAACATCGCGGCCTTCGGCGAGCTTCTCGACCTGGCCGGCGACCAGGCCATCGATGCTGGAGCGGCTCTCGGCCAGCTTGGCGAGATCGTCCTCGAGCGCCTTCGACAGGGTCGAGCGCTCCTGGACAAGCCTTTCCGCGTGGCTGTTGACGAGGCCGCCGACATTTTCGAGGTCGGCTTCAAGCGCTTTCGACAGCGTTGAACGATCCTGGACGAGCCTTTCGGAATGGCTGTTGACCAGGCCGTTGACGCTTTCGAGATCGGCCTCGAGTGCCCGGGCGAACTGTGCCCGGTCATCGACCAGCTTCTGCGACTGGTCGGCAATGGTGCCCTTGATTGCATTGAGGTCGGATTCAAGGGCACGCCGCAGGATGTCGCGACCCTCGGACAACTTCTCGACCTGACCGGCAACCAGCCCGTCGATGCTGGAGCGGCTGTCGGCCAGCTTGGCGAGATCGTCCTCAAGGGCCCTGGACAGGGCGGAGCGGTCTTGGACAAGCTTGTTCATGTGATCGGCGATGACGCTGTTCACATTCTGCAGGTCGGCTTCCAGGACCCGGGAAAGCTGACCGCGGTCCTCGGCCAGCTTTTCCGACTGACTTGAGATAACGCCCTTGATCGTGTTCAGGTCGGATTCCAGGGCGCGCTTGAGAATGTCGCGGCCTTCGGCCAGCTTTTCGACCTGACCGGCGACCAGACCGTCGATGCTCGAGCGGCTCTCGGCCAGCTTGGCAAGGTCGGCTTCGAGCGTCTGCGACAGCAGGCCGCGGTCCTCGGCCAACCGTCCCGAATGGCTTTCGATCAGGCCGCGTATGCCGGACAGATCATTGTCGAGCGAATGGGAAAGCTGCGTGCGGTCTTCCGCCAGTTTGGCGGAATGGGTTTCGATGAGGCTCTTGATGCCGACGATGTCGTTTTCCAACGCCCTGGCGAGCACGGCGCGGCCTTCGGCGATCTTTTCCACCTGACCGGCGACCAGACCGTCAATGTCGGCGCGGCTGTCGGACAGTTTGCCGAGGTCGGCTTCCAAGGCGCGCGACAGGATGTTGCGGCCCTCGGCGAGCTTGCCGACATGGCCAGCGACCATTTCATCAATGATCGTACGGGCTTGCACCAGTTTACCGGAGTCTTCGTTTAGGGCAGTGGAGAGCCTGTTGCGGCCTTCTTCCAACCTTTCGAGATGGCTGCCGAGCGACGCATCGATGGCCGCCCGCGATTCATTGACCTTGCGCAGATCCTCTTCGAGAGCGCGCGAGATCAGGCTGCGGCCTTCGGCCAGCTTCTGCACCTGGTTGGTCACCGCCGCATCGATGCCGGCGCGGCCCTCGGCGAACTTCGCCAGGTCGGCCTCCATGGCCGCGGCCATGCGTTCGCGGCTTTCGGACAGTTTCCTGCTGTGGTTCTCGACAGCTTCCTCGATGCCGACGCGGGCGTCGGCGAGCCGCTGGATGTCGCTGTCGAACGAACGCGACACGACGTGGCGGGCGGCTTCCATGCGTCCGGCGAAGTCGCTGGCGCGGGCTTCGAGCATGGAGGAGGTCGAGGTGACGATGTCGGCCATGTCGGCGCCGATCTGGGTCTTGCCCTGATCGATCATCGCCGACAGCGTGTCCTTGCTCTCGGCGAAGGTGTGCGCGATTTCACGGGCGCGCTCGACCAGCGTTTCGTTGATCTGGCGGGCGCGGGCCTCGAGTGCCGCATTGAGCTTCTGCGTTCCGGTGTCGAGCGCCTCGGCGCGGGTCTGGAACTCGCTGATCAGTGCCTGGCCGCGTTCGGCGAGCGTGCGCTCGATGCCGTTGAGGCTGGCCTCGAATTCGGAATTGAGGGTGCGTGCGGCGCCGCCGAGCAGTGACACCATGCCGGTGGTGCGATCGTCCAGCAGATCGGTCAAGGACCGCGTCAGGCCGTCCGTGGTGTCCGTCAGCTTGGCAATGCGGGTGTCGAGCAGGCTGGCGAAGGCCTCGCCCGAGGTCGACAGCCGGTCGGTGATCGAATCGAGCCGGCCTTCTACCGAATCGAAGATCGACATCGAGCTTTCGTTGATGCGGTCGATGAGCGTGTCGCCGGAATTGGTGATCGTCATCGACAATTTGGTCGATGCATTGAGGATCGAGTCGCGGATGATGTCGGAGGCGGCGCCGATCTCGTCCTTCAGCGTCTCATGCGCGCCGGTGATCGAGGCGCGGACGCGCTCGGCATGGGTGACGACGGCTTCGCGCTCGCTGCCGAGCCCGTCGACCAGCGAACGGATGCGGGATTCATTCTCGGAATAGGAGCGTTCGATCTGGTTGACTTCGCTGTGGACAAGCGTTTCCAGTTCGACGGCGCGGGCAAGTGTGCGTTCGATGCCTTCGCCCATGGCCGCGACCTCGCGACGAACGGCCTGGCCGATCATCATGACGCGATCCTGGGCAAGGTTTTCCGGCTCGGTCAGGCGGAAGGCCACTTCGGTCATGGACTGTGCGGCGATGCGCATTTCCTGGGCGCGGCGAATCATGGCGGCGAAGGCCCAGAACAGGATGACGGGCACGATGGCCGCGACGGCGAGGCCGATCAGTTCCGGACGGGCAAGGAACTGGTCGAGCGTACGGATTCTCCAGATGCTCGGTCCGAAAAGCAGATTGGCCAAACCGCCGGCGCCGGCGAACCAGGCGAGCGAAACGAAGGCGACGACCCAGTAAATGGTGTTCGAGGCACGCCTGTTGAGGCTGTGCAGAAGCGTCTTGTAGTCCTTCTGGCGATCGTCATTGGCCGGCGCGAAACCCGCGGGCTGGGCGCCATTGCGCGGTTCCACGGGGCGCAATTCGGCAGGCTTGGCCTTGGGCGCGGGTTTCGCGGCGTGGTTCTGATTGACCACAGGCTCCGGGTTTTGTTCCGGCTTATGATTGCGTCCCTCGCGCGCCAGCTCGTCGGCCGCCTGGGATATCTGAGCTTCCAGATCCTCCATCGAAGCCGCGATGTCGAGGTCGCCGCTGCCGATCTCGTTGCTGAGGTCGAGATCGAGCGCCTTTTCCAGTTCCCTGGCCACGTCGCTGTCGAGAGTTCTCGTCGTCGTTGGTTTCTTTGCCATGCCTTCGCTACCCTGTACTAGCTGCCGCGGGCTTATAATTCTGTTTGTCTTGCCCCGCGCAGGAGGCTGAAAATGGACCCCTCGTATCGTAATGACACAGGGGGGTAAAGAAAACATGCATTCCGCGGGATACGTAAAACTTTAAATATAAGGTTAACGGAACTGTGATTTGGGCGCCGCTTTGGCAACATTTTTCCCGGCCATTCATTAACCCGTTGTCCATTGGATTCGCCTAGGTTTTTGGGCGAATCGAAGAAACGGAGTTCGAGTTTATGCGTGGCGAAAGCGGCATTGCCTTCTCAATGCCCGGGGGCGACGTATCCGGACCAAGGCGGTCACGGCCGGTCGATTTGGCACACCTTGCCCGCCAGACGATGGGCGACCGCAGCCTTGAGCAAGAGGTGCTGGCGCTGTTTGTACAGCAGGCGCTGTCCGTGCGCGACAGAATAGTCGACGCCGACATCAAGGACCGGCTTCTGCTCGCCCATGGATTAAAGGGTTCGGCACGGGGCGTCGGCGCCTTTGCCATCGCCGATTGCGCCACCGAGATCGAGCACCGGCCGGAAGACGGCCAGACGCTCAAGCGGCTTGGCACGCTGATCGACGAAGTGCGCGATTTCATCGCCGCCATCAACCGCTGAATCCGCGCCGAACCCGATTTGCGGAAAAACGTCATCGGGCGGCGCTTTCATGCGGCAGTTGACTTGTCAGCCGGAGTGATTATCTCGGCTGGAACTCCCTTCAGGTGACAAATGACCAAGCTGACTTTCATTGCCCATGACGGCACGCATTTCGACATGGACGCCGAGAACGGCTCTACGGTCATGGAAAACGCGATCCGCAACGCCGTGCCCGGGATCGAAGCCGAATGCGGCGGTGCCTGCGCCTGTGCCACCTGTCACGTCTATGTCGACGAAGCCTGGACGGCTGAAGTCGGCGAGCCGGAAGCGATGGAAGAGGACATGCTGGACTTCGCCTACGACGTCCAGCCCAACTCGCGCCTGTCATGCCAGATCAAGGTCCGCGATGCGCTTGACGGCCTGGTTGTCCGCGTGCCCGCCCGCCAGGGATAAGCGCAGGATCTTTGCCAACTGATTTTTCCCGCTGCGGCTTGGCAGCGGAGCATTGGTCATGCAGTGTCCTGCTCTCTTCGCAGCGAGGCACATCGCATGACCGAGACCACCAGGACAGACGTGCTTATTGTCGGGGCAGGGCCGGTCGGCCTGTTTGCCGTGTTCGAGCTCGGCTTGTTCGACATGAAGTGCCACCTGATCGACATTCTGGATCGGCCGGGCGGCCAGTGCGCGGAGCTCTATCCGGAAAAGCCGATCTACGACATTCCAGGCTGGCCTTCGATCTCGGCGCAGGGGCTGGTCGACAAATTGCTCGAGCAGATCGCGCCGTTCAAGCCTGATTTCAGCTACAACCGAATGGTTTCCAGCCTGGAAAAACTGGAGGACGGCAGTTTTCGCGTCACCACCGACGAAAATGAGGTGTTCGAGGCCAAGGTGGTGGTGATTGCCGCCGGCGGCGGCTCCTTCCAGCCCAAGCGTCCGCCGATCCCCGGCATAGAGCCCTATGAAGGCAAGAGTGTCTTCTATTCGGTGCGCCGGATGGAGGATTTTCGCGGCCATGACCTCGTTATCGTCGGCGGCGGCGACTCGGCACTCGACTGGACGCTGAACCTGCAGCCAGTGGCAAAGAGCGTGACGCTGGTGCACCGGCGGCCCGAGTTCCGTGCCGCCCCCGACAGCGTCAACAAGATGTATGCCATGCAGGAAATGAGGCAGCTGGAATTCCAGGTCGGGCAGGTGACCGGATTGACCGGTGCCGACGGCCAACTGTCATCGGCCACCATCAAGGGACCGGACGGCGATGTCGAGGTGCCTTGCACGCGCATGCTGCCGTTCTTCGGCCTGACCATGAAGCTCGGACCGATCGCGGAATGGGGTCTCAACCTTCACGAGAACCTTATTCCGGTCGATACCGAGAAGTTCCAGACATCGGTGCCTGGTATCTTCGCGGTCGGCGACATCAACTGGTATCCGGGCAAGCTGAAGCTGATCCTGTCGGGCTTCCACGAAGTGGCGCTGATGGCGCAGGCCGCCAAGCGCATCATCAGCCCCGGCGAGCGCATCGTTTTCCAGTACACGACCTCCTCGACCAGCCTGCAGAAGAAGCTCGGCGTCTCCGGCTGAAGCTTACTCGGCGAGGATGGGCGCCGCATTGTCGGCGTAACCGCGAAGCTCCTTTTCGGGCATCAGCGTCAGCGTGATCAGCCCCAGCAGCAATGTAGCGGCGGCGACGGCAAAGATCATCACGAACGGCTCGACCGTCGCGCTATGGCCCACGATCCGCACGCCTTCACCGGCAAGCGGCAGGCCGTAGCCCAGAGCGACCGCGCCGAGCATCGCGACACCAAGCGCACTGCCAAGCGAACGCAGGAATGTCAGCACGCCCGTCGCGACGCCGAGATGCACGCGATCGACGGCGTTCTGGACCGACACGGTGGTGACCGGAAACGTCGTTCCGGTTCCAAACCCGATGCAGATCGTCAAGACCTCTACCTCCAGCAGCGTTGCATATCCTGCGACGACGGCCAGCAGGCAGAGGCACAGCATGCTGAAGACGACGCCCACCATTGCAATGCGCTTGTAGTGGGTGAAATGCGGTATCATGCGCCCGCTGAATGCCGCGCCGCCGACGGTCCCCAGCAGAAGCCCAAGCATCGCGATGCCCGACTCTGCTGCCGACAGGCCGAGCACCGCCTGAAGATAGACGGGCAGGTACACAGCCATGCCGACGCTTGCGGCCTGAAGCAGGAACATCGAAAGCGTGCCTGCCAGAACGATTGGATTGCCAAGCACTTCAAGCGAGATGAGCGGCTCGGCGGCTCGCATAAGCCGCAAGGCAAAAGCGCCCCAGAAAATCGCCGAACCGCAGAGAACGCCGATGACTTCAAGCGAAATCCAGGGATAGGCGCTGCCGCCCCAGTTCAATGCGAGCAGCAGCAGCGCCGTGGCAATGATCAGAAGCAACGCGCCCAGGGCGTCGATACGATGGCGCTTTGCGGCAACGGGCAGTTTCTTGAGCGGCTTGTTGATGATCGCCATCGCAAGAACACCAAGCGGAATGTTGATCCAGAAGATCAGTGACCAGTGCAGGTGCTCGGCGAAAGTGCCGCCGAGCAACGGACCGGCAACGCTGGCGACGGCCCATGTGCCGGAGAACCAGGCGGCATAGCGTGCCCGCTCGCGCGGCGGAACGAGATCGCCGACGACGGTCTGCGTCAAAGCGAACAAGCCGCCGCCGCCGGCGCCCTGGATCGCCCGCCCGACAACCAGCACAAACATGTTGGGAGCCATCGCACTGACCAGCGATCCCGCCAAAAAGATCAGGATCGCGGCATAGACGGTTGGCCGGCGTCCGTAGACATCGGAAATCTTGCCGTAGAGCGGGGCCACGGCGGTAGCGGTCAGGAGATAACCGGTGACGATCCATGGCAGATAGTGTGCGTTTCCGAGCGCATGCCCGATGGTCGGCATGGCCGGCGCGACAATGGTCTGATCGAGTGCCGCCAACAGCATCGACAACAGCACGCCGCCGATAATGGCGTTCTTTTCGCTCTCTGTTATCGGCGTGCCGGTTTCCGCCATCGTTTTGTTATCGACAGCCTGGTCCATGATCGTTCATCCATAAGCTTGCGATTTGACCGGCGCTGTTCAGCCGTTCCGGTTTCTCGACCGTTCGGATCGCATTGGTGTTTTATGCTCGCGTCTGGCGAGCCTGATATATGTCGTCCCATATAGGCCGGTTTCGACAGCGGCTCGAAAGTTTTTCGAATCTGGCACTACGCTTCGGCGAATTTGGCTTCAGTTCGGGTGCGTTCAGGCCGGCGGCAGTCGGCCGTTGCCGATGCGCTCCATGCGGTAGCGCAGCAGCCGCAGGATGCGGCTTTCGAAATTGACGCTTTCGACGCGGTCGAACTGAAGCTGGGCGCGGTCGTGCCTGGCCAGGACAGCCGCGGTGATCGCGGCCGCCTTGGCCTTGGCGGCGTCGCAGTTCTTTTGCGGGTAGGTGGCCTTCAAGGCCTCTTCGAGTTCGCCGCCATGGTTCTTGGCGATTTCGACATGGCGCTCCTCATGGCGCTTGATGTCGGCGGACAGCGTATCCCAGAACAGCCTGACATCGGCATCGGCCTTGCGCGGGCGGCGCCACTCGGGAAGGATCACCTTCACCTTGACGGTCACCACCGCGTCGGCGATTCGGCAGGAACTCGGTGTCTGCGCATAGCTGATACGGGTGGTGAAGGCCATTTGCGTGGCGCCCGGGTGCCGGGTGCCGGTGCTTTTCACCTCCGGCCCGCGTTTGGAGAGTTGTGCCTCGATGTCGTCGAGCGTGCTGCCGCCGATGGCGAAATAGCTGTACGTCTTGACGAGATTGGCGGCAGCCGCCGGAAGCGGGGTCATGGCGAGCAGCAGCGCGCAAGCCAAGGATTGTTTCACGCACAGGGACGGTTTTTTCATGCCAAGCATGGATCGTTTCATCATGTTGCCTCTTCGACCACCTTGCTTTACGGCCGTTGCCGGCGCAATGAAATTGATCCGCCAGGGATCACACATGATTGATGAACTCCATGGTCGATGAGCAATGACGGCCAGGCGATGGCAGTTGGCGCATGGACGCCATCTCGACCTTGGCGGCAAGGCCGTGGTCGTCGGCATCCTCAATGTCACGCCCGACAGCTTTTCCGATGGCGGCCAGTTCGACGCCCCTGAAAAGGCGCTGGCCCAGGCGCGCCGCATGATCGGGGAAGGGGCACTGGTCGTCGATGTCGGCGGAGAATCGACGCGCCCAGGTGCTGCCGCGGTATCGGCCAGTCAGGAACAGGACCGCATCCTGCCTGTGATCGAAGCGCTGGCGGGCGTGAGTGAGGTGCTGATTTCGGTCGACACCTATCGCGCCGACACGGCGCGGCTGGCGGTTGCCGCCGGCGCTCATATCGTCAACGATGTATGGGGTTTGCAGCGCGAGCCCGATATTGCGCGTGTCGCCGCCGACACCGGCGCCGGGCTTGTCATCATGCATACCGGGCGGGATCGCCAGAAACTGCCGGATGTGATTGCCGATCAATTGACGTTCCTGCGAAAGTCGCTGGAAATCGTCCGCCAGAACGGCATCGCCGACGATCATATCGTGCTCGATCCCGGTTTCGGATTCGCCAAGGAGACGGCGAAGGAAAATCTCGACCTAATGGCACGCTTTTCGGAATTGCATGCACTCGGCTTGCCGCTGATGGTCGGTACGTCGCGAAAACGCTTCATCGGCACGGTCACCGGCCGTGATGCCGCCGACAGAGGGGTCGGAACAGCGGCGACCAGCGTTATATTGAGGCTCCAGGGCGCCGATCTGTTTCGCGTCCACGATGTCGCATTCAACGTGGACGCTTTGGCGCTTGCGGATGCTATGCTGGCGCGTCAGACGGACCGGGCGAGAAACTGAGCGATGTATGTCATCCGCATGAAGAACTGCGCTTTCTTTGCCCGGCACGGCGTGCTGGACGAGGAGGAAAGGCTCGGCCAGCGCTTCTATGTCGATGCCGTTCTCACCGTCGATCCGGGCCGGGCGCTTGCCGAGGATTCCATCGAGGATACGGTCCATTACGGCATTGCATTCACCGTCATTGAAAAGATCATCACCGGGCAGCGCCGTTTTCTGATCGAGTCGCTGGCGCTCGAAGTGGCCCGTGCGCTGACGGCGCGTTTTCCGCAGATAAAGAAAGCCGAGATCACGGTGCGCAAGCCGAACGCACCGGTGCCCGGCGTGCTCGATTATGTCGAGGTGACCGTTGTCTGGCCCGAATAGTACCGTTTATCTCAGCCTTGGCGGCAATCTTGGCGATCCGGCGAAATCCATGGGCGCGGCGCTGCGAATGCTGGATGCCGACGCGGATACGCGCGTCACCGGCGTCTCGTCGCTTTATCGCACGCCGCCCTGGGGCAAGCTCGATCAGCCGGATTTTCTCAATGCGGCCGCCGAGATTTCCACCGTGCTTGCACCGCGTGCCTTGCTCGACCTCTGCCTCGATGCGGAGCGCAAGCTGAAGCGGGTGCGCGAGGAGCGCTGGGGGCCGCGGCTGATCGACATCGACATTCTGGTGTTCGGCGACCGCGTCATCCACGAGACCGGGCTGGAGGTGCCGCATCCGCGCATGCTGGAGCGCGCCTTCGTGCTGGCGCCGCTGGCCGAGATCGCGCCCAGCCTGGTTGTCAGCGGCCGCAGCATCACCGACCGCCTGGTCGCCGTCGATACCTCAGGCATCGAGCGATTGTCGTCCGGCCGGGATTGGTGGCTGGCCTGAGGTCCGGACGAGGCAGTAGCCGGATCTTCAGCCAGAGAAGCCGCCACCATCCAGGAACGCCTGCTCCTGCACCGTGGTTTCGCGGCCAAGCATCTTGTTTCGATGCGGAAAACGGCCGAAATGCTGAATGATATCGCGGTGTTCGACAGCGTATTTCAGGTAGGGCTCGGCCCTGGCCTGCGTCAGCTCGACCGAAATGTCCTGGTCGGCCAGCAGTTCCGAATGCTCGTACGGCAGGTAGAGGAAAACGCGGAGTTCTTCCTCGAGTGCCAGGTCATGGCCGGCCGCGACCGCCCTCTCTGCGAAATATCTGGCGAGCGGATCGGTCGCGTACATATGGCCGGTGCCGCGAAAACAGTTCCGCGGAAACTGATCGAGCAGGATCATCAGCGCCAGCGCGCCTTCGGCATGTTCCAGCCAGTCGTCGCATTCACGCCGAGCGGCGGCATAGTGCAGGCCGAGAAAGCGGTCGCGGAACTCGGCATCGAATGCTTCGTTCTTCTCGAACCAGGCATCCTCGCCGGCATCGCGCCAGAATTTGGTGACCGATAGGGCCCGGCTGTCCAATTCCATGCATAGTTCCTTGCTCAATCGGCGGGTTCGGACTTGTGCAGCACACCCGCGGTTTCTTCATTGAGTGCCTGACCAGGCCGGCGCGGCGTGGAGAGCGGTGTCGGAATCGGCGTGCCGATATTGCCTCTCAGGAAGCGCTGTCCGGCGCGAATGCCTTCGGCAAGCTGGGTTTCGAAGCGATCGGTGTCGCGGCGCCTGACGTCTTCGATCGTTTCAGCCACGTCTTCGGGGTCGACGCCCAGCGATTCCAGTGCCGAGCCACCGAAAACAAGTGCGGATTCGAAGGTTTCGCGCAGTTGGTAGTCGACGCCGGCACGAATGAGCTGCAGCGCCGTTCCACGGTCGAATGCGCGGGCCAGCACTGTGAGCAGTGGGAATTCGGCCTTGATCAGCTGGGCGATGCGAACACCCACATCGGCCTTGTCGACGCAGATCAGCACGGCGCGCGCCCGGCCGGCACCGGCGGCATGCAGGATGTCCAGTCGCGTGCCGTCGCCATAGTAGACCTTGAAGCCGAAATCGGCCGCCGCCTGGATCATTTCGACATCATTGTCGATGATCGAGACGTCGATGCCGCGCAGCAGCAGCGGCTGGCTCGCGATCTGGCCGAAGCGGCCGAAGCCGATGACCAGCACGCTGCCGGTCAGGCCATCGGCGACATCGACGCCGTCGAGCGACTGCTCGTCGCGCGGCGTCAGATAGCGCAAGGCGATGATCGCCAGCGGCGTCAGCACCATGGAGATGATGACGATCGCCGTCAGCGTCGCGTTGGCGTTGCCGTCGATGATGCCGACCGCCGCGGCCGCCGAGTAGAGGACAAAGGCGAATTCGCCGCCTTGTGCCATGAAGACCGCGCGCTCCAGCGCTTCGCGGTGGCCTGATTTCAGGATGCGGGCGACGATGTAGATACCGAACGCCTTCATCACCATGTAGGCGACGACATAGACGGCGATCAGCCGCCAGTTCGCCGCGACCACATGCAGGTCGAGCGACATGCCCACCGCGAGAAAGAACAGACCGAGCAGGATGCCGCGGAAGGGTTCGATGTCAGCTTCGAGCTGATGGCGGAAGGTCGATTCGGACAAAAGCACGCCGGCCAGGAAGGCACCCATCGCCATCGACAGGCCGCTGAGCTGCATGGCGAGGGCGGATCCGAGAACGACCAGGAGCGCTGCCGCCGTCATCACCTCGCGGGCACGGGCATCCGCCAGGATGCGGAAGAACGGATTGAGCAGATAGCGGCCTGCCACCACCAGGCCGACGATCGCGGCGAGCCCGATGCCGACCTCGGTCAGCCGCTCCGACAGGCTGGTGTCGGCCCCACCGGGCGCCAGGAACGCGATCAGGGCCAGCAGCGGTACGATGGCTAGGTCTTCAAACAGCAGGACCGATACGATGCGCTGGCCTTTCGGGGCGGCGATTTCACCGCGTTCCTCGAGAAGTTGCATGACGATCGCTGTCGAAGTCAGCACGAAGCCGGCGCCGGCGACGAAGGATTGTGCGATCGGAAACCCTCCAGCCATGCCGACACCGGTCAGCAGCAGCGCGCAGACGCCGACCTGCAGGGCGCCGAGGCCGAATATCTCACGGCGCAGGCCCCAGAGCCGCGATGGCTGCATTTCCAGCCCGATGATGAACAGGAACATCACAACGCCGAGTTCGGCGACATGAAGAATGGCTTCCGATTCGGAAAAGACGCCGAGGCCGAACGGGCCGATCACCACGCCGGCGGCCAGATAGCCGAGGATCGAGCCGAGGCCCATGCGCTTGAAAATGGGAACGGCGACGACACCGGCAGCAAGCAGCGCCACCACCTGAACCAGATCACTGCCCGATGCTTCCGCCGCCATGCCTCTTGTCCCTGTGTCTCACAGCACTCCTTGCATGCAGTTGGAGCGGGAGGCAAGGCGAGAAATCTGCCGGGAAAGGTAGGGTGCCGTTGCAGCGATTCCCCTGGTGGAACAACGGTCCCCGCTTGCCTGTCGGACGTTCGGCATCTATATCTCGTATATGCCTGACTATTCGTCCCGGCCGTCTTCGACGCCACATATCCCGATGGATGCGCTCAGCGAAGTTTTACAAGACTTTCGCTTGAGTGGTGTCAACTATGGTCGCTGCGAGCTCCGGCACCCATGGAGCATAGACTTTCCGCAACAACAGCTGCTTCGGTTTCACTTTGTCGGCCAGGGCCCGTGCTGGATTCATACTGAATCGCAAGGCTGGCAGGAGTTGCGCGATGGCGATCTGGTGCTGCTGCCGCAAGGCATCGCCCATCGGCTGGCCAGCGCGCCGGACGTTGCAGGGGACTCGCTCGAAGGTTGCCAGGTGATCAAGTTGGGGGGCAACGTCTGCGAAGTGGTACGGCAAGGAACGGGAGCGACGAGCACCCTTTTCTGCGGCTCCATGGCCTTGGACTCCTATGCGCTCAACCCATTGATCACGTTGATGCCGCCTGTCATCAAGGGTTGCGACGTGGCCGGCAATGACCCGGTCGTCGGTCCTTTGCTGGCGGCCATGACGGTGGAGGCCTCGCAACCGCAGATGGGCAGCGCCACGATTCTGTCGCGTATGGCCGACTTGCTAACGGCCCGGCTCATACGCTGCTGGGTCAATTGCAACGGAGCCTCGACCACCGGTTGGCTCGCAGCCATCCGCGACCCCCATATAGGCCGCGCTTTGGCGGCCATGCACCGCGACCCCGGCCACAACTGGACGCTGGGAAGCCTGGCCGGCGTGGCAGGCCAATCGCGTTCGATTTTCGCCGAGCGTTTCAGTGCGGTATTGGGAGAGGGTGCCGCACACTATCTCGCCCGCCTGCGTATGCAGCTTGCCCGCGAATTGCTGGGCCAAAACGGCTTGTCGGTTGCCGAAGTCGCTACCCGTTTGGGCTATGATTCCGAGGCATCCTTCGCGCGCGCGTTCAAGCGCATCACCAATGTCTCGCCTGGCGTTGTGCGTCGCACAATTCCCGGACGAATGGATATGAATTTCGGATTCTAAGATACATATCATCCGAGCGGACTCGCCTATTTAAGACCTCCAAGCTTTGGAGATCTTTCCGTGACTGACACAACATTACAGCTTGAAGACGCCGCGATTAGCCTTGATGCCGATGCACCAGCCGCGTGGAGCGCAGCCACTTGGTTCGCGGTCATTTCATTGGCGGCCACCAGCTTTGCCCTGGTGTCTGCCGAATTCCTGCCCGCAGGTCTGCTGACGCCAATGGCACGCGATCTCGGCATCAGCGAGGGGACGGCCGGCCAGGTCGTCACCGCCACCGCTTCCGTCGGCGCCGTGACGGCCATGTTGAGCAATGTTCTCATCGGCCGCTTGAACCGCAAGGCGGTGCTGGTTGGTCTCAGCGCCCTTGCGGTCGGTTCCAATATCCTGGCGGCGCTGGCGACCGATTTCTGGCTGTTGCTGTTGGGCCGGGCCGGGCTGGGCATCGCTCTCAGCGCTTTCTGGGCACTTTCGGTCGCCGTCGTGGCGAGGCTGGTTGGCGCCAATGCGACAGGTCGGGGCATGGCGATCGTCACCCTCGGCGTCTCGCTTGCCACCATTGCCGCACCGTCGATGGGCGCGCTGATCAGTGACTGGATAGGGTGGCGCAGTGCCATGGCCATGACGGCGGGGCTGGCCGCGCTTGCCATGCTGCTGCAGTTTCTCAGCCTGCCGACCTTGCCTGCAACGGCAAGCAACAGCCTTGCAGATGTATTTCGGCTGACCCGGCGGCGCGGCATCCAACTCGGCATGCTGGCTATTGTTTTGCTGATGACGGGGCATTTTGCCGGCTCGGTCTATGTGCGTCCCTTCCTCGAACAGGTGACACTCCTTACAACCGGACCGATTGCCCTGGCTCTGCTCGGGTTTGGCATCGCTGCCGTGATCGGTAATGTTGCCGGCGGCCGCATGGCCGACACCAACATCCACATGGCCCTCGCAGTCACCGCAGCGTTGATGGCGGTTGCGGCACTTACTTTGGTGCTTTGGGGCTCGCATATCGGCGTTGCCTTCGGCTTCGTTACGCTGTGGGGTTTCGCCTTTGGCATGGCGCCGGTGGTGCTGCCGACCAATATGTCGCGCGCGGCGCCTGATGCGCTGGAGGCAGCGGGCAGCCTGATGGTCACCTCTTTCCAAATTGCCATCACCATCGGCGCGGTTGTCGGCGGCTATGTCGTGGACACCTATGGCGCGACTGGGCCTTTGACTCTGACTGCTATCCTTGCCGCATCGACCGCCGTCTTGGCGCTGCTGCAGCCGCGCAGCTGAACTTTGCTGCCGCTGATAAAATAGCCTGAATCCGGGCCGCCGCCGATGTTGCAGGCGCGATACACAAGTTGAGGCCGGGAACACGTTGCACCTTGCCGCAATCGAAGGCTAAGGACGCTCGGCTTCGGCCATTGGAGGGTGATCGACGATCAAGTCGCGCCCTTTTTGAGGAGATGACTGACATGAAGAAGTTTTTGTTTGTTGCCGTCGGCCTGGCGGTGCTTGCCGGTTCGGCTTGCTCGAAGGCGCCCGAGTGCACGGCGGAAATCGCGACCAAGAAGGCGCAGGACATGGCTGCAGCACTTCAGGAAGCGATTACCAAGGACCCGTCCAAAGCGGCTGATCTGACGGCCAAGGTCCAGGCGGTGACAACCAAGTATCAGGGCGCTACGACATTGGCCGACGCCTGCAAGGCCTATGACGAACTGACGGCCACGATCAAAGGCTAACGCCCTGATTCGATTGGATCAAACGAGGCGGCGACCGTTGGGTCGCCGCCTTTTCTTTTGAATTGTTCAGTTCGGCGCGATGGAGCCGACTTCGACCGCGTCGACGCGCTTCAGGCTCATGCCGATCACCGGCACCAGCTGGTCGTCGACGCGCACGGCAATAGTCACCGTCATCGAATTGTCGTCAGGGATGCGAGCCTGCATGACGCCGCGCAGCTGGTTGCGGTTGATGGTGAAGACCACCTTGCGGGGATCGACGACGTTGCCGCCGATGATGTCGAGGCCGGAACCGGTCGCGCCACCCATGAAGCTGCCCTTGTAGCCCTCACGGCCCTTGCGCTCGATCTTGGCCGACATCGGTTGGGTGAACATGCCGACCCGACAGCCGCCGTCGAGCGACATGCCGACCTTGCCGTCGGGCGTCGAGCCGGTGAAGCTGCAGTTGAACTTCGTGCCTTTGTATTTGCCGGCGACGATTTCGCCGGGACCGATCCACTTGCCTTCGGCGGACTGGAAGAACTGCTTGTCCGGCTCCGCCGCAGAGGCCACTCCGGCAATGCCGACGACTGCCGTAATCACCGTTGCCAAGGGCAGGACGCTGGATAGAATTACGCTTTTCATCGACGACACCCGGCAACAAAGATGCTGTTTGGAACCCGTCTGACCATGAACAAGATTGGTTAATGCTTCGTCACCGCGGGGCCGCCGCAAAGCAGTCCGGTAACAATTCCGAAGATCCAGACACTTCAGCCCGGCTCACTTGCCGGATGGGGTCGTTTCACCGTCTTTCCTGGTTGCGAACGATGTCAGCGCCGAGAGGAAGTCGCCCAATCCGGGACGCTTGGCGGCGCTGAAGGGCAGGGGTCGCGCCGTCTCCATCGCGGCGATGCCGATGCGCGCCGTCATCATGCCGTTGACGACGCCCTCGCCAAGCTTGGCCGAAAGGCGCGCGGCCAGGCCGTGGCCGACGATCTGCTGGACGAAACTGTCACCGACCGCGATCGAGCCGGTAACCGCCAGATGCGCCAGCACGCTGCGCGCCAGGCGGAAGAAACCCAGCGTTCCGGGCCGTCCGCCATAGAGTTCCGACAGGCGGCGAATGAGCCGCCCCGCCTCGAACACCACATAGGCCACATCGACCAGTGCGCGGGGACTGACCGCCGTCACCAGCGAAACGCGTTTGGCGGCTTCGAGAATCATCACCTTCGCCCTGGCATCGAGTGGTCCGAGAATTTCAGCCTCGGCCAGACGCACGAGATTGCCGCCGTCGATGATTTCGCCGCGCAGTTCGGCCAACGTGCGCCGGCCGGCCGCGGTTTCGGGTTTGGCCGCGACAAAGGCCGACAATTCGTCGACGACCGATCGTGCCGCCTTGGGATCGTCGCGGGCGATCGCGTCGAGCGCACGCTTCTGCAGCTTTTCGACCTCGGCGAGGCGGGCGATCGCCAGGAATTCGCGAATCAGGATAACCACAAGCGCCAGCACGGCAATGGCGGCCATGCCCGCCGCCAGCCAGCCCAGCCATTCGGCGCGCGCGAAGAGGTCGCGTATGAGTTGGTCGGTCCATAGGCCGACCGCCAGCGAAACCAGCACGCCAAAGGCGCCGAAGAAGATGCTGCCGAGCAGCGAACGCTTCCTGGGGGCGATGGCCGGCGGCGGCTCCGCGGCAATGATGTCAGGCTCGTCGAAGACATCGACTTCCGCCGGGATGACCATCGCGACATCGGCCTTCATCGCGCGGGGTTTGCGCTGGGCATCGGCCTGGGCACGGCGCGCCTGCGGCGCCTCTTGCCTTGGTTCGGCTTCCGGCTCGATGCGGAACGCTGCCGGCTTGCGGGGCGCAGTCATGCCAGATGATCTCCGATCAGGAACTGCAAGGCACGGTCGAGCCTGATATGCGGCAGCGACAGGGTGATACCTTCGGCCGTGCGTTCTAGCTTTGGGGGACGGAAACGGACGAAGCGGATTGCAGGGTCCGCGGCATCCTGCTTGTGATCGGCTCCCGAAAGATCAAAAACCGCATCAATTTTCTCCGGTAAATCACCGGGAAATATGGCTGTTTCAGTCTTTCCATCGAAGGTTGCGCCATTGATCTTCTCGCCGGCGATCGGCGTGCCGATAATGACTGGCAACGTCTCTCGGCCTTGCTTGACGGTGCCTTCGCGCGTCGCGCGCACCGCCGCCATGGCGACCACATCGACATCGGCGCCGGTGAAATTCGCCCGTGCCACGGCGCGGTCGGCAAGCCGCCGCACGATCGCCTGCAGCCGGTCATGGCTTTCGTGATGCAGATGGTCGGCCTTGGTCGCGGCAACCAGGATGCGGTCGATGCGCCGCGAGAACAGATCGGTGAGGAAGCTGCCCCGGCCGGGTCGGAAACAGCTGAGGATCTCGGTTACCGCGCGTTCCAGGTCGGCCATGGCGCCGGGGCCGGCGTTCAGCGCCTGCATGGCGTCGATCAGCACGATCTGGCGATCGAGGCGGGTGATGTGTTCGCGGAAGAAGGGTTTGACGACATGCGTCTTGTAGGCCTCATAGCGCCTGTCCATCATGGCGTGCAGCGACCCCGGGCGCGGACGCCTGTCGCCGATCCCGGCCAAGGGCGCGAAGGTCAGTGCCGGCGAGCCTTCGAGATCGCCCGGCATCAGGAAGCGGCCGGGCGGCAAGGTCGAAAGCGCCCGCTCGTCGAGCTTGCAGGCCTTCAGATAGGCGGCGAAGCTTTCGGCCAGGCGGCGCGCCGTCATCTCGTCGGCATCGGCGTTCGGGTCGACCCCGGCTGACAGCGCCCGCCAACTCTGCGAAAGATCCTCGCGCACCGGCAGAACGGCCATTTCGAAGGCTTCGTGCGAAAAATCGGCAAAGGATTTGCCGAGCAGCGGCAGATCGAGCAGCCATTCGCCGGGATAGTCGACGATATCGACCGACAATCTGCCGGAGGAAAACATGCGGCTCCAGCCGGAAGCCGATTCATATTCGATGGTCAGCCGCAGTTCCGAAATGGCACGCGTCGAATCGGGCCAGGCGCGGTCGTTGACCAGGGCGGCGATGTGGTCCTCGTACTGGAAACGCGGCACCGCGTCGTCGGGCTGCTGCTCGAGGAAGGCGCGGGCGATGCGCCCAGATTTCTGCGCCTCGAACAGCGGCAGGCGGCCGCCATGGATCAAATTGTGGACAAGGGCCGATATGAACACCGTTTTGCCGGCGCGGGACAATCCCGTCACGCCGAGGCGCAGCGATGGGGAAAAAAGCCCGGTGGCGCGGCCCGACAGCGTGTCGAGGGCAATCCTCGCCTCGTCGGTGAAGGTGGTCAGCGATGATGCCAAAATTTGCTCTCTCGGACTTCGGTCCGTCCGATATAGGCTCTGCAACCTGGCTTTGAAATGGCTTCAGAGATCGGCCGGCGTCAGGAACGCTTCGAGATAACCGGTGCCTTGGGCGGCGCCGGCAAGATCGCCGTCGAAGCGGACGGCCGCCAGGCCCGCGGTCGGGAACCCATGGTTCAGCGTGGCCCGCGCGGTCTCGTCGCCGTCGCCCGAAACTGCCATGGTGAGGTCTTCCATCATCGGGTTGTGGCCAATGACCAGCAATGAGCCTGATCCGCCATTGTCGCGGATAAGGTGGAGGTACCCGGCCGCGTCCGCGCTGTAGAGCGCGTCGAAGAACAGAACCCGGCCGGTGTCGGTCTGGCCGGCCAGGCCTTCCAGCATCTCCTTGGCGCGCTTGGCATTGGAGCAGAGCGTCCGGTCCGGAACATAGAGGCGGGAGCGCATGGCGGCCCCCACCATTTCGGCATCGGCGCGGCCGGAGGCATCGAGCGGGCGATCGAAATCCCGCATGCCGGGCAGTGCCCAGCCAGCCTTTGCATGTCGCAACAGATAAAGCCTGCTCACCCAACCTCCGAATGCTGAAGCCTCCCGGGATTAGCCACGAGAACGGCGTTGCGCACAATGGCCCGTGCTCTTCAACACGGCGAATCACCCAATGCTGCTTGCTGCAAAGGTCTCTTGCGTATCGGCCCCCGGGGTCACGGCAATCTCGGAAAGCATGTGCCACCGGATCGAACGTGTCTCGGCGAATTTTGTACCAAAGCGACCGTACGCGGCCGCAGAGACGCGTGACGGGTACTTTAACAATTGCGTGAGACAGCGGCCGATTGCGCTTGTGCAGGCGTCGGACGACGAATATATAGGCGCCAAAATTGGGGCAGTTTGGGTGAGTCGAATGAACGACATCGTTACCGCCGATTACGTACCCTCCGAAGACGAGCCGTTCATGAACGAGCGGCAGAAATCCTACTTCCGCTCAAAGCTCGTCACCTGGAAGAATGACATATTGCGCGAAGCGCGCGAAACACTGGAAATCCTGCAGCAAGAGAACGCCAACCACCCCGATCTGGCCGATCGCGCCTCTTCGGAAACCGACCGCGCCATCGAACTCAGGGCCCGCGACCGTCAGCGCAAGCTCATTGCAAAGATCGACTCCGCCCTGCAGCGCATCGACGAAGGCACTTACGGCTATTGCGAAGAGACCGGCGAGCCGATCGCGCTGAAGCGGCTCGATGCGCGTCCGATCGCGACATTGTCGATCGAAGCGCAGGAGCGGCATGAGCGCCGCGAAAAAGTCTATCGCGACGACTGAGGTCAAGGCCGGCGGCGCACGGCCGGCTGTCATCGAACGAACTCGATTCTGAAATGGCCGGTTTTCCGGCCATTTTATTGGTGCGGCATCCACCGCTCAGGGCGGGCGAAGGCAGTAAACCCTTGATATTTGGCGCTTCGGACGAGGTGGTTCGGCAGTAGACCAGTAGACCGGCGACGATGTTTTCCGCGGGGATAGCGACCCGGCGGTTGCTCATCTCTTCTGACTGGAGAGTTCGCCGAGAAGCTTGGTCATCTCGTCGTCGAGCGACTGCGGCGCCGCCGGCTTGCCCACCGGGCCGCCCGAACGGGGCTGATCCAGCGACACTTCGAGTTCCCTCATCAGCGTGTCGTCGATGCTGTCCTGCACCGGCTGCGGTGGTGGCGGCGCGTGCCGGGCGGTGTTGGCGTTGGCGGAGCCGTAGGCAGGCAACGGCGTGACATTGGTCGGCTGATAGCTTTGCGTTGCCGGCTTCGGTGCAGGTGCCGGCGGCGCTGTTGTACGCGGGCGGGCGGGTGGCGTCGTGTTCACCGGCTGTGGAGCGGGAGCCTGTCTCGCCGGCGGCGGAGCGGGTTGCGGCGGACGCGGTCTTGCCGGGGCCGCGGCGGCCGGAACCGGCTGCAAGCCGCCATCTCCGGTCAATGCCGGCCGGCGTAGCGCCGAAAGTCGGATATCGCGCTCGACGACGACGTCGGTCGGGCCGCCGATCAGAAGCAGGTGCTCGATATCGTCACGGCGTATCAGTACCAGCCGGCGATGGCTGTCGACGGCGGTGGCATCCATGACGGCCAGTCGCGTCTTGCGGTTCCGGCCACCGGCGACGAAGGTTCCGAATGTCAGGTTGCGCACCAGCTTGATGATAACGAGAACGATAACCAGCAGGACAAGCGCTGCAAACGTCCACAACAATGCTGCGGCATAACCGGGACCTGCCACGCTATCGAGCCATTGCATTGGGTTCCCCTGATCGCCCTTGGAAGTGACGAGACACTAGACCGTTGCAGCGGGCCACCGCAAGTTGCGTTTCACGCTGGTGAACAGCTAGAAAAACTCCGAAGCCCGGAAGACATCATTTTTATCCGACATTTGCCGCCCAGGCCTTTTCCGGACTAGGAGAATGTGATTCAACCCGCTAGGGGCGGGTGTCGGAACACCGGAATTCACGAGCAGGGGGCACATGGCCAAGGAAGCGCGCGGCGATTTCTATCCGGTACCGATCGTCGACCAGAATACGCGACCCGGCGCGGTCACCCGGCTTATCATTTTCATCGTCGTTCTGACGGGGGCGGCGATCGTCTTCGGGCTTTTCCGCGAGCGCCTCGGCGATCCTTTCCTGCTCGGCATGCTCGGCGTGCTGGCGATGATCGGCGTCGGCTTCCTGTTCGCGACGGCGATCGGCTTCGTGCAGGTCACGCCACGCTCGACAGGCGACGAACTGTCGAAATCCTTCGTCGATTCGATGTCGCAGGGGCTTCTCGTCACCGACACCAAGGGCCGCGTCGTCTACGCCAATCGCGCCTATGCGGATATGACCGGAGCATCGTCCGCTGCCGACCTGAAGACCGTCGAGGGATTGCTCTCGGATGTCCCCGAAGCCTCGGTGACGATCTATCGCCTGGCATCCGGCCTGCGCGACGGCCAGCCGGGCGACGGCGAGTTTAGGCTCGCACAGTCCATTCGGCCCGGTGCCGAGCCTGGCGCCCGCTGGTACCGGGCACGCGCCCGCGCCTTCAGCGTTCCAGGCCAGCGGCTGCCGATGCTGGCCTGGCAGCTTGCCGACATCTCGCAGGAGCGGGCCGAGCAGGAGCGCTTCTTCCTCGATCTGCAGAAGGCGATCGATCATCTCGACCACGCGCCGGCCGGCTTCTTTTCGGCCGACCAGGAGGGCCGCGTCACCTATATCAACGCCACGCTCGCCGAATGGCTGGGCATCGACCTCACCAGCTTCACGCCCGGCGCCGTGTCTCTGTCGGAGATCGTGGCTGGCGACGGCATGGCGCTGGTCCGCTCGGTCAAGGCCGACCCCGGCACCACACGCAACGCGGTGATAGATCTCGACCTGACGACCACGACGGGCGAAGCGCTGCCGGTGCGCTTCATGCACCGCGTTTCGGCCAGCCGCGAAGGATTGAACGGGCCGACACGCACGATCGTGCTCAACCGCACGCAAGGCGAGGATGCCTCTGCCGATTTGCGGGCTTCGGAAGTGCGCTTCACCCGCTTCTTCAACTCGACACCGATGGCGATCGCCGGCGTCGACCACAATGGGCGCATCCTGCGTACCAATGCGCCGTTCCTGTCGCTGTTTTCGTCTGTCGTCGATCGCGACGCCGTCGACCGTCGCGTAAGGCTCGACACGGTGATCCACGAACGCGACCGGCCGGCCTTCGCGGCTGCCTTCGAGAAAGCGCAGCAGCGGCAGGCCGACATCGAGCCGATCGACACGCTTTTGCCTGGCAACGACGAACGGCACATCCGCTTCTACGTCAACGCCGTCGCCGACGGCACCGGCGGCGAGGGGGCCGAGGAGTCGGCCATCGTCTACGCCGTCGAGACAACGGAGCAAAAAGCGCTCGAAGGGCAGATGGCGCAAAGCCAGAAGATGCAGGCGGTCGGCCAGCTTGCCGGCGGCATCGCGCATGATTTCAACAATGTGCTGACCGCCATCATCATGGCGTCCGACCTTTTGTTGACCAACCACCGTCCGTCGGACCCCTCCTTCCCCGACATCATGAACATCAAGCAGAACGCCAACCGGGCGGCTTCGCTGGTGCGGCAGCTTCTGGCCTTCTCGCGCAAGCAGACGTTGCGGCCGGAAGTGCTCAATCTGACCGACGTGCTCGCCGATCTCAGGATGCTGCTCGCCCGCCTGGTCGGCAACGACATCAAGCTGAAGGTCGACCATGGCCGCGACCTGTGGCCGGTCAAGGTCGATATCGGGCAGTTCGAGCAGGTGGTGGTCAACCTTGCGGTCAACGCGCGCGACGCAATGCCGGCGGGCGGCGATCTCACCGTGCGCACCCGCAATGTGACCGCCGAGGAGTGCAAGGCCTTTTCCTACCGCGAACTCGCCCCGGCGGACTATGTCGTGGTCGAAGTCGAGGACACCGGCAGCGGCATCGCGCCCGACGTGCTGAAGAAGATTTTCGAGCCTTTCTTCACCACCAAGGAAGTCGGCAAGGGCACCGGCCTTGGCCTGTCGATGGTCTACGGCATCATCAAGCAGACCGGCGGCTTCATCTTCTGCGATTCCGAAGTCGGCAAAGGCTCGACTTTCCGCATTTTCCTGCCGCGTCACATCGCCGAAGCGAAAAAAGCAGGCGAGCCCGGCGATGCGCCGGCAGCGCCGGCAAAGGTCGCCGATCCGGCCAAGGATCTGTCGGGCTCGGCCACGGTGCTGCTCGTCGAGGACGAGGATGCCGTGCGCATGGGCGGCATGCGGGCGCTGACCTCGCGTGGCTACACCGTGCACGAGGCATCGTCGGGCGTCGAGGCGCTGGAAGTGTTCGAGGCGCTGGGCGGCAAGGTCGATATCGTCGTTTCCGACGTGGTCATGCCGGAAATGGACGGACCGACACTGCTTGGTGAATTGCGCAAGCGCCAGCCGGACATCAAGTTCGTCTTCGTGTCCGGCTACGCCGAGGACGCATTCGCCAGAAACCTCCCGGCAGATGCGCATTTCGGCTTTCTGCCCAAGCCGTTTTCGCTCAAGCAACTGGCGACGATCGTCAAGGACGTGCTGGAGTCTTAGAGCCTTTCCCATGTTCCTCCTTGCACAACGCCGTGACAACGCCATGATTGCGGGTGAAACGGCAGGAAGGCTTAGGGGAGCAACTTGTGACGCCGCACAACGAAGCGGACAAGGACGACTACGCCGACACGGTGTTGTTGCCGGGTGATCCGCAGCGTGCCGAGTGGATGGCGCAAACGTTCCTGGAAGCGCCGCGCTGCATCAATCGCCGCCGCGGCACGCTTGGCTTCACCGGGCTGTTTCGTGGCAAGTCCATCAGCATTCAGGCGACGGGCATCGGCGTTTCATCATTTCTGATCTATGCGCATGAACTGCTGGACCATTATGGCGCCCGGACCTTGATCCGCACCGGCACCTGCGGCAGCCTGACCGCAAAGGCAAAACTGCGCAGCCTTGTCATCTCACAATCGGCACAGGCGGAAAGCGCCCAGAGCGGCCAGGTTTTCGGCCTTTATGGACCCGCTGGCCCCGACCCGGCGCTCCTCGCATCGTCACTGGCCAAGGCGGTAGAATTCGGCATCGACCATCATGCCGGCCTGACGGTGTGCAGCGACATCTTCTATCACCCGGAAGGGCGCGCCCGTTTTGCCGTTGCGCGGGCGGAAGGAGCCCTGGCCGTGGATATGGAAACCAGCGCGCTCTATCGCATATCGGAGCATTTCGGAGCGCGTGCGCTGTCGATGTGTGTCGTGGTCGACAACATCGAGACCGGCGAACAGACCGACTATTCCGAGCGCCAGGAATTGTTCGCAGACATGAGCCGTCTGGCGCTCGCTGTCGCAGCAGAGAGCTAGAGTACGGGTCTACCGGGTCAGCCCCTTGCGTACGGCAGCGACATCGTCAGAGGAGACCGCCGGGGCGGCGTTGCCCCAGCTGGCGCGCACATAGGTCAGGACGTCGGCGACCTCCTGGTCCTTCAGGCGCCAGGCCAGGGAGGGCATGGCGGGCGTAGTCGGTGCATCAGCCGTGTGCACGGCCTGGCTGCCGGCAAGGACGAGCCGGGCCAATGTTTCGGAACTGCCCTGCGCGACGATCGAATTGCCGGCAAGGGAAGGGAAAAGCACGCCTGACCCGGCACCATCTCCACCATGGCAAGCCGAGCAATTGTCGCGATAGATTGCCTCGCCCGTTGCCATCCGTGTCGCGTCAGGCTTTGCCGGTTGGACGCTGTCGACATCCGAGCCCAGGCTCTTGAGGTAGACTGCAACCGCCTTGAGATCGGGATCGGTCATTTTCGACGTGGAGTTCTCGATGGCCTCCGCCATCGGACCTGATGCAATCGAATGCGCGTTGACGCCGGTCTTGAGGTATTGGACCAGATCCTCCTGAGACCATTTTCCAAGGCCCGATTGCGCGTTGTTGGTGATGTCGGGGGCAAACCAGCCTTGCAGGGAGGCACCTTGCAGGAACTCGCTGTCCTTGTCGGCGCCAAGGAAAGATTTGGGCGAGTGGCAGGTGCCGCAATGTCCTGCGCCCTGGACGATATAGGCGCCGCGATTCCACTCCGCCGACTTGGAGGAATCCGGCTGAAAGCTTGCCTCGGTAAAGTTGAGGACATTCCAGCCCAGCATCGCCAGCCGGATGTTCAACGGGAAGGGCAGCTGATTGGCCTCGACCTTATTCGATACCGGTTCAACCGTCGTCAGATAGGCCCACAGGTCGGAAATGTCCCGATCGTTCATCCTGGTATAGGCGGGGTAGGGCATTGCGGGGTAGAGCCGCACGCCATTGTGGCCGACGCCTGACTTCATCATGCTGCGGAAATCGGCTTCCGACCAATTGCCGATGCCCGTTTCGCCGTCGGGGGTTATGTTGGGCGGGACAAGCATGCCGAACGGCGTCTCGAGCGGCAGTCCGCCAGCCAGCGGTTTGCCCCCGGCCTGCGTATGACAGCCTGCGCAGTCGCCGAGCACGGCCTGATACTGTCCACGTATGATCTGGTCCGCCTGGTCGGCACTCCGTGCCGGGCCCGCGTTGAGGGCCGCGGCGCCGATGGCGAGCGTGAAAACGAGCTTGTTCATGCCTGCACCAGGGGTGCACCGGGATTGCGCAGATATTGATTGCGGATGGCATCGGCGGCACGGAAGGCGAGCGCGCCGACGGTTCCTGTCGGGTTCTTGCCGGCATTCTGCGGGAAGGCCGACGCGCCGATGACGAAGACATTGGGGACGTCCCAGCTTTGGAGGAAGGTGTTGACCGCGCTCTTCTTCGGGTCCGTTCCCATGATGGCGCCGCCCGTATTGTGGGTGCTCTGGTAGGGGACGCTGTCCCAGCCCTTCTTGCGGCGGCCGACGGCGTACTGCTTGCCGCCGAGCGCCTTGGCGATTTCCTCCATCCGGTCGCAGACATAGTTCGACATGCGAATGTCGTTGTCGGGAAAATCAAACGTCATGCGCATCAGCGGACGACCGAAACGGTCCTTGTAGGTCGGGTCGAGGTCGAGGTAGTTGTTGCGCGTCGCGTAGCTGCTTCCCTGGGACGAGTAGCCAAGCGTGCTCTTGTAACCCTCGACCGTTGCCTTCTTCCAGGCGCTGCCCCATTTCGGCGTGCCGGGCAAGGTCGGCCTGGTTCCGATCGGGCGCCCGTTGGTGGGAATGCAGTTGATGCCCGCGCCGCCGACGAAGTCCAGCGCGCCGTGGTCGAACGCGTCACCATTGTAATCGTCGATCGTCTGACCGAGCGCGCCGGCGGCGATGAACGGGTTGAAGTTCTTGTCGTCGAAGAACACCTGCACGCCGGCATTTGTCTGGTAGCAGTAATTGCGCCCAACCGTTCCTTCGCCACTGCCGGGATCGTAGATCTTGCCGATACCGGACAGCATCATCAGCCGGGCATTGTGCAGGCCGTAGGCGCACAGCAGCACCAGATCGGCCGGCTGGAAATATTCCTCGCCTGACGTGTCGACATAGGTGACGCCGCGCGCCGACTTGCCTCCGGGAGCCAGATCGACATGCAGAACCTCGCTGTCGGTGCGAACCTCGAAATTCGACTTCTTCATCAGCACGGGAAGGACGGTGGTCTGGGCGCTCGACTTCGAATAGTTGGCACAGCCGAAGCGTTCGCAGAACCCGCAATAGGTGCATTGACCCATGGCGATGCCGAGCGGGTTGACATAGGCCCGCGACATGTTGGCGGATGGGGTCGGGAAGGGATGCAGGCCGATCGACCGGCCAACCTCGGCGAACAGGGTTGGCGCGTAGGTCATCTGCATCGGCGGGTTCGGATAATCCCGCGACCTTGGATCCTCGAACGGATTGCCGCCTTCCTGCAACTGCCCCTTGATATTGCCGGCCTTGCCCGAGATGCCTGCCAGATACTCGAACTGGTCGTAATAGGTCTCCATCTCCGCGCCGGTCACGCCCCAGTCCTCGACCTGGAGATCGGCGATTCTCGATGCACCATATTTCTTCGTCAGATTGGTCTTTATCTGAAAGTCCGAATCCCAGAACCGCCAGGTGTGGCCGTTCCAGTGGACGCCGGCGCCGCCGACGCCGTTGCCGGGGAGAAAGGAGCCGAAATCGCGCATCGGCAGCGCCTTCTGCGAGGGGTCATTGCGCACCGTCATGGTTTCCACGGTCGGCTGCAGGAAGAGGTCGCGCCGGATGCTGTAGCGCAACTCGTCCTGCGCATAGCCGATGTTGAAATCGGTTGCCGTGTCGCGCCAGGGGCCGCGCTCTATGGCCACCACGTCCAGGCCCTGATCGGTCAATTCGTGGGCCAGAATGGATCCCGTCCAGCCGAGGCCGACGATCACGACGTCTTTGCGAGGCAGTATCTTGGTCATGATCAGGCGCCTTTGCCGAGCCATTCGGGACGCCCGATGATCGAGACAGGCGGCTGCGGATATGGCTGATTGTGTTTGCTGACATGGTCGCGGTAGTCGTAGCGGGCACCTGGAAAACCAAGCATGCGCCACGAGACCATGTCCTTGTTGCCGCCATAGACGGGGTCGGCAAAAAACCCTTCCATGGTGTTCTGCAGCAGAAGCCCGAAGAAACCGGGACCCTTGACGCCATTGGGCAGGTCGACTTTCCCGGCCTCCATTGCCGTCAGGAAGGCATCCTGTTCGGCCGATGCGAGCTCGACGAATGTCTTGCCGTCCCGCTGTTTCAGGAAGGCGTCGATGGCGGCAAGCCCGGTGCGGTAACGCTGCGCCGGATTGGCCTCGCCCTGATAGCCCTGGGTGGAGTCCAGGCAGAAACGGGCCTTGCGTGTAAAGCCGGCTCGACACTCCGACCCCCCCCATCAACTGCCTGTCGATATAGACGGCGCAACCGGCTTCCTTGCCGCCCATGCTGAGCTCGTCGGCCGGAATGATGCGGTCGACGATCGCCTCGACAAGGGCTGCTTCCTGGGCTGAGAAAAAGTGCCAGCCGCCGGCCACGACCTGCGCGGGTGGATCGGATGCCATTGGCGTCCAGGGCAAAGTGCCCGAGAACGATCGCGCAAAACCGGCCGATGTCGCGGTTGCCGTAAATATTGCGACCGAGGACAGGAAAAGACGCCGATTCATTCGAACAGGATTGCGATGGTTCATATTAGGAATCTCGAAAATAAGAGAACGCACCCGGGAAGTGACGCCCAAGTAATCATGACAACGATAGTTAGTTTAATCCGCAGATCGAATGCCGATAGACTGCGAGATGAAAATGACCTCGTCAACCACATCACAAAATCGTTAGCGAGGGTTCGGTCGACTGCCGATCGGGTCTGGGTGTGTTGTTGAAGCCGGATGGCTGCCCGGAAGTCGGGCCACGATCCCGCGAAGCATCCGGCCTACCTGCCCGGATCCTGGACCGATAGAAACAGCGTCGTGCCATCAGGCATGAATCAGGAACCAGCCACTGACCGGGTGGCGTTCGAGGTCGCGGTCAATGCCAGGCCCTACCGCGACGCATCACCAGGCTCTCAAGGTCCCTTGATCATACTTGCTCAGCTGGCAAGCAGGCTAATGAGTTTACGACCTGGACGACACCTTGTAGACTGAACACCATGGCGCTCAAACGGATGGACAACATAGGAATCGTCGTCGATGACCTTGAAGAGACGATTGGTTTCTTTGGCGAGCTCGGCCTTGAGCTCGAAGGGCGGGCAACGATCGAAGGAGAATGGGCCGGACGTGTCACGGGACTGGGCGATCAGCGCGTCGAGATTGCCATGATGCGGACGCCGGACGGCCACAGCCGGCTCGAACTGTCCCGTTTCCTCACGCCGCCTGTCGTCGCCGATCACCGCAACGCCCCGGTAAACGCCCTGGGCTACCTCCGCGTCATGTTCACTGTGGACGACATTGACGGGACGCTCGAAAGGCTCCGCAATCGCGGTGCGCGGCTCGAAGGCGAAGTCGTCCAGTATAGAGACGTGTATCGGCTATGTTACATTCGAGGGCCTGGAGGGCTTCTCATCGGGCTCGCCCAAGAACTCAGCTGAGCGCAATACGCTAAGCGGCCTCCCGCTTCGGCACCATCTGCTCATTCATCCCTGGCCGATGGCCGCGCAGATAGAGCGCGCAGGTGGTGCGCAGCATCGACGCAAAGTTCGGGATGGCGCCGTTGATCTCTATGGCTTCGTCATAGAGCTTGGAGATGAATTTCGGCGTCGTCAGGTTCTGGTTCTCGGCGATCTCGTCGAGCAACGCCCAGAATGTTCCTTCAAGCTGGATGCTGGTCGAGTGGCCGTCGATGCGAATCGACCGGTTGATCTGGCGATAGCCTTCGGGATCCTGGCCCGCAAACACCCTGCACATCCGACAAACCTCCCATGATTGTTGGTCTTGGGTGGACGGGCGTGCAGTTTGATACTGCTTGACCTGTCCCCACATGCATTCTCGGGTAAAATCGCCGCCACGGCAATCGGACTTTTGTCCTTGTTGGCGATGGAGGACGGTTCACGGCTTCGGGCGTGGTAACCGGCTGCCACCACCTTTTGTCCGTGCCGCGCATAATCGTCTCCACACCAGAGCGGAGACTGATTTGGCCAAGGCGATCCACAGCATGATCCGGGTTCTCGAAGAGGCCCGGTCCGTCGATTTCTACAGAAACGCCTTCGGGCTCGATGTCGCCGACAGGCTGGATTTCGAGACATTCACGCTCCTTTACCTCAGCAATGCCGAGGCAGGGTTCGAGCTCGAACTGACCGTGAACAAGGATCGGCAGGAGCCTTACGGGCTCGGCGACGGCTACGGTCACCTTGCGGTCTCGGTCGCCGATCTCGACGGCGAACATGATCGTCTCGGTGCGCTTGGCCTCAATCCGAAGAAGATCGTCGAGTTCAACCGCGACGGGTCGCTGATCGCGCGTTTCTTCTTCATCGAGGACCCCGACGGCTACAAGATCGAGGTTCTGCAACGCACAGGTCGCTTTCAATAGGAGACATTGCAGCCGCACCGGCAGGTAGCGCCAGCAACGGCACTCTCAAGGGTGCAAATAGCAAGCAGGGAGGAATAAAAATGGTCACGATCTATGACGCGAAGCCTGGGCTTTCCCGTCGAGAGCTTCTCAGACGCGGCGGCATCGGCGCGCTGCTCGTCATCTCCGGCAGCGCCGTCATCAGCCCCGAACATGCCTGGGGGCTCGAGACATCGGCACTCAAGCCCGAAACCATGGCGACACTGATCCAGATGGCGCGTGACATCTATCCGCACGATCAGGTTCCGGACAAATATTACGCCATTGCCGTGAAAGGTCATGACGAGCAGGCCGGCAAGGACGCCGCCTACAAGGCGATGCTCGAGGACGGCATCGCCGACCTCGACAAGAAGTCCGGTGGCGGCGGCTATCGCGGCCTTGGCTGGGAGGAGCAGCGGGTCGCCGTGCTGAAGCAAATCGAGGTGACGCCATTCTTCCAGGCCATCAGAGGCGGCCTCGTCGTCAGCCTCTACAACCAGAAAGAGGTGTGGCCGATCTTCGGTTACGAGGGCGAGTCCTATTCCAAGGGCGGCTACATCGCGCGCGGTTTCGACGACATCGAGTGGCTCTGAGCCCCGTCGTTCCTGAACCCGCAAACAGAAATCATGGGAGGAAACCATGGCAGCTTCATTTGATCTGAACAACGACGGCGTGGTCGTCATCATCGGCTCGGGCGCCGGCGGCGGCACGCTCGGCAACGAACTCGCCCAGAAGGGTGTCGACGTCGTCATCCTGGAAGCCGGCGCGCGCCACGAATACGAAGACTTCATCAATGACGAGTGGGGTTCGTTCAGCCAGCTCGCCTGGACGGACAAGCGCACCACGTCGGGTGACTGGCGTGTGGCCAAGGACTTTCCCAACCTGCCGGCCTGGATCGTCAAGTCGGTCGGCGGTTCGACCACGCATTGGGCCGGAGCTTCGCTGCGCATCCAGGAGCATGAGTTCAAGACGCTGTCGACCTACGGCAAATTGGAAGGCGCCAACCTGCTCGATTGGCCGATCACGCTGGCCGAGCTGGAGCCCTACTATGCCAAGGCTGAAGCCAAGATGGGCGTCACCGGCACCAATGACTGGCCGCGGCTGCCGGGCAACAACAATTTCAAGGTGCTGAAGGCCGGCGCCGACAAGCTCGGCTATAAGGAATGCCACACCGGCAACATGGCGATCAATTCGGTCGATCGTGACGACCGCATGTCTTGCCAGCAGACCGGCTTCTGCTTCCAGGGCTGCAAATGGGGCGCCAAATGGTCGACGCTCTACACCGAGATCCCCAAGGGCGAGGCGACAGGCCATCTCGAAGTCAGGCCGAACGCCATGGCGATCAAGATCAACCACGACGCTAGCGGAAAGGTGACCGGCGTCGTCTACGCCGACAAGGACGGCAAGCTGCAGGAGCAGAAGGCGCGCATCGTCGCGGTTGCCGGCAATTCGATCGAGAGCCCGCGGCTGCTGCTCAATTCGGCATCGGGAAAATTCCCCGATGGGCTTGCCAACTCGTCGGGTCAGGTCGGCAAGAACTACATGCGTCACACCACCGGCTCGGTCTATGCCATCTTCGACAGACCGGTGCACATGTATCGCGGCACGACCATGGCCGGCATCATCCGCGACGAGGCGCGGCATGATCCATCGCGCGGTTTCGTGGGTGGTTACGAGTTCGAGACGCTGTCGCTCGGCCTGCCGTTCATGGCGGCGTTCCTCGATCCGGGTGCCTGGGGGCGCTCGTTCACCGCCGCACTCGATCATTACGACCACATGGCCGGCCTGTGGATCGTCGGTGAGGACATGCCGCGTGCGGAGAACCGCATCACGCTGCATACCGACGAAAAGGACGCGCACGGCATGCCGATCGCCGACGTGCATTTCGACGACCATCCGAACGACACCGCGATGCGCAACCACGCCTACAAGCAGGCTACGGCACTTTACGATGCGGTCGGCGCCACCCGCACCTTCCCGACGCCGCCCTATCCGTCGACCCACAATCTCGGCACCAACCGGATGAGCGAGAAAGCGGAAGACGGCGTCGTCAACAAGCACGGCCAGGCGCACGACATCAAGAACCTGTTCGTGTCCGACGGCAGCCAGTTCACCACCGGGGCCGCCGAAAACCCGACCCTGACGATCGTGTCGCTCGCGATCCGCCAAGCCGACTACATCGCCGCGCAGATGTCGGCAAAGACGATCTAGTCAAATCCTCCCGACAGACTGCTGGCGCGGAACCCGCAAGGCTCCGCGCCTTTTTTCCTTGCCGCCTCATTGCTTGGTGCAGGTCGAGGCGGTGAAGGCGCCGTCGGGCTGCTTCATGATGATGTCGAAGGAAGGCGCGGTTTCACCGTCCAGCGTCGCCTGGGTCAGCGACAGTGAATTGCCGCCGGCGGTATATCCGCCCAGCGGCCCCAGCCACGAGATCACGCCGTTTGCGTCCATTTGGTAGTTATAGCCCTGCCGCGCGGTGCCGAAGACGCCGAGGCTGGTGTAGACGGGGCCGCTGTAGACGTTCCCCTTGATGGTGATGTCGCCGAGGCTGAGGAACATGCCAAGCAGGTACACTTCGCAATGATAGGCGCCGTCAGGCATCTTGCCGTCGCTGAAATCGGCTCGCGCTGCCCCGGTTGCTGCCGTCAGAAGTACTATGCCGATGAAAATACGTAAAATACCTGTAACCATGACGTCGCTCGCTTGAAGAGCGAGCTTGCCCTATTTTTGCACCGCGCCGCAACATCGGTCGCCTGAGGCACTGGTGAGATCAAAATCTAGGCAGATTGGGCAAATGATCGAAAAATAGGCAGCAGCTGCGCAAGCTGCGCAAATTTCCCTCAATCGATTTCTGGCCACCTCTCTTTGTTTTGTAAGCTCTATATTCCAAGGTGCTGATATCTCTAATTTATTTGTGCCCTTTCGGGATTGCCAGAGCGGTTGGCATGGGGGTTGCTTTGTAGTGTTGCGGTGCAATCAACCAGCTTGGGAGTCCGTCATATGAGGGGTAATTTCTCGACAATAACAAAAATGTTTTCGGCGAGCGTGGTCGCCGCCGGCCTGTTGATCTCCGCTCCGGCGAAGGCCGCCGACGACACGATCAAGGTCGGCATTCTCCATTCGCTGTCGGGGACCATGGCGATTTCGGAGACGACGCTGAAGGACGCCATGCTGATGCTCATCGACGAGCAGAACGCCAAGGGCGGCCTGCTCGGCAAGAAGCTCGAGGCGGTCGTTGTCGATCCGGCTTCCAACTGGCCGCTGTTTGCCGAAAAGGCGCGCGAGCTGATCTCCAAGGACAAGGTCGCGGCGGTGTTCGGCTGCTGGACCTCGGTGTCGCGCAAATCGGTGCTGCCGGTGTTCTCGGAACTCGACAACATCCTGTTCTACCCCGTCCAGTATGAGGGCGAGGAAAGTGAGCGCAACGTGTTCTACACCGGTGCGGCGCCAAACCAGCAGGCCATTCCGGCCGTCGACTATCTGATGAGCGAGGATGGCGGTTCGGTGAAGCGCTGGGTGCTGGAAGGCACCGACTACGTCTATCCGCGCACCACCAACAAGATCCTCGAAGCCTATCTGAAGGCCAAGGGCGTGGCTGCGGAAGACATCATGGTCAATTACACGCCGTTCGGCTTCTCCGACTGGCAGACCGAGGTTTCGGCGATCAAGAAGTTCGGTTCGGCCGGCAAGAAGACCGCCGTCGTCTCGACCGTCAACGGCGACGCCAACGTGCCGTTCTACAAGGAACTCGGCAACCAAGGCATCAAGGCCGAGGACATTCCGGTCATGGCCTTCTCGGTCGGCGAGGAAGAGCTTGCCGGTCTCGACACCGCGCCGCTGGTCGGCCATCTCGCTGCCTGGAACTATTTCGAGAGCATCGATACGCCCGAGAACAAGAAGTTCATCGCCGACTGGCACAAGTTCATCAAGAACGACAAGCGCACCACCAACGACCCGATGGAGGCCCATTATATCGGCTTCAACATGTGGGTGAAGGCGGTCGAGAAGGCCGGCACCACCGATCCGGACAAGGTCATCGACGCCATGATCGGCGTCTCGGTGCCGAACCTGACCGGCGGCTATTCGACGATGATGCCGAACCACCACATCACCAAGCCGGTGCTGATCGGCGAAATCCAGGCCGACGGCCAGTTCGAAACCGTGTCGCGCACGCCGGGCCTGGTGATGGGCGACGAATGGTCCGACTATCTGCCTGATTCCAAGGACCTGATCTCCGATTGGCGCGCGCCTCTGTCCTGCGGCAACTTCAATGTTGCCACCGGCAAGTGCGGCGGCAAGGGCACGAACTGATCCCTCCCAGGGCTGACCTAGTCAGACCGCGCGCGTGCCGGCCGGGGGCACCCCCCGCCCGCCCCCCCCCTAAAACATGAAAGGGTTACCCAGGACCCGGATCCCAGTTTGGTCGTGTTGTTTGGTGGGGGGTGTGAGGGGGGGGCCACAGTCG
>NZ_JAMYTM010000033.1:0-65896 GCF_040322475.1 Mesorhizobium sp. M0140 | reverse complement strand
GCGCGAGCACAAGAAGCTCGCTCTACGCCAAGCCGCATGACCAGCTTCATGATCGCCCATTTTGCAGAACTTGACGCACACAACCTGGGGAGGGTTAGGGTGGGGGTTCTTCTTCGCAAGAATCCATACGTGACAGCCCGGCCGTTTACGGGGAGAAGTGCCCGGCAGGGCAATAAAGGCGGCGCTAACGTCCAAACCGATTCGCGCTTAGAATTTTACCCCACGAACTGCCGCGCCAAAATCAGCACTGCCGCACCCGCCAGAAAAATCGCCATCAACCCACCGCGCAGCGAGACGACCGCGGTGACCACCAGAGCCGCCCATTCCGCCGGCCCGGCATTCAACAGTTCCGGCGCCACCAGCGTCGTCAGCACCGCCGCCGGCACGGCGTTGAGACCGGCCTCGACGCGCGGATGGATGGTTTCGAAGCGGGAGATGACCAGATGCCCGCCGATGCGCGTCAGATAGGTCGCGATTGCGCCGGCGATGATGATCCAGAAGGTCGTGCTCATGGCCGTGCCTTTACGCCGCTGTGATGGGGAGGCAGGATGACCGCCAGCAGCACACCGGCAACAGCGCCAATCGAGACATGCCAAGGCGAGCCCACCGTCTTGTAGGCGATGATCGAGGCGGCGGCGCTGGCGACGACCACCGGCAGCCACAGCGGCCGCTTGCGAAAGCCCAGCACGAGACCGAGGAAATAGATCGGCAGCAGGAAATCGATGCCGAGCGCATGCGTGTCGGGGATCAGCTTGCCGAACAGCGCGCCAAGCGCGCTTTCGACGATCCAGAACAGATAGACCGGCAAGCCAAGCCCCAGATACCAGGCAAAGCCGACTGTCTGGCCCGATTGCGCCCGCGCTTCGGCTACCGCGAATTGCGGATCGGTGAGGATGAAATAACCAAGTGCCTGCTGGGTGACAGGCCAGTGCGCGATGCGCCGGCCGATGCCTGCGGAATAGAGCACGTGGCGGAAATTGACGGCGAAGATCGACAGCACGATCAGCCACGGCGCCACATGCTGGCCGAACAGCTGGATGCCGACCATCTGGCTGGCGCCGCCATAGACCAGCGCGCTCATCAGGAAGGCTTCCAGGACCGAGAAACCATTGTCGACGGCGAGCGCACCGAACAGCACCGCAAACGGCGCCGACGCCACCACGACAGGCATCGACAGCCGCACGCCCTGCCAGAAATCGCTTCTTTCGCTGCTCTCCGAAATTGCGTCCGTCGCCATCAACCACTCCTGATACATGTCGCCCAAAAGTGCGTAGCAGGGATAACGACATGCACAACAACAAGGGAAGCGCGGTATGTAGGTGGCGCGCCTCGCCGTGTCACACGAATTCGCTTGAGCCAAACGATCAGCGGAAATGATCGCTGGATCGGCTGAGTTAGACGCTTATTCCTTCGGGATCTTGCCCTCAATCGCCCTGCCCCAGTCGAGCAGCGGCTTGGCGCGCAAGGTGAAATCGACGAGTTCATCGACCAGATCAGCCGTATGGATTCCGGCCGGATCGATGACATGCTGGACATAGAAATGCCGGTGGCGGATGGCGGCGACCAGATCGGGATCGCTGATTTCCTCGAAGCCGCGTGGCGTACGCTTCATACGGCCTTCGGTCTCGAGTTCAAGCCGGTTCTTCTTCAGCGCCGCCACCAGGGCGCGAAACTTGTCCGGCTTCGTCGCGACGGCTTTGCGCATCGCCAGCAGCAGCGCAGGCTCCGGCTGCCACCAGGCAATGTCGGCAAAGCAGCGCTCAAGCCCGATATGCACGTAGAACACGCCCTGCTCCATCTTGGTGCCGTCGGGCGACAGGATGGCCGACAAATGCCTGTTGTAGGGCCGCTTATCCCTAGCGAAACGCACGTCGCGATTGATCCGGAACAGCGACTTCTTGCGGTCGCCGCGCAGGCCGAGACCTGCCTCCGCGAAGCGCTCGGTCAGCGTCTCGACGAGATCACTGAGCGGATCGCGCAACTCCTGTTCGAAGAGGTCGCGATTCTCCAGGAACCACTCGCGGCTCTGGTGGAAATCCAGCGCCTTGAGGAACGGAATGGCTTTGGGGCCGAAGCCGCTGAACGGTCCGGTCATGCCTTGCCGATCCGCACCAGCCAGGCATCCTCGTCGATCACCTCGATGCCGAGTTCGCTGGCGAGCTTCAGCTTGGAGCCGGCACCTGGCCCGGCCACGACAAGATCGGTCTTCGCCGAAACCGAGCCCGCGACCTTGGCGCCGAGGCGCTCCGCCATCGCCTTGGCTTCGGAGCGTGTCATCTTCTCCAGCGAGCCCGTGAACACGACCGTCTTGCCGGCGACCTCGCTGTCGGCCGAGACGTTGACGATATACGGCTTCGGCTTGACTTGGCGGAGCAACGCGTCAAGCACGTCGTCATTGCGCTCATTGCCGAAGAAGTCGCGCAAAGCATCGATCACGGTATCGCCGATGCCGTTGACCGAGGGGAAAACCGTATGTGGATTCTCCGCTGCCGCTGTCTCCTTGCCGACGCGGATCAGCTCCTCGATGGTCGAGAAGGTGCGGGCAAGCACGGCGGCCGTCGTTTCACCGATATGGCGGATGCCGAGCGCGAAGATGAAGCGGTCCAGCTCCGGCTCGCGGCGCGAATCGATGGCGGCGAACAGCTTGTCGAGGCCCTCATAGTTGCGATCCTCGACGCTGCGCACATTCTTGCGTGTCTTGCCCGATGCGGCCTCGCGCTGCCTTGCCTGCTCCTCACGGCGCTCGGCCAGCGCCCTGGTGACAGCCGGACGGCGGTCCCTGAGCGTGAAGATATCGGCGGCGGTCTTGATCAATCCCGCATTGAAGAACGTGTCTATGTTTTCCGCGCCGAGCCCTTCGATGTCCAGGGCGCCGCGTGACACGAAGTGGCGCAATCCCTCCACCGCCTGCGCCGGGCAGATCAGTTCGCCGGTGCAGCGCCGGCGGGAATCTTCCTTGCCGGTCTTTTCGTTGATCTCGCGCGTCGCCGGCGAGCCGCAGATCGGGCAAGTGTGAGGGAACTCGTAAGGCACCGCATCAGCAGGCCGCTTGTCGATGACGACGCTGACGATCTGCGGAATGACATCGCCTGCCCGCTGGATCACGACCGTATCGCCGATGCGCACATCGATGCCATCTCGGATCGGCTCGCCGGTGCTGTCCAGGCCCTTGATGTAGTCCTCATTGTGCAGCGTGACGTTCTCGACCACGACGCCGCCGACAGTGACCGGCGCCAGCCGCGCAACCGGCGCCAGCGTACCGGTACGACCGACCTGGATGTCGATCTTCTGCACGGTCGTCATCGCCTGTTCGGCCGGGAATTTGTGCGCGACCGCCCAGCGCGGTTCGCCGGTGACGAAGCCCCATCGGCGTTGCAATTCCAGCTGGTCGACCTTGTAGACGACACCGTCGATATCGTAGCCGAGCGCCGAGCGCTGCTCCTCGATCCGATGATAATGCGCGATCAACTCCTCGGCCGATTTCGCCCGCACCATCAGCGGACTGATCTTGAACCCCCACTCGGCGAATTTCTGTACCGAATCATATTGGGTCGGAGCGGGATCCGCCGAGGTGTAGCCCCAGGCATAGGCGAAGAATTTGAGGTTGCGGCTGGCGGTGACGGACGGATCCTTCTGGCGCAGCGACCCGGCCGCCGTATTGCGCGGATTGACATAGTCCTGGCCGCCGGCCGCCGCCGAGCGCTGCTTCAGCGCCTCGAATTCCGCATATGTCATGTAGACCTCACCGCGGATCTCGATGATTTCGGGCCAGCCCGAGCCTTTCAGCTTCGCTGGAATATCGGCAATCGTCTTCAAATTGGCGGTGATGTCTTCGCCGACGGCGCCGTTGCCACGCGTCGCGCCCTGCACGAACACACCGTTTTCGTAACGCAGCGAAGCCGACAGCCCGTCGATCTTCGGTTCGGCGGTGAAGGCGATGTCGAGCTCCTTGTCGCGATCGAAGAACCGCCGCCCGCGTTCGATGAAATCCGTGACGTCATCGTCGGTATAGGCCTTGGCAAGGCTGAGCATCGGCACGGCGTGGCGCACCTTGGTAAAGCCTTCCGCGGGTGCTGCACCAACCCTCAGCGATGGCGAGTCATCGCGAACCAGCGCTGGAAAGCGCTCCTCGATGGCAAGGTTGCGCCGCGCCAGCGCATCATACTCCGCATCGGTGATAACAGGCGCATCTTCGGTATGGTAACGCCGGTCGTGCTCGGCGATCTCTTCCGCCAGCCGTTTCAGCTCGGCTTCGGCCTCGCTTTCGGTCAGGGCATCGACTGGTTTTTCGGACATGGTTTTGCACCTGGCTGCTGTTGGCCCGGGACAATAGATCAGGATTCGGATGGAAGGGAGCTGAATTCTGACAAAACCACGCCGAAACAGCAGGATGGAGCCATATGCTGACTCTGTTCGTGCGTCGAATTTCACCAGTTAGAGGCACCCCCGATCGGGAAGCAGCGCCATCAGGAAACGGCGGTATTCTCACGCAGCAATCGCTCGGCGGCGGCGCGCGCCTCGTCGGTAATGGTGGCGCCGGCCAGCATCCGCGCGATCTCTTCCTGCCGCGCCGGCCGGTCCATCTCGGCAATGCCCGTGGCGACACGGTCGGTGGTGCCGGATTTGGAGATCAGGAAATGCGTCGCCGCGCGCGCCGCCACCTGTGGTGCGTGCGTCACCGACAGCACCTGCACGCGCTTCGACAGCCGCGCCAGCCGCTGGCCGATAGCGTCGGCGACAGCGCCGCCCACACCGGTGTCGATTTCGTCGAACACCAGCGTCGGTGCCGAGCCGCGGTCAGCCAGCGCCACCTTCAGCGCCAGAAGGAAGCGCGAAAGCTCCCCGCCGGAGGCCACTTTCATCATCGGCCCGGGCCGCGTGCCTGGATTGGTCCGCACCCAGAATTCGATCTGATCGATCCCCTCTTCCATGCGGCTTTCGACCTCGCTCTTCATTTCCACGATAAAGGCGGCGCGTTCGAGCTTCAGAGCCGGCAATTCCGCCATCACCGCCTTGGTCAGGCCGACCGCCGCCGCATGACGAAGCGAGGACAGCTGCGCGGCGGCAATGTCATAGGTCTCGCGCGCAGCAGTGGCCTGCTTTTCCAACCCGTGCAGGCGCTCCTCGCCGGCATCGAGATCGGCGAGATCGGCAGACATCGTGTCGCGCAGCTGCGCCAAATCGTCGACGGCGACGCTGTGCTTGCGCGAGGCCGCACGCAGCGAAAACAGCCGCTCCTCCGCCTTCTCCAACCGCTGCGGATCATATTCGGTGGCGCGCAGTGCAGCCTCGACCCCCGATTGCGCCGCGTCGAGCGAAAGCATCGCCTCATCGAGCGATTTGACGACATCGTCGAGCAGGCCGGGCGCCTCCGTCACTTTGCGCTGCAGCCGCCGCAGCAGGCTGGCAAGTTGCGGCAAGGGCGAGGACGGGCCGGACAGCACATCCTGCGCATCATGGATTTCGGAAGCGATCTTCTCCGCTCGCATCATCGACGCCCGCAGTTCGGCGAGATCGGTCTCCTCGCCCGGCTGCGGATCGAGCTTCGTCAGTTCCGCCACCGCCGCGCGCAAATAATCAGCCTCGCGCGCCGCCGCCGCCACCTTGGCGCGGTGTCGCGACAGCTCCTGCTCGCAGGCGCGCCAGTGCCGCCATGCCTCGCCGGTCGAGCGGACGGCGCCGAGATGGCCACCGAAAGCGTCGAGCACCTCGCGGTGCGCTCCGGGATCGACCAGCGCGCGCTCGTCATGCTGGCCGTGGATCTCGACCAGCGCGCGCCCGACATCGCGCATCAGGGTGACGCTTGAAGGCTGATCGTTGACGAAGACGCGGGTGCGGCCGTCCGCCGTCTGCAGGCGGCGCAGGATGATGTCGCCGTCATCCTCGATCGCATTGTCGGCAAGCAGCGTACGCGCCGGATGGTTACGCGGCACGTCGAAGACGGCGATGACCTGCCCCTGCGCCGCGCCATGGCGCACCAGCGAAGCATCGCCGCGCGCTCCGAGCGCCAGCGACAAGGCATCGAGCAGGATGGATTTTCCGGCACCGGTTTCGCCGGTCAGCACCGAAAGACCCGGCTGGAAGTCGATATCCAGCTTCTCGATCAGGACGATATCGCGGATCGACAGTCTGGAAAGCATCAGAACCCAAATCTAGAACGGCACGCGACGGTTTGGAGTCGCAGCGCCGCACTATCTTTTTGTTTGAGCACCGGATCAATCCGAAAAAGCGCACGCTTCGATCCGAGTGCTCCAGGCAGGTTCCACAAAAGTGTCGTGCGGTTTTGCGGCTAGAACCCGCGACAAGCAACAAAACCAGGCAGACGGCGCGTTGGTGAAGCCTGCAACGTCTGCTTGGGATCAGGCGCCGGTGATCATCTTTCCGGCCTTGGATATCCACGACCCGGCATTTTCGCGCGGTGCAAGCCCATTGCTCTGCAAGAGCTTGTATGAATCCTTGTACCATGAACTGTCAGGGTAATTGGTGCCGAGCACGGCGGCGGCGGTCTGCGCCTCCGAAGTCAGGCCCATCGCGTAATAGCTTTCGGTCAGGCGGGCGAGCGCCTCCTCGACATGGCGGGTGTTGGAATAGTTCTCGACCACGGTGCGGAAGCGCTTCACGGCGGCGATGTATTCACGCCGCTCAAGATAGTAGCGGCCGATCTGCATTTCCTTGCCGGCCAACTGGTCGTTGGCGAAGCGGATCTTTTCCTTGGCGTCGTCGACATATTCCGATGTCGGCCAGCGCGTGACCAGATCCTGCATCGTCTGGACGGTCTGACGCGCTTCCTTCTGGTCCTGCGTCACGTCCTTGATCTGACGGTAGTAGCTCAAGCCGATGATGTACTGCGCATAGGCGGCGTCATCGGTCGACGGGTAAAGCGTGAGATAGCGCTTGGCCGAGCCGATCGCCTCATCGTAATTGCCCTGGCGATAGTCGGCGAAAGCGCCCATCACCATCGATTTGCGGGCCCATTCTGAATAGGGATGCTGGCGGTCGACGGCGTCGAACTTCTTGCTCGCCTCCTGCAGGCGCCCGGCATTGAGATTGGCAAGGCCCTGATTGTAGAGAACATCGGCCGGCTCGGTCTGGTCGACATAGGTCGACAGGTCGATATCTTTCTCCGACGACATGCAGGCCGACAGAAAGAGCGATGGAACAACTACTGAAAGCGCCAGGAAAACAGCCCTCTGCGGTGCTTTCAATTGACCAACTCGCTTGAAGAACATGATTGGATCTCGCCCTTTCGGCGCCATTTCAATGCCAGTTGCATGCCATTGTTTCAAAACTGGTCCCCACTTTTGAACGACATGCATTAATCGACGGCAGCAGCCATAAACCATAACCGCCTTGCCCGACAACGCTATCTCCGGCCAATCGCACATTTTTGTGGCGGCCGGACGCAGCTTGGACGTCAATGCAATTTCACTGGCGAGTGGTGCATTCCTGCCACATGCGCTATCGCCCATGGAACCCGAAAAACCCGGGAAATCAGATCATCCAGGGCGCGTAGAGTGGCGCATTGACGGCGTTCATCTCGGCGCTGCGGCCACGCTCGCGGCGTGTCGTCTCGACGATTTCGAATGCCGTGCGGTCCGAGAGCAGACGGCGCAGGGCCGCGGCATTCATCCTGTGGCCGCCGCGATAGGAGCGGAAGCAGCCGATGAAGCGGGCGCCGGCCAGCGCCAGGTCGCCCATGGCGTCCAGCGTTTTATGGCGCACGAATTCGTTGGGATAGCGCAGGCCGCCCATATTGATGACGCGGTTGTCGTCGCCGATGACCAGCGAGTTCTCCAGCGAGGAGCCGAGCGCATAGCCTGCAGCCCACAGCCGCTCGACATCCTTCATGAAGCCGAAGGTGCGGGCGCGCGCGATGTCGCGACGGAAAATATCGGCATTGAGGTCGGAGGCAAACAGCTGACGGCCGATCGCCGGACTTTCGAAGTCGATCTCGATCTCGAAACGGGTCCCGTCATAGGGGCGAAACTCCGCCCACGAGGCGCCGTTCTCGATACGGACCGGCTTGATGACCCTGATATAGCGCCGCTTGACCGAGAGCGTCTCGATACCCGCCTGGTCGATGGCTTCGACGAACGCCATGGCGCTGCCATCGAAGATAGGAACCTCGGAACCATCGATCTCAATGGCGACATTGTCGATGCCGAGCCCAAACAGCGCCGCCATGATGTGCTCGACCGTGGCGATGTGCTCGCCAGCGGGATCACCAAGCATGGTGCACAGGTCGGTAGCGCCGACTTCCGAGACCAGGGCACGAAACTCGCGGCCCTGCTCCGCACCGTTGAAAAGCTGGAAAACGATGCCGGTGTCGGCATCCGCGGGCACGAAGCTGATGGACACTTCCTTGCCGCTGTGGACGCCGGTGCCGGTAAGCGACGCGCGCGTCTTCAATGTCGTCTGATAGTCGTGCAAGACAATCCCCATAAGCCCGTAATGCCTAGGTCCGCTTCTCCAGCCCGAGGGCGCGGCTCTTGTGTGAATCGGCTGGCAGGGCGACTTCCCCCGAAATCCCGGCAAACCGATGATGGTAGGCAGCGAAGATAATGTCCCGTCAGGGAGACTCCAAATCACGGTTTCTTACTCTGTGTAACCGCGAAATGGAATGAGTGCGAATTGGTAAGTCGTTGAAATCCCATCATTCAAAACGTTAACAGGCAAGCGATTCCTCGCTTACCTGTTAACAAATGTTACAGTCCGTTTACCAATCAGTTGGCCTGGCGGCGCAGGAACGCCGGAATCTCCAGCTGATCGTCTTCCTGAGTCGTCCTCACCTGCGGCGTCAGGCGGCCCTGATCATCGAGCTGGCCACGGCGCGGCGCATACAGCTGCGCATCCTGACTGGCAAGACGGCGTACTTCGGGCGCTGCCTGGCGCAGCTTGGGCTCGCGCGGCTGCGCCGGCTGCAGTCGTGCGGGTTCCTCCTCGCGACGGGTCAGGCCATTGGTCAGGCGCTTCAGCAGGCCCATCGGTCCGCTGTTGTTCTCGTGATCGACCGGGCGGCTCTTGGCATCCACCTCGGCCTTGACGACCGGCGGAAAGTCCTCGACGCGCGGCATACGCTGCGGCGCCATCGCAACCGGCTGCGGGGCTTCGCGCAGCATCTCGCGCGGCTGCGGGGCCGGCTGCATCTGCTGGACCACCGGCTGCGGCATCGGCTGGGCGGGCGGTGCCTGGAAGATCTTGCTCTGCGGGCGGAAATCTTCAGCGTGGGCGACCGGGGCCGGGCGCGCCTGCGCCATGGCCGCGGCATTAGCTTCGGCCAGATGGATGGCTTCCGCGACCGGGTCGACAGCGCGTGGCTCGTATGCCGCCTGCTGGACAGGCGCCGGACGAACCTCCGCGATCTGAGCCGCCGGGCGGTTGGCCGGCTTCGGAGGCGCCGTGCGGATCGAGATCGGCGCGGCGGCGATTTCAGCCGCCGACTTGTCGATGCCGGTGGCAACTACCGAGACGCGAATGACGCCTTCGAGTTCCTCGTCGAAGGTGGCGCCCAGGATGATGTTGGCGTCCTGGTCGACTTCCTCGCGGATACGGGTCGCGGCTTCGTCGACTTCGAACAGCGTCAGGTCGCGGCCGCCGGTGATCGAGATCAGCAGGCCCTTGGCCCCCTTCATCGAGGTCTCGTCGAGCAGCGGGTTGGCGATCGCCGCTTCGGCGGCGGCCATCGCGCGGCCCTCGCCGGAAGCCTCGCCGGTGCCCATCATCGCTTTGCCCATCTCGCGCATGACGGAACGGACGTCGGCGAAGTCGAGATTGATCAGGCCTTCCTTGACCATCAGGTCGGTGATGCAGGCGACACCGGAATAGAGCACCTGGTCGGCCATGGCGAAGGCATCGGCGAAGGTGGTCTTGTCATTGGCCAGCCGGAACAGGTTCTGGTTGGGGATGACGATCAGCGTATCGACGCATTTCTGCAATTCCTCGATGCCGAAATCCGCGGTCTTCATGCGGCGCTGGCCTTCGAAGTGGAACGGCTTGGTGACGACGCCGACGGTGAGGATGCCCTTTTCGCGCGCCGCGCGGGCAACGACGGGAGCAGCACCGGTGCCGGTGCCGCCGCCCATGCCGGCGGTGACGAAGCACATATGGGTGTTGGTCAGGTGATCGAGAATCTCGTCGATGCACTCTTCCGCCGCCGCACGGCCGACTTCCGGCTGCGAGCCGGCGCCGAGGCCCTCGGTGACATGCGCGCCGAGCTGGATCAGGCGGCCGGCCTTCGACATGGTCAGCGCCTGCGCGTCGGTGTTGGCCACCACGAACTCGACACCGCGCAGACCGGCGGTGATCATGTTGTTGACGGCATTGCCGCCGCCGCCGCCGACACCGAACACGGTGATGCGCGGCTTAAGCTCGGTGATGTCCGGCTTCTGCAGATTGATGGTCATTGTCTCCGTCCTTTGCCTTTCACGCCGCTTCGCCGCCGCGGCCGCCTATGGGGCTGTCCCCGTCAATTTTAGAAACTGTCTCTCAACCACTGACTCATGCGATGCAGTTTTCCGCCCGTTCCGGTCATTTTGAGACCGGAAATTCCTTTCGCAGGATGGCTCTCGAAGCTCGCCATCTGCGGATAGATCAGAAGCCCCACCGCGGCCGAGAAGGCCGGCCCCTTCGCCGCTTCCGGCAGGCCGGCCACGCCGAGCGGGCGGCCGATGCGCACATTGCGTCCCAGGATGCGGCGCGCCGCCTCCGGCAGGCCGGCAAGCTGGCTGGCACCGCCGGTAAGAACCACACGCTTGCCCACTGCATTGCCATAGCCGGACCTGTTCAGCCGGTCGCGCAGCAGTTCGAGCGTCTCGTCGATGCGGGCGCGCACGATGCGCGTCATCACCGAGCGCGGGATCTGCAAGGGCACGTCGCCATCGTCGCCGATCGGCTGGATCGAGACCAGGTCGCGGTCGTCTGCGCTGCCCGGCAGCGCCGAGCCATGCATCACCTTCAGCCGTTCCGCGGCATCGAGCGAGGTCGACAGCCCCTTGGCCATGTCCAGCGTGACGTGGTTGCCGCCGATGGCGATGGCGTCGCCATGGACGAACTTGCCTTCCGAAAACACCGAAATCGTTGTCGTGCCGCCGCCCATGTCGATGCAGGCCGCACCCATTTCCAGCTCGTCGTCGACCAGGGCCGCCAAACCGCTGGCATAGGGCGTCGCCACCATGCGCTCGACCGACAGATGCGAGCGGTTGATGGAAAGCTCCAGATTGCGCATCGGCGCGGCGTCGCCGGTCAGCACATGCATGTCGACGCCGAGTGCGTCACCGACCATGCCGCGCGGATCGCGCACGCCGCGTTCGGCATCCAGCGAGAAGCCGACGGGAAGCGAATGGATCACCTCGCGCTCGGCCTTCAGCGCCTGCTTGGCGCCAGCACCGAGAACGCGCTTGATGTCGGCCTCGTCGGCCTCATGGCCGCCAAGATTGATGGTGGCGGAGAAGGCTTCGCTCTTGAGCCGGCCGGCCGTCATGTTGACGATCAGAGAATCGACCGTCAGCCCGGCCATGCGCTCGGCCGCGTCGACGGAAAGGCGGATGGCGTGCTCGGCGCGGTCGAGATCGACGATGACACCCGACTTCACGCCTTGCGACTTCTGGTGACCGATGCCGATCACCTGGATCCGGTGCGAGCGGCCGCGCAGCAGCTTGCCGTCATCGCACGGCTTCAGCTTGGCCACCATGCAGCAGACCTTGCTCGAACCGACATCCAGCACCGTCAGGGTGCCGGACCGGCGCGACGCGGCATCGCCAGGACCGCCAAGCCAGTTCATATCTTCGTCTCCGGCTTGCGCTTCAGGCTCTTGGGTTTCTCGTTGAGGGCGGCTTCGCGCTGCGTCGCCGCTTCCGCCGTCAACTGCACGACCAGCCGGTCCGTCAGGCGCATGTCGACGGCGGCGATGTCACGCGACAGCAAGCCGCTATCATGATCCATCTTCACGAGTTCGGCGAGCGCCTGATCCTCGTCGTCCTCGGGAAGCTTGACGGTGATGCCATTGTCCAGCTTCAGGTCCCAGCGCCGCTCGCCGACGCGGATATAACCTTTGATCCGGCTCGCGAGCTCGGGATATTTTTCGACCTTGGCCAGGAAATCGGGCGCGCTCGCCGGCGCGCCGGTGCCGATCAGCAGCGGCAGAAGCACCTGCTTGCCACCCGAGAACGGCGCGATCATGGCACCATTCCTCTCGATGACCGAAAGCTCGTCGCCCTGCTGCCAGAGCGCGAAAGCCTCGCGCTCCTCGACACGTACTTCCAGCGTGTGCGGGTAGACCTTGCGCACCGCCGCAACCTCGATCCACGGCAGGCCGGAGATCCGTTCGCGCGCTGCCTCGGCATTAAAGCCGATCAGCGACGTCCAGCCATCAAGTTCAAGCCTGTCGAGTATATCGATTTCGGAGGTCTGGCGATTGCCGACCACCTTGACCTGATCGACGGCAAAGCCGGTGCGGGCGGTGATGCTCTGCACGATACCGTCGACATGACCACCGAGATAGGCGCCATAGGCACTGCTCGAGAAAATCAGCACGGCCGACATCATGGCCGCGGAAAAGCGCGGCGCCTGGAATTCCCCAACGCCCAGGCGCGCCAGAATGCGCACCGGGCGGCGAAGCATGCGCGGCAGTACGAAATGGTCCAACGACAATGACAGGCCGAACAGCGCCGGCCCGGCCGCGCCCCTCTCCCTACCTTGTCCCCATTTCAACGCAGACACGAAGCGTCCTCCACCATCCAACTCAACAAATCGCCAAACGAGTGCCCGGCATGGGCGGCGATTTCAGGCACCAAAGACGTCGGCGTCATACCCGGCTGGGTGTTGACCTCGAGCCAGACAATCTCGCCGTTTTCGGAATGACGATCGTCATAACGGAAGTCCGAACGGGAAACGCCTCGACAGCCGATCGCTTGGTGAGCCTTGAGCGCCAGTGTTTGTATTTTTTGGTAAATATTCGGTGAAACTTTTGCGGGGCATTCGTGCTTTGATCCCCCGGCGACATATTTTGAATCATAGTCGTAGAAGGAATGGCCGGTCGGGATGATCTCGCAGACCCCCAGCGCCACATCGCCCATCACCGCGCAGGTCAGCTCCCTGCCGTGGATGTAGCGCTCGACCATGACGGTATCGCCATATTTCCACTCCGACGAGCCAAGAACCTGCGGCGGATGCGACTGGCCCTCATGCACGATGACGACACCGAAGCTCGAACCCTCATTGACCGGCTTGACCACATAGGGCGGCTTCATCGGATGCTTGTTCTGGATGGCAAAGCGGCTGGCGATCTTCGATTCGGCGACCACGATGCCGACCGACTTGGCAACCCGCTTGGCCTGCTCCTTGTTCATGGCCAGAGCCGAGGCGAGCACGCCAGAATGGGTGTAGGGAATGCCGAGATATTCAAGGATGCCCTGAATGGTGCCGTCCTCGCCAAAAGGGCCATGCAGCGCATTGAAGGCAACATCGGGCTTGAGCTCGGCAAGCACGGAGCCGACATCGCGCCCAACATCGACACGGGTGACCTGGTAGCCTTCCCTCTCGAGTTCATCGGCACAAGCCTTCCCCGACGAAAGAGACACGGGCCGCTCGGACGAAAAACCACCCAGCAGGACGGCCACATGCTTGTTTTTCATTCCCCGGCATCCCCTCTCTCACGGCGGACCAAAACCAGATTTTCCGCAACATTGAGTCAGAGTCTCCCGGCAGGTTGCCCCCCAGACGGAAAACGCTGAAAACGCGTCGAACGACTCAAATCAGGAAACGCTTTCGAGCAGAGAATCAGAGAGTTGATTCACTGGCAAGTGCTTACGATTCCGAGAGATTCACTTTCTGAGAAAATGGATGCGAAAAGCGTGTCGTTGAGTCTTTGCGGCAACGGTCGCCGACCGTTTCAGCCTCGTTGAAGTTCATGCATCACATGAACTTCAACGCGCGCCATGCTGCGCTTTAAAGAAGCTGCCCGAGAAACTCCTGCACGGCATGCCCCGGCCGGAAATTGCCGATTCGCTTGATTTCCCATTGCAGCCGGATACCGGAATTCTCCAGCACCCGCGTGCGCACCGTCTCGCCGAGATATTCCAGGTCGTAGCCGGTCGCGGTTCCCGTGTTGATCATGAAGTTGCAATGCATCGGCGACATCTGGGCGCCGCCGATCATCAGGCCGCGGCAGCCCGCTCTGTCGATCTCCTTCCAGGCCGACGTGCCTTCCGGATTCTTGAAGGTCGAGCCGCCGGTCTTCTCGCGGATCGGCTGCACGGTCTCGCGATGGTTCTGCACGGCCTCCATCGCCGCCTTGATCGCCGTTTTGTCCTCGGCAAAGCCTTCGAACACGGCCGAGGTGAAGATCAGCCCGGAGGGCGCCGCTGAATGGCGATAGGCGTATCCCATATCGGCATTGCTCAGCGTCTGCACATTGCCCTTGCGGTCGAGCGCCCGCACTTCGACGACGCGCTCGCGCGTCTCGACACCATTGGCGCCGGCATTCATCCGCAGCCCACCGCCGATTGCACCCGGAATGCCGTGGTAGAAATGAAAGCCGCCAATGCCGGCCTCGAGCGCCACCGCTGCGACACGCTTGTCGGGGGTCGCAGCTCCCGCCTTGATCCTGATCGGCGAAATCACCTCGGCCTCGCCGAAGCCCTTGGCCGAAAGGCGGATGACAAAGCCCTCGATGCCGCCGTCGCGGACCAGCAGGTTGGAGCCGACGCCAACGACGGTAAGAGGTATTTCTTCAGGAACGGCTTTGAGGAACACCGCAAGATCCTCCTCATCAGCCGGCTGAAACAACGCTTCAGCCAGACCCCCTGCACGGAACCAGGTGATCTTGTCCATCTCGGCGTTCGGCGTGAGACGGCCGCGCAGGCCGGCAAGCCGGTCGCCAAGTCTGTCGATCAGGGCCTGGCCGTGCATCATGAGACGGTCCCGCCAAGCTCCTTGGGCAACGCATAGGCCCATTGGGTGATGTTGCCGGCGCCCAGGAAGACGACGAAGTCACCTGATTTTGCCAGGTCGCGGATGATGGGCGCGATCGCCGCCGGACCCTCGATGTAGCGCGCGTCGCGATGGCCGCCGGCGCGGATACGCGACACCAGCGCGTCCGAGTTGACGCCGTCGATCGGCTCCTCGCCGGCCGCGTAGACCGGCGCCACCATCACTGTGTCGGCGTCGTTGAAGCAGGTGGAAAACTCGTTGAACAGATCATGCAGCCGGGTGAAGCGATGCGGCTGGGCAATGGCGATGACGCGACCCTGGGTGGCGCTGCGCGCCGCCTTCAGCACCGCCGAGATCTCGACCGGATGGTGGCCGTAATCGTCGAATATTTCGACGCCGTCCCACGAACCGGTATGGGTGAAGCGGCGCTTGACGCCGGCGAAGGACGACAGGCCCTTCTTGATCGCCTCGGCCGACAGGCCGAGCTCATGCGCGACCGCGATCGCTGCCGTCGCGTTGGAGACGTTGTGGCGGCCGGGCATCGGCAGGCGCAGGCCTGCTATGACAGTCTGGCCGCCTGTCTTGCGGTCGCGTATCACCACGTCGAATTCAGAAATGGCACCTGCCATGCGGTGATTGGTAAAGCGCACGTCGGCCTGCGCATTCTCGCCATAGGTGATGACCCGGCGGTCCTCGATGCGGCTGACCAGCGCCTGCACCTCGGGATGGTCGGTGCACATCACGCCAAAACCGTAGAACGGCACGTTCTCGACGAACTGGCGGAACGCCTCGCGCACCTTGTCGAAGCTGCCATAGTGATCGAGATGCTCAGGATCGATGTTGGTGACGACCGCGATCTCGGCCGGCAGTTTCAGGAAAGTGCCGTCGCTCTCGTCGGCCTCGACCACCATCCACTCGCCGTCGCCCATGCGCGCGTTGGTGCCGTAGGCATTGATGATGCCGCCATTGATGACGGTCGGATCGAGCCCACCGGCATCAAGCAAGGTCGCCACCATCGAGGTCGTCGTCGTCTTGCCATGCGTGCCGCCGATCGCCACCGCCTGGCGAAAGCGCATCAGCTCGGCCAGCATTTCGGCCCGGCGCACGATCGGCAGCAGCTTTTCGCGCGCGGCCTTCAGCTCCGGGTTGGATTTCTTGATCGCCGTCGAGACGACCACCACCTCGGCATCGCCGAGATTCTCGGCCCTGTGGCCGACGAAGCATTCGATGCCCTTGTCGCGCAGCCGCTGCACATTGGCGCTTTCGGCCTGGTCGGACCCTTGCACCTTGTAGCCGAGATTGTGCAGCACTTCGGCAATGCCGCTCATGCCGATGCCGCCAATGCCGATGAAATGCACAAGGCCGATGGTCTGCGGCATCTTCATGCTTGCGTCCCCTTCCTGAAATCCGAAATGGTTTTTTTGGACGCAATAGCCTCTGTAAGATCAGCGAGCAACCGTGCCGCGTTCGGCCGGCCGGCCGATTTCGCGCCCGCCGCCATCGCCACAAGCCGATCGGGGTCGTCCATCAGCTCGCCAATGAGCGCTGCGATGCGTTCGGGCGAGAGCGAGGATTGCGGATGCACTTCACCGCCGCCGGCCGCGGCAAGGGCCGCCGCGTTCGCCGCCTGGTCGTGATCGAGCGCATAGGGGTAAGGCACCAGCAGCGCCGGCCGGCCGATGACGGCGATCTCCGAAACGGTCGAGGCGCCGGAACGCGAGATCACCAGATGAGCAGCCGCCATACGCTGCGCCATGTCGGTGAAGAAGGGTGAGACCTCGGCAGCAACGCCCAGTGCCGCATAGGCCGCCTTGACCCGCGCCACATCATCGGCGCGAGCTTGTTGGGTAATGACCAGCCGCTTGCGCTGAGCATCGGAAAGCAGCGCGATCGCCCCCGGCACGGCATCGGAAAAGAACTGAGCGCCCTGGCTGCCGCCGAACACCAGCAGGCGGAACGGCTGTTCCCCGGTCGATGCCGCATAATTCGTCCTGGCCGCTTCCAGCACGGCCGGCCTGACCGGATTGCCTGTCGTCATCGTCTTGACCCCGGCAGCACTGGTGTCCTGCGGCAGGAAGCCGCCGGCGATGGCATCGACACGGCCGGCCAGCGCCCGGTTGGCGCGCCCCATCACCGCGTTCTGCTCATGGATCAGCGTCGGCACCTTGCGCCGTGTCGCCGCGTAGAGCGGCGGCAAGGTCGGATAGCCGCCAAAGCCGACGACCGCATCCGGCTTGATCCTGGCGATGACGGCGGAAGCCTGGCGCACGCCGCGCCAGATTTTCCAGAAGGCACCAAGCAGGGCAAAGGGGTTTTTCGAGCCCATCGTCGCCGACTGGATCGGATGGACGGCTGCGGCCGGGAAATGGCCGGCGAAACGCTCTGCACGGTCGTCGGTCGCCAGATGCACTGACCAGCCGCGCTCGTTCAGCTCATGCGCCAGCGCTTCGGCCGGGAAAAGATGCCCACCGGTGCCGCCTGCCGCGAGAAGGATGACGCCTCTGGCCATATCACTCCGCCGGCAGGGCGCGTTGCGACAGGCCAAAGCCCATCTGCTTGCGCTTTTCCGGCCGCTTGCGTGTCAGCGCCAGCACCATGCCCATCGAGATGGCGATGGCGATCTGCGAGGAGCCGCCATAGGAGATGAACGGCAGCGTCATACCTTTGGCCGGCACAAGCTGGAGATTGACGCACATGTTGATGACCGCTTGCAGGCCAAACACGGTGACGAGGCCGCCGACCGCATAGCGGGTGAAATCGTCATGCTCCTTCAGCGCCGTGTTGAGGCCGCGCAGCACGATGAAGGCGAAGATCGACATGATGAAGAAGCACATGATCAGCCCGAACTCTTCGCCCGCGACCGAGAAGACGAAGTCGGCATGGCTATCGGGAATGACGCGCTTGACTGTGCCCTCGCCCGGCCCGACACCGAACCAGCCGCCATTGATCAGCGCTTCGCGCCCCATGTCGACCTGGAACGTGTCGCCCTCGCCGGTGAGGAACTTGTCGATGCGCAAGGCAACGTGCGGGAACACCGTATAGGCGGCAAAGACGCCACCGACGCCGGCCGCGCCGAGCGCGACGATCCACAGCCAGGGCAGCCCGGCCATGAAGAACATGATGCCCCAGGTGCCGGTCGTCAGCATGGTCTGGCCGAGGTCCGGTTGCGCCACCAGCAGCGATACGACCAGCACCAGCAGCAGCATGGCAAACAGATTGCCCGGAATGTCAGGCTGGCGCTTGTGCTCGGCGAACAGCCAGGCGCACATGATGACGAAGGCCGGCTTCAGGAATTCCGACGGCTGGATCGACAGGCCTGCAAGCGACACCCAGCGGCGCGCACCCTTCACCTCGACGCCGATGTAGAGCACCGCCACCATCAGCACCAGCATCAGGCACAGGATGACCAGCGCCATGCGCCGGATCTGCCTGGAATCGAGGAAGGAAACGGCCAGCATCACGCCGAGCGCCGGCACGGTGAAGATGATCTGCCTGGTGGCAAAGTGGAAACTGTCGAGGCCGATGCGTTCGGCCACCGCCGGGCTGGCAGCGAAGGACAAGACGATGCCAAGCCCCATCAGCGACAGGAACGCCGCCAGGAACCAGCGATCGATCGTCCACCACCAGGTCGCAACCGGACTTTTGTCGAGACGGCTCTGCATTATCGTGCCCCTCCGATGGGTTTCACACCCTCGATAGCATTCGCAGCTTGCCTGAAGGCTTCGCCGCGGACTTCGAAATTCTTGAACTGGTCGAAGCTGGCGCAGGCCGGCGACAGCAGCACCACCGCCTCACCGCTGTCGTCCTTGGCCGCATCATGCGCGGCGTGCTCGACCGCCGCGGCCAGCGTGCCTGAAATCTCGTAGGGAACTGCCTCGCCCAGCGTCGCCGAAAAAGCCGGCGCCGCCTCGCCGATAAGATAGGCCTTGGCGATGCGCGGGAAGAAGCCGCGCAAGGGTTCGATGCCGCCTTCCTTGGGCAGGCCGCCGGCGATCCAGTAGATGCGCGCGAAGCTGGACAGCGCCGGCGCCGCCGCATCGGCATTGGTCGCCTTGGAATCGTTGATGAACAGCACATGGTCCTTGCGGCCGACCTGCTCCATGCGGTGCGCGAGGCCGGGAAAGCTTTCCAGCCCCGACTGGATCTCGCCAAGCTCCAGCCCGACCTTGAGGCAAGCGGCGACCGCCGCCAGAGCGTTCTGGGCATTGTGCTGGCCACGCAGCGAGCCGATGCCTTCGAGGAAGGCGACACGGCTGTAACGGCCGTGCACGGCTTCCATCAGATTGCTGCCATCGGCGAAATAGCCATCGGTCAGCGGCAGGCGCTTGGAAATGCGGATGACAGGCCGGCCCGCCCGCTCCAACCGCTCGGCGATCTGCGCGCACCAGGAATCGTCGATGCCGACGATCGCCGTCTCGCTGCCGGCCACCAGCCGCTCCTTGATCGCGGCGTAGTGCTGCATGGTGCCGTGGCGGTCGAGATGATCGGGCGTCAGGTTAAGCAGGATGCCTGCCGTCGGATTGATCGAGGGCGCGAGGTCGATCTGGTAGGACGAGCATTCGACCACATAGTGCCGATCGGGCTCGGGTGGATCGAGCGTCATTACCGCGCGGCCGATATTGCCGCCCATCTGGGTGTCGCGTCCCGCGGCTTTCAGGATATGCGCGGTCAGCGCGGTCGTCGTCGACTTGCCGTTGGTGCCGGTGATGGCGATGAAAGGCGAATTTGGCGCGCTCAGCATCCGCTCGCGGCAGAAAAGCTCGATGTCGCCGATGATCTCGACGCCCGAACCGCGCGCCAGCTCCACCGTCCAATGCGGCTTGGGATGCGTCAGCGGCACACCTGGCGACAGCACGAAGGCCGAGAATTTCGCCCAGTCGGCGCCGCGGAGATCGGCGGTTGCGATGCCGGCAGCCGTTGCCTTGGCCACGCTTTCGGGATTGTCGTCCCAAGCCAGCACGTCCGCGCCGCCCTCGATCAGTGCGCGCGCCGTCGCGATCCCCGAGCCACCGAGCCCGAAGAGCGAAACGCGCTTGCCTGAAAAGGATGCGGCGGGGATCAAGGGGCTTCCTATCTCAGCTTGAGGGTCGACAGGCCGACCAGCGCCAGGATGACGGCGATGATCCAGAAGCGGATCACCACCTGGCTTTCGGTCCAGCCGAGCTTTTCGAAATGATGGTGGATCGGCGCCATCAGGAACACCCGCTTGCCGGTCATCTTGAAGTAGCCGACCTGGATGATGACCGACAGGATTTCCACGACGAACAATCCGCCGACGATGACCAGAACGATCTCGTGCTTGGTGGCGACCGCAACGGTGCCGATCAGGCCGCCCATGGCCAGCGAGCCGGTGTCGCCCATGAAGATCGCCGCAGGCGGCGCATTGAACCAGAGGAAGCCCAGACCAGCGCCGATGACCGCGCCGAGCACGACCGCCAGTTCACCGGTGCCGGGCACGAAATGGATCTGCAGATATTCGGCGAACACGGCGTTGCCGGAGAGATAGGCGATGACACCGAAGGAAGCCGCCGCGATCATGATCGGCACGATCGCCAGTCCGTCCAGACCGTCGGTGAGGTTCACAGCATTGCCGGCGCCGACGATGACGAAGCAGGAGAACGGAATGAAGAACCAGCCGAGATTGACGATGAATTCCTTGGCGAAGGGAAATGTCAGCGACGAAGAGAACGGCGCCTGGCCATTGTGCATGATCACCCAGGCGGCGATGCCGGCAATGACAAATTCAAGCGCAAGGCGTGCCTTGCCGGAAAAGCCGAGATGCGACTGCTTGGTTACCTTGAGATAGTCGTCGTAGAAGCCGATCGACCCGAAGCCCAGCGTCACCAGCAGCACCACCCAGACATAGATGCTCGACAGGTTCGCCCACAAAAGCGACGAGCCGATGATGCCCGACAGGATCATCAGGCCGCCCATGGTCGGCGTGCCGGCCTTCTTGAAATGTGTCTGCGGCCCATCGGCGCGGATCGGCTGACCCTTGCCTTGCCGCAGCCGCAGCGAATTGATGATGGTCGGTCCGAAGATGAAGACGATCAGCGCCGACGTGATCAGCGCCCCGCCGGTGCGGAAGGTGATGTAGCGGAAGACATTGAAGACCGAGACCTTGTCCGCAAAATCGACGAGCAGTGTAAACATGCGTTTTCGTCCCCCGACCTAGGTCTGTTTTCTAGCTGTCGATTCAGCCGGGAATTTGCCCAGCAGCGCATCGACCAGTTTTGCAAAACCGATGCCCTTCGACGATTTGATCATCACCACGTCACCCGGCTTAAGCGCGGCAAGCAGCACCGGCTTCAGCTCCTCGACACCAGCGCGGTATTCCGTCTTGATCTCAGCCGGCAGCGCTTCGGCCAGCGCCCGCATTTCCGGGCCGCCGAGGAAGACGGTCTGTGTCCCGGTGCCGACGATGAGTTCGGCAAGGGCTGCATGCAGCTTGGCCGAATGGTCGCCGAGTTCGAGCATGTCGCCGAGCACGGCGATGCGGCGGCCCTCGCCCGTCACAGGCGTCGCGTTGAGCAATGCCATGGCAGCAGCCATCGATGCCGGATTGGCGTTGTAGCTTTCGTCGATCAGCGTGATCGGTCCACCTGGGTGGCTCGAAGTCGAGCCACCGGGATGGCGCAGCACATGGCGCTTGCCGCGCCCGCGCTCGGCCGAAAGATCGGCCAGTGCGAGTGTCACCTTGTCGAGATCGGCCCCGACCAGATGTGCCGCCCCCAGCACCGCCAGCACGTTCTGCACCATATGGCGGCCGGGCGCGCCGATCCGCGCCGTCACTTCGTGGCCGCCGATCCTGGCGATGATATCGGAATGATCCGCATGCAGTTCGCATTTGGTGAGCTTGAAGGTAGAGCGCGCATTCTCGCCGAAGCCGTAGACGTGCTCGACACCGGCTGCATGGGCCATCTTGTCGAGCAGCTTGAAGCGCGTATCGTCGCGGTTGAGGACGGCGGCCCCCTCGGGCTCCAGCCCCTCGAAAATCTCGGCCTTGGCCTTGGCGATCTCGTCCAGATTGCGGAAGAAACCTAGGTGGGCGGCCGCGATCATGGTGACGATGGCGACATGCGGCCTCACCATCTTGACCAGCGGACGGATCTCGTCGGGATGGTTCATGCCGATCTCGAACACGGCATAGTCGCAATCATCGGGCATGCGTGCCAAAGTCAGCGGCACGCCCCAGTGATTGTTGAAGGACTGCGCCGAGGCATGCACCTTGCCGGCGGCTTGCAGCACATGGCGCAGCGCTTCCTTGGTGGTGGTCTTGCCGGCCGAACCGGTCACAGCGATGATTTTCGCGCTCGAGCGGGCGCGCGACGCAACTCCAAGCTTTTCCAGCGCGACCAGCACGTCCTCGACGACGATGATCGGCGCCGTCAGCCGGCCGAGCGACGGCAGCTTGCCTTCGGCCACCACCAGCACGCCGGCGCCAGCCTTGATGGCGGCGGTTGCGAAGTCATGGCCGTCCATCGCCTCGCCCTTGATAGCGAAGAAGGCGTCGCCCGGCTGCAGGCTGCGGCTGTCGATCGAAATGCCTGAAATGCCTTCCGGCATCGGCCCGAGCGGCCGCCCGTCCATGGCGGCAACCAGCGCCTCGGAGGTCCACAGCAAGCTCATGCGGCACGCTCCACGAGTGCCGCGCGAACCTCCTCGTGATCGGAAAAATGCAAGGTCTCGGAGCCGATCGTCTGGCCCTCCTCGTGCCCCTTGCCGGCCACGATCAGCGTGTCGCCGGCATGCAGCATGGCGACCGCCTCATGAATCGCCTGGCGCCGGTCGCCGATCTCGATGGCACCGGGAGCGGCGGCCAAAATAGCGGCGCGGATCGTTTCCGGCACTTCGGAGCGCGGATTGTCGTCGGTGACGATGACGACATCTGCAAGTCGCGTCGCAATCTCGCCCATGATCGGTCGCTTGCCGCGGTCGCGGTCGCCGCCGCAGCCGAACACGACGATGACGCGGCCGGTGGTGAACGGCCGGACCGAGGCCAGAACGTTTTCCAGCGCGTCCGGCTTGTGGGCATAATCGACATAGACCGGCGCGCCGCTGGCGGTGGTGCCGACGAGGTCGAGCCGGCCCGGCGCGCCCTTCAGTTTCTCCAACGCCATCAAGGCCTTGGCGACAGGTGTTCCCGTGGAGATGGCAAGACCCGCCGAAACCAGCGCGTTCGAAATCTGGAAATCACCGGCCAACGGCAGGTCGATCTCGTAGAGCACGCCATCGGCCTCGACTTCGGCGCGTTGGCGGTGGCGCTCGTGCTCGACCCGCTTCAGCCTGAGGAAATCGCCATGGCGGCCGACCGTCAGCACATTGAGCCCGGCAGCCTGTGCGGCCTCGATCGTCGGCGCCGACCATGGATCGTCGGCGAAGATCACGGCCGGTGCGCCCTTCGGCAGCAGCGTGTCGAACAGACGCAGTTTGGCGCGGTGATAGTCCTCGATGGTCGGATGATAGTCCATATGGTCGCGGCCGAGATTGGTGAAGCCGCCGGCGGCCAGCTTCACGCCGTCGAGGCGGCGCTGGTCGAGCCCATGGCTGGAGGCTTCCATCGAAGCGTGGGTGACGCCGGCATCCGCCAATTCCCGCAGCAATTGGTGCAGGGCGACCGGATCGGGTGTCGTCAGCGAGCCATAGTCGTTGCGTCCAGGCGCCACCACGCCGGTGGTGCCGATCGAAGCGGCGGCATAACCGGCCTGCTCCCAGATCTGCCTGGTGAAGGCGGCGACCGACGTTTTGCCGCTGGTGCCGGTCACCGCGACCATGATCTCAGGCTGCTTGCCGGAATAACGGGCGGCACTCAGCGCCAGCGCCAGGCGGGGATCGTCGACCGCCAATAACGGAACCGACAGCCCGGCAATGGTGCTGCCCTTGCCCGCCACGATCGCGGCCGCACCGCGCGCGGCGGCGTCGGCGGCATAAACGGCACCATCGGCCTTGGTTCCGGCGAGCGCAAAAAAGACAACGCCCGGTTTCACCTGGCGGGAATCCGAAGAAATCCCTGTAACCTCCAGATCGACGGAAGCTATTCCCTCGACGGGCAGGATACCGGCTAGATCTCTGAGCTTCATCGAGTCCCGTTCACCGCAACAAAATAGCGCGCTGTTGCCGGCGCGCCCTAAGAATCACTGATAGGAAACCAGCGTTGCACCATTTTCATGGCTGAAATCTGGCTTCACGCCAAGCATGGCAGCTGAACGCCTGATGATATTGCCGGCCATGACCCCCGCATTTGCGGCCGCGACATCCGTCATGCCAGGCTTTTCCGGGTGCGGGGCATCGGCAATGGTAAACACCAGATACTGTGGATCGTCCATCGGGAAGGCGGCGACGAAAGTGTTGAAATTCAAGTCCTTGGAGTAGCGGCCATTGACGACCTTCTCGGCCGTTCCGGTCTTGCCGCCAACGCGGTAGCCGGGGACCCTGGCATTTCTGGCCGAGCCCTTCTCCGCGTTGAGCGAATAGAGGTAGCGCATGCCTTCAACGGTCTTTTCGCTGACCACCTTCTTGGCCGTGGCCATCGCTTCCGCCTGCGTACGCACCAGAAAGGTAGGGTTCATCAGGAAGCCGCCATTCATCAACGCCGCGCAGCCCACAGCCGCTTGCAACGGCGTCGTCGACACGCCATGGCCGAAGGCGATGGTGAATGAATTGACCTGTTTCCAGACCTTCGGTTCAGTTGGACGGGCAGTCTCCGGCAATTCGGTCTGCATCCTGTCCAGAAGGCCAAGGCGATGCAGGAATTCGCGATGCCCCTCGATGCCGACCATCTCGGCTTCCCTGGCCGACCCGATGTTGGACGAGTAGAGGAACACCTCCGGCAACGACAGCACACGGTTCTTGCCGTGGAAATCGTGAATGGCCTGATGGCCGACCCGGATTGGATGCGAAGCATCGAAGCGGCTCGCCATCGTCGCCTTGCCGGAATCGAGCGCCATGGCTGAGGTGAAGCTCTTGAAGGTCGAGCCCATCTCGTAGAGGCCCGCCGACATGCGATTCAGCCGGTCCTTGTCCTGTGCATTGTAGGGATTGTTCGGATCGAAATCCGGCACCGAGGCCATGGCCACCACTTCGCCGGTCTTGACGTTGAGCACGACGGCGCCGGCCCCCATGGCACGATAGCGCTCCAGGCCGGCGGCGATCTCGTCGCGCACCACATGCTGCACGCGCAGATCGATCGAAAGCTTTACCGGCTTGAGATCCTTGGCAATGGCAAGGCCCGATGCCTGCAGATCGCTCAGCCCCTGCTCGTCGACATATTTCTCCATTCCGGAGATGCCCTGGTTGTCGATGTTGGTGAGGCCGACAATGTAGGACGAGGTCTCGCCGCTCGGATAGAAGCGGCGCTTTTCGGTGCGGAAGCCGAAACCGGGAATGCCGAGTTGCATGATGTCGGACTGTTGCTTGGGCGTCAGCTGCCGCTGCAGCCAGACGAAACCGGCGCCGCTCTTCAGCTTATGGTAGGTCTGCTCATAGTCGATGTCCGGAAGCACCGTCGACAGCTTCTCGATCGCCTCGTCGGCGTCGACAATGCGGCGCGGTTCTGCAAACAGCGACGCCGTCTTGATATCCGTGGCCAGCACTTCGCCGTTGCGGTCGACGATGTCGGGCCGCGATGCCGTCACCCGGCTCTGCGGACCGCCCGACATGTCGGGGGTCTGGAAGCCGAGATAGACCAGCCGCCCTGATATGGTCGAGAAGATACCGAAGAACACCGCCATGGTCATGACGATGCGCGTCCTGCCCTTGCCGCCGGTCGTCTTGCGGGCGCCCTCGACCACGATCGATCCATCTTCACTCGTCCTGGCGCGACGCTTCAGCAGTTTGCCGATCATTGGGCGATGCCTCCGGTCACCACGGGATCCCTGCCGTCCGGCGGCGCGTTGCCACCCGAATTGTCGGCCATGCCTCCCTGGCGTCCCGACAGGATGTCCTGGATGTCAAGGGATTTGGCCGGCAGGTCGCCGATGCCGCCGATCTGGCGAGCGCTGACCGGCTCGAGTTCGAGCTGCGATTTGTAGAGTTCGGCGAGCTTCTGCAGCCGCGACGGCTGGGTAAGCAGGCTCCAGTCGGCCTTGAGCAGGTCGATCGTATCCTCCTCATAGCGTATCTGCGCATGGATCTTCTGCACCGCGGCCAATTGTTCCTCGGCCTCGCGCTTGGCCTTGTAGGTAAGGGCCGCGACCGCAACCATGACGGCGATCAGGACAATGTCGCTGGTACGAAACACTTAGCTACCTCTCCCCCGGTCGGCCTGTGCCGGGAAGTGTTGGGCCGGGAAGCTTTGGAAGGCCGAAAATCGAAAAGTCGCTGCTGCGCGCCGGCGCCTCGGTGCGGATCGCCGCGCGCAGCCTGGCCGAACGGGCGCGCGGATTGGCCGCCACCTCGGCGTCGCCGGCAGTCACGCCGCCGCCCGCCTTGCGGAACGTCGCGGTGCGCGCATGAGCCTCGGGCAGGTGACGTGAGCCGGTCGCAACATCGGCCCGGTCGGCGATGAAGCGCTTGACGATGCGGTCTTCCAGCGAATGGAACGTCACCACGGCGAGCCGACCGCCCGGCTTCAGCGCGCGTTCGGCCGCGAACAGCGCCTTGGCCAGTTCGCCAAGCTCGTCATTGACGAAGATGCGCAGCGCCTGGAAGACGCGCGTCGCCGGATGGATCTTGTCCTTCGGCGCCCGGCCGATATGCGTCTCGATGGCGTCGGCCAGTTCCAGCGTGCGTTCGAACGGGCGCTTTTCGCGGCGCGCCTCGATCATGCGGGCGATGCGTCCGGCATGGCGCTCCTCGCCGAGAAAGCCGAAGATACGGGCAAGGTCGCCCGGCTTGAAGGAATTGACGACATCGGCGGCGCTGAGGCCCGATTGCGCCATGCGCATGTCGAGTGGCCCGTCGGCGCGGAACGAAAACCCGCGCTCGGCCTGGTCGAGCTGCATCGAGGACACGCCGATGTCGAGCACGACGCCCTCGGCGCTCTCGACATGTTCGTCCAGCGTCGAGAACGGCGCCTGCACCAGCCGCAGCCGGCCGCCGGACTGCGCTTCCAGATCGCGCCCGGCATCGATTGCATCCGGATCGCGATCGATCGCCACAACCGAGGCGCCCGTCGCCAGAATGGCCCTGGTGTAGCCGCCGGCACCGAATGTGCCATCTATGATGACGTCGCCCTGCGCCGGCGCCAGCGCTTCGAGCACTTCGCCAAGGAGGACCGGAATGTGGCGGGCCGATCCGCCAACGGCGTGAGGAAGGTCATCGCCGTGGCTCGCCGTCATTCCGGTCGCTCCCCAGGCTTCGTCCCCTGCCGAAGCTGCAAAAGCCGGGCTCGCGCCTGCGCCCCATAGGCGGCAAGCCGTCCCGGCTCCCAGATCTGAAAGAAATTGCCGCGTCCGACAAAGGCCACTTCCGCCGAAATGCCGGTGTGTTCGCGAATGAAATCGCTCATCGTGATGCGGCCGTCCTGGTCGAGTTTCAAGAAGGTGCCATCGCCATGGCAGAAGAACGACATGTCGTCCGCCGTCTGCAGGAAGGGATCCTCGAGCGCAATGCGCTGCTCGTAGCGGTCGAGCAGGTCGAGCCCGCCGACATCCATCGCCGGCAGGTCGAGGCAGCGCAGCGCGTAGAGTTCCGAATAGCCGCGCTTCTGCACGACGGCACGGAAATGCGCGGGAACGGACACCCGTCCCTTCGCATCGATCCTGCTCACCGTGTTTGACAGAAACCGGTCCATTAAACGCTACAGCCGCTTTCGCCGCCGCACCCCTCTCCATCTTGTCGCCCGCGCCGCCGCGGCGCGTTCCCTGCCCCGTATCAGCCTCGTCCACACGGGCAAAGACCGGCAAACGCGCAGCCGCCGCGGCTGCCCGATTGGCGTACGCTTTACCCTGACGCGGAACGAAGGCTTTGATGTCTGGATGGGATATCATGGGGCACTATGGGCGTCAACGGGAATAGGCTTCACAAACACGCGCGCCGCGACCAATGAGAACAGCCTCGACGACACGTCTCGTCTTTATCGTCTATTAAGCCTAACGAAGCGTTTAGAGCCGCTTGGCCCAACCGGACGCGCCTTGCCGCGCGCCGCTGCCGGGCATAGCGTCTCGCCACATCTCGTCGGTCGCAAACAGGGTTGGAAATTCGATGTCTGAAACAGCAAAGTCACGCGCTGCAGCACTTCCTCATCTGCGTCGCAGCGGGCTTGCCATGGGCGATTCCATTCCCCTGCCCCTGACCATGGCCGCCATTTTTCATGCGCCCGGCGACGCCACCGGCTTCAACCAGTATGGCCGCTTCAGCAACCCGACCTGGGACGCGGTCGAACATATGCTGGCTCATCTGGAGAGTGCGCCGTGCGTTGCCTTCCCTTCAGGAATGGCGGCAATCTCGGCGGCGTTTTTTGCCATGCTCAAGGCCGGCGACCGTATCCTGCTGCCTTCAGACGGCTATCACACGACGCGGGCTTTGGCCGATCGCTTCCTCAAGCCGCTCGGCATCACCTACGATGTCAGGCCGACCTCGACCTTCCTCGATGGCGGCTTCGATGGTTATCGGCTGGCGTTTGTCGAAACCCCTGCCAATCCGGGGCTGGATATCTGCGATATCGCCGCCGTTGCCGATGCTGTTCACAAAGCCGGCGCGATCCTTGTCGTCGACAACACGACCATGACACCCTTCGGCCAGCGGCCGCTCGACCATGGCGCCGATATCGTCGTTGCCGCCGACACCAAGGCACCCAATGGCCACTCCGACGTGCTGTTCGGCCATGTGGCCAGCCGCAATGCCGATATCATCGCCGCCGTGACCGGCTGGCGCGAAGTTTCCGGCAGCATTCCCGGACCATTCGAAGCCTGGCTGGTGCACCGCGGCCTGGAGACACTGGATGTGCGCTTCGATCGCATGTGTTCCTCGGCGGAAGTCATCGCGCGGCGGCTGCAGGGCCATGGGGCAATCAGCGGTCTGCGTTATCCCGGACTGGAAGGCGATCCGTCGCACAACCTTGCCCGCGCCCAGATGGAGCGCTTTGGCTTTCTCATTTCTTTCGAGCTCGCCTCGGAGGACAAGGCCGAGGATTTCATCAACAATTGCGCCTTGATGCAGGCCGCGACATCCTTCGGCGGCGTCCACACCTCCGCCGAGCGGCGCTTGAAGCGAGGCGATGCCGTTGCCGCCGGCTTCGTTCGCCTCTCGGTCGGCTGCGAGCCGGTGGACGAGCTCTGGAAGGCGATCGAGGCGTCACTGGACAAGATCGGCGGCTGACGAAACGGCTACGCGCCGACGTCATCGGCCTCGATGTTGCGCTTGCCATGCAGCACGCGGATTATTTCGATCGCATCGTCATCGACCCGGTACAAGGTGAGATAGTCGCCAACGACCAGATGACGGATGCCTGGCGCGATGTCGTCGCGCGGTGCGCCTAAGAAGGGATAGGTGCAGTTGCCGCCACCGCGCCTCGATGCGATCGAGCAACCGATCGGCCGCAGCCTCGCTGTCGCGTGCAACATGAAGCCAGATCGCGATCAAATCGTCTTCTGCGCGCGCATTCCGGACGATGGGCAGCAGATTCATGCCGCGTCGTCAGATCGCAGGCGTCTCCTCGCTTCAGCCTTGATGTCATCCATTGACGCAAATCGACCAGGCCCGCTGTCGATCCCTTCCTGCACCAGCTTGCGCAATTCCTCGACCGTGTAGCCATGCAGGTCGCGCCGGTCTTTCCACTGTCTGAGCGCGTCGCGGATCACTTCGCTGGCCGATGCATATTCGCCGGCGGCGACTACATCGTCCACCGCCGCCGCCAGTTCCGGCGACAGCGTGATGCTGCGTTTGTCGACCTGTCCCATGAGAGGCTCCCGATGCTATCAGCTGATCCATGGTACGATTTAATCGCACCAGTTTCAAGCAACAATAGCCGGCCCTCGCTCGCATGGATGGATCGGTGAACAAACTTGAATCAGCAGGCGCGCCCGAGGGCGCAACCTGTTGATATCAAGAGACTTCTCTTCGATATCGCGGGAGAAAAAATTGCCAGCTGGCCTGTAAGCCGGGTTCTGTATGGCCCTCGCCCCTTGCGAGGCGAGAACGTGGCGGCCATTCATCTTGGGCGCATGTTGCCATGCGCCTCACGCAACCTACCCGGACGGTGAGCCGGAAACAGCCCTCGAGAGTTTCCCCTCGCACCGTCCCTATTCGGTCTTGCTCCCGGTGGGGTTTACCGTGCCGCTCCTGTTGCCAGTCGCGCGGTGGGCTCTTACCCCACCCTTTCACCCTTACCCCGAATCCGGCAAGCCGGATCGTGGCGGTTTGCTTTCTGTGGCACTTTCCCTGGGGTCGCCCCCGCCGGCCATTAACCGGCACCGTGTTTCCATGGAGCCCGGACTTTCCTCACCCACGACCTTTCGGCGTTTGCGGGTGCGACCGCCCAGCCAGCTGGCAGAGCGTATAAAGGGGTTCACGCCCGAAAACGCAAACGAAAAAGCAGACTTATGCGGGCGATCCCAGCGCAGCCATCTGCACCTTCACCTTGCCGCAATAGGCTGCCGACACCGGGTTCATCCGCGTTGCGGCGTGGCCGGCATTGTATTTCAAAATCGTGCCGCAGGTCGTGCCGCCGCCGAGGCTCCGCGCCATGGCAAGGTATTTCATCCCGTATTTGATGTTGGTGTCGGGATCGAACAGACCCTTGGCGGAGCCGCTATAGCCCATCATCCGAGCCGTGGCCGGCTTGATCTGCATCAGGCCGATCTCGCCGGCGCCGCCGACGATGTTGGGCCGATAGTTGCTTTCGATCTGGATAACCGCCGAGGCGAGCGATACCGGAACGCCTTCGATCGCCGCATAGCGGGCAACGATTGCGGAATACTGCCCGCTGCTGGCCACCGTGGCCGCCGAGGCTGCCGCGTTCCGGACACCGATCGACGCCGTTGCCGTCATGTCGACGGTTTTTCGGCCACGCTTCGTCTGCTTTCTGGCGGACTTCTTCGGCTTGGACCAGCTTGCTTTTTCCATTTTCGCGGAAGCCCGCTTCGTCGCCTTGGCGTCCTGGCCTGCCTTGCCGCTTCTGGCCTGTGGGGCCTTGCCGCCTTTCGCGGATGCCACGACAGGCCCTTGATCGGCTCGCGGGCTGAGGGGCGCGGCATCTGCGGCACTGAAGGCAAAAGTCATTACGCCGGCAGCAAGAGCTGCCGTTAAAACGGTAAATTTCTGCATGTGATCCTGTTCTGTCTGAACCGCGCGAAGATGTTCGCGCAGCAACGCCTAACCAACGTCGGAACAACCCGGGGGCTTGGGGTCCGACATCTACACGTCAGCCGTTTGACGCCCGAATTGGTGTCAAACAAGGCCAGGCAAGTCACTTTGAGTGACAGCTTGTAACTTAAGGATTGGAAAGAATTGCTTGGAAGAGGCTTCCCGGGGGTCAGCGCCTCACGGAAGCAAGCAGCCTTTGCAGCGTCCGCAGCGTCGAGCCGTCGGCAACGCCGTCCACCTTGCGCGGCCGGAAATGACGCTGGAAGGCCTCGACCACCGCCTCGGTCTGCCGGTCGAAAACGCCGGATATTTCAACGCCATAACCGTAGAGCGCCAGCATCGACTGCAACGCTTCGACGTCGCCGCCGGTGTCGCCGGTTGTCAGAGTGGCGCCTCGCCTGACGGGTGCGGCCGCCACGAGATGACCGACACCGGCTTCGAACAGCGTCCGCCACGGAAACCTCTCGCCGGGATCGATCTTGCGCCCCGGCGCAATATCGGAATGCGCGAGTACCCGCTCGGCGGCGATCGAATGCCGACCGGCGATCCCACGGCACAGCCCGATCACCGCATCGATCTGCCGCCGGGGAAAACCGGGATAACCCAGCGAATGCCCCGGATTGACGATCTCGATGCCGACCGAACAGGAATTGATGTCGGCTCGTCCGAACCACGAACTCTTGCCGGCATGCCAGGCGCGGTCGCTTTCCCTGACCATCTGCACGATATGGCCATTCTCGTGGACGAGATAATGCGACGAGACCTCGCTGGCCGGGTCGCAAAGCCAAGCCTCGGCCCCGGCGCCGGTCGCCATACCGGTGTAGTGCAGCACGATCATGTCCGGCCTGGGCGTCTCGCGCCGCGGGCCGAAATTCGGCGATACCCTGACTTCGGCACGTGGCTCGTCGGGCAGAAAGCCGCTCATGCGTGGCGCAGGCCCCGCTCGATCATCTCGTAGGCGGCGTTGATCGCCGCCACCCTGGTGGTCGCGATCTTGATGAATTCCTGAGGCAGGCCGCGCGCGATCAGCCGGTCCGGATGATTGTCGGAAACCAGCTTGCGATAGCGTTTCCTGACCTCTTCGAACGGCTTGCCGCGCTCGATGCCAAGCACGACATAGGGATCCCCGGCGCCGAGATTGACGTGCCGCGCCATGATGGCCTCGTAATGCGCTTCGTCGATGCGGAAAATCTCGGCGATGCGGTGCAGGAAGTGGCCTTCGCGCTCGTGCACCAGCCCGTCGGCCTTGGCGATGTGGAACAGACCGTCGAGTATGTCTTCCAGCATCACGCAATTGGAATGCCCGGAACCGCACATCTGCGCCATCCGCTCGGCATAGGTCTCGAAACCGGCCACGTCGCGTTGGGCGAGATCGAACAGACGCGCCACATTGCGCGTCTCCTTCGGCGGCACTTCGAAGATTTCCTGGAACGCGCGCACCTCGTCCTGGGTGACGATGCCATCGGCCTTGGCCATCTTGGCCGACAGCGCGATCATCGCCACCGAAAAGGCGACACGCCGGCGCAAATCCGCATCGCCGGCGAAAACCGTGCGCACGGCCTCGACCACGTCGGCGACACCCGACGAGGCTGAGGATGAAACGCGGGTGATGAATTCGCCGAGGCGATCCCAAATCGACATGGCCTGCTTCTTAGAGCCACCGCCCGCTCCTATCAAGCCGGGACAGTGCCGCAGGCTTTGCGCGACAAATAGATCGGACTCGAACGCCACGGCGCTCGGACAATATGAAAAAGGCCGGCGCGAGCCGGCCTTTCTCATTCATCACACGAAGTACTGCTTGCTCACTACTGCGCGGGCGCAGGAGCTGGTGTTGCCGGAGCCGGCTCGGCAGGCTTCTCGGGTGTGATGCTCTTCGTGGTCGAATTATCCGTTGCCGGAGGCGTCGCGGCCGGCGGCGTGGCTTCCGGGGTAGCCGGCTTCATCGGTTCCTCGGCGGCCGGCGGATTGGTGCTCTGGGTGGTGGTATTGTCCGTACCGCTGTCACTGCAGGCGGCGACGCCAAGCAAGGCCAGAGCGGAAACGGACGCGAGAATGAGCTTTTTCATTTTGTCTCTCCTTCAACACACGCTCACGTTGCCGTGAGCGGTCGAAGGACAAATGCGTCAGACGACCATGAGTTTCGTAACGTTGCGTTTCCGCATGTAACATCGTCTGGTTCATTTGCGATTGCCGCTCGGGCCGTGGCCAACTAACAGAATGTGCCGAACCACCGATCGAACAGAAGAGCGACAGGGGCTGTCATGACCGAAAAATGGGATTTCTGGATCGACCGCGGCGGCACATTCACCGATATCATCGGCCGAGATCCGGAAGGCCGGCTGCACCCGCGCAAGCTTCTCTCCGAAAATCCCGAAGCCTATAACGACGCCGCCATCCAGGGCATTCGCGACCTCCTTGGCTTGTCGTCCGGAGACACGATCCCAAGCGGCCTGATCGGCGACATCAAGATGGGCACCACGGTCGCCACCAATGCGCTGCTGGAGCGCAAGGGCGACCGCGTGCTTTTGCTCATCACCAAGGGCTTTCGCGATGCGCTGAAGATCGCCTACCAGGCGCGCCCCGACATCTTCGCCAAGGAGATCGTCCTTCCCGAACAGCTCTACGAGCGCGTCATCGAAATCAACGAGCGTGTGCGCGCCGATGGCCGCGTCGAACAATTGCTCGACATCGCCGCCTGCCGGCCGGCGATCGAACAGGCCAGGGCCGACGGCATCGACGCCGTCGCCATCGTCTTCATGCATGCGTGGAAATACCCCGACCACGAGAAGGCCGTGGCAAAGGTCTGCCGAAAGCTTGGTTTCAGCCAGGTTTCGGTCAGCCATGAGGTCTCGCCGCTGATCAAGCTGGTCGGCCGAGGCGACACCACCGTGGTCGACGCCTATCTGTCGCCGATCCTGTCGCGCTATGTGCAAAGGGTGGCGGGCGAGCTGGGCGTGGCGCCAATCTCCCCCCTTGTGGGAGGTGAGGAGCGATCGGCCGAAGGCCGAGAAAAAACCAACGATTTGGCTTTTTCAGCGACGAACGCCCGGAGCCATAGCGAAGGGCAGTCGGCGAAGCCGACAGAGGGGGGCGCTGTCCCGCCAACGCCTTATTCTGTCACGCCCCCCTTTGCCGTGCCGGGCATCTCCCCCACAAGGGGGGAGATCGGCCAATCGCCTCGCCTCATGTTCATGATGTCGTCGGGCGGTCTCACTGCCGCCGACATGTTCCAGGGCAAGGACGCACTGCTGTCGGGGCCCGCCGGTGGCGTCGTCGGCATGGTCGAGACGGCCAGGCTCGCCGGCTTCGACAAGGTCATCGGCTTCGACATGGGCGGCACCTCCACCGACGTCGCCCATTATGACGGCGAATATGAGCGCGCCTTCGACACCGAGGTCGCCGGCGTGCGCATCCGCGCGCCGATGATGCGCATCCATACCGTCGCCGCCGGCGGCGGCTCGATTCTGCACTATGAGGCCGGCCGTTTTCGCGCCGGACCTGACTCGGCCGGCGCCAATCCCGGCCCGGCAGCCTACCGGCGCGGCGGCCCGCTCGCCGTCACCGACGCCAACGTCATGCTGGGCAAGCTGCAGCCCGATTTCTTTCCGGCAATATTCGGACCCGGCCAGGACGAACCGCTCGACGTCGAGACGGTGCGAGCAAAATTTGCAACACTCGCCGCCGAAATCGGCGATGGCCGGTCGCCCGAGACTGTCGCCGAAGGGTTCGTCACCATTGCCGTGGAGAACATGGCCAATGCCATCAAGAAGATCTCCGTGCAGCGCGGCTACGACGTCACCGAGTATCTCCTGAACTGCTTCGGTGGCGCCGGCGGCCAGCACGCTTGCCTGGTCGCCGACGCGCTCGGCATGGAGGCGGTGCTGATCCATCCCTTCTCTGGCCTGCTGTCGGCCTATGGCATCGGCCTGTCCTCGGTCTTTGCCTCGCGCCAGCAGGCGCTGCTAAAGCCGCTTGCCGAAGAGTCCAGAACAGAGATCGGCAGCCTCATTGCCATCTTGAGAGAAGCCGTCATCGCCGAACTCGCGGCGCAAGGCATCGGCGAGGATACGGTCGCCACGAAGCCGGTGCTGCACATTCGCTATGACGGCACCGACACGACACTGCCGGTGAATTTCGAGGCGGATTCGATTTTCCAGGCCAGGCGCGATTTTGAAATCGCCCACAAGGCGCAGTTCGGTTTCGTTTATGACGACAAGCCGATGATCGTCGAGACCGTCGGCGTCGAAGGCGCGGACACCGGCGGCACCGGGCGCGACGAAACTGAATCGCGAACCGAAGACCTTGCCGTAAGCCCTTCGCAAACCCGCGAAATCTTCACCGAAGGAGAGTGGCGCACTTCACCCATCTTCCGCCGCGAGGCGCTGAAGCCGGGAAACAGGGTTGCGGGACCTGCCTTGATTATCGAGCCGAACCAGACAATCGTCATCGAGCCGGGCTGGCAGGCCGAAATCACCGCCAGGAACCATGTGCTCCTGCGCCGTGTCGAGAAAAAGCGCCGGCAGGCAGCGCTCGGCACCGAGGCCGATCCGGTCATGCTGGAGGTCTTCAACAACCTCTTCATGTCGATCGCCGAGCAGATGGGCGTGACGCTGCAGAACACCGCCTATTCGGTCAACATCAAGGAACGGCTGGATTTCTCCTGTGCCGTCTTCGATCGCACTGGCGCGCTGGTCGCCAATGCGCCGCATATGCCGGTGCATCTGGGCTCGATGGACCGCTCGGTCGAAACCATCATCCGGCTGAATTCCGGCGACATCCACCCCGGCGACGTCTTTGCCCTCAACGCGCCCTACAATGGCGGCACGCATCTGCCCGACATCACCGTGGTGACGCCGGTGTTCGACGACGCCCAACGCGAAATCCTGTTCTGGGCCGCCTCGCGCGGCCATCATGCCGATATCGGCGGCACGGCACCCGGCTCGATGACGCCGCTCGCCACCACGGTCGACGAGGAAGGCGTGCTGTTCGACAATTTCCGCATCGTCGATCGTGGAAAATTCCGCGAGAAGGAGCTGGAAACGCTGCTCACCGACCACCGCTACCCGGCCCGCAATCCGCACCAGAACATCGCCGATCTCAAAGCGCAGATCGCCGCCAACGAGAAGGGCGTCGCGGAACTGCGCAAGATGGTCGCGCATTTCGGCCTCGATGTCGTCGAGGCCTATATGGGCCATGTCCAGGACAATGCGGCTGAAAGCGTGCGCCGCGTGCTGGAGCGGCTGCCCGACAGTTCGCAGTACGAATACCCGACCGACACCAGCCAAATCATCAAGGTGAAGATCACTGTCGACCGGCAAAAGCGCGAGGCGACCGTTGACTTCACCGGCACGTCGCCGGTCATGAAGAACAATTTCAACGCGCCCGAACCCGTCGCCCGAGCGGCCGTGCTCTATGCTTTCCGCGTCATGGTCGAGGACATGATCCCGATGAATGCCGGCTGTCTGCGGCCAATCAACATCATCATTCCCGACGGCTGCATGCTGAAACCCGCCTACCCCGCCGCCGTCGTCGCCGGCAATGTGGAGACCTCGCAGCATGTCACCAATGCGCTGTTCGGCGCCATGGGCGCCATGGCCAACGCGCAAGGCACGATGAACAACCTGACCTTCGGCAACAAGACCTACCAATACTACGAGACGATCTGTTCCGGCTCGCCCGCCGGCCAGATGAACTCGGGCCGCGGCTTTGCCGGCACCTCCGGCGTCCATACCCACATGACCAACTCGCGCCTCACCGACCCGGAAGTGCTGGAATTGCGCTTTCCCGTGCTGCTCGAGGATTTCCACATTCGGGAAAACTCCGGCGGCAAGGGCAAATGGAGCGCCGGCGACGGCACCAAACGCACCATCCGCTTCCTCGAAAAGATGGAATGCGCGATCCTGTCCTCGCACCGCAACCGCCCGCCGCAAGGGCTGGATGGTGGCGGCGATGGCGAGGTCGGCTCGACCAAGGTCCGCCGCAAGGATGGCACGATCGACATGCTGAAAGCCTGCGATCAGACCGTGCTTCAGGCGGGCGACGCCGTCATCCTGACGACGCCGACGCCGGGCGGATTTGGCAAGCTGTTGTAACGCGCAAGATCGGATGGCATCTCCGGCCTAATGCTGGGAAAAGGTGAGAATTGGCGGGAACAGCCGCTAGAAGCCCGGAAAACAAGGGCTCTTTGGCGAACTGGCGGGGCCGAAAAGCCAGAACGCCAGAAACCGGCCGCGCAACTTCACTTGGCACCAATGTTTTTTACGGAATGCTTGCCGGAGCGTATCCTCGCAATGCGGGTGCTCTAACCCTAGAGCGCTTGGCTCGAAATCTGACAGGGCCGACGGGTGTTGCTCCTACCTTGGTAGGGAACGAATAACGTCTTCGTGTTGCCAGCCAGCGAGCAACTGCAGGGCCGGTTCACCCTGTCGGGTGGATCGAGCATTCAAACAAGAGGGATTTATCCATGGCTCTTAAGCGAGCGGAACAAATGTTCTATTGCGCGACGAAAATCACCACCTACGGAAAGGGAGTGCCGCTACAAAATGGCACCGGCTTTTTTTATGTCATCCATCTGAAAGCCGACAATTCGAGGGACGTCCAACTGTTCGTAACGAACAAGCACGTTCTTGAAGGCGCTGATCAAATCAGTATCAGCTGCCACAGACATGACGGCTCCCAGCAGCCCAACCCCGATGTTGGTTTCGTTCCTGTTCATATCAAACTTGTCCCTGAGGCCATTCTCAGTCACCCGAACCCCGACGTCGATCTGTGCGCATTTCCTATGGGTCAGGCCTTAGTGGCCATGCAGGCCGCCGGGACGCCGCTTTTCTATATCGCACTCGACGCTAGCGCCATTCCGTCCGACGATGCATGGGCGAAACTGGAGGCTGTCGAAAAAATAGTAATGGTTGGTTGCCCAAACGGCCTGTTTGATGAGGCAAACAATATGCCTATAATCAGAAGCGGGTCCACCGCGACCGATATCACCACGCGATACAAAGGGAAGAACGAGTTCCTAGTAGACCTTGCTTGTTTCCCGGGATCGTCTGGTTCGCCTGTTTTTGTATACGATCCGATTGGTGGATATGACCGTGGGTCGGACGATTTCCAGCTGGGTCGTTTGAAATCGTTCTTCGTCGGTGTGCTCTATGCGGGACCCACCATGACAACCACTGGGGAAATCCAACTCTCGAAGGGCTCGACATTCAGCATGGCGTCCATGATGCACCTAGGCCAAGTCATTCGTGCCACTGAAATTCTTGCCTTTGATGAGTGGGTGAAGGCTGCGTATTCCAGGGGTGAGTTGGAAGGTCCTAGACGGTCAAAACCCTTTGAAGAGTGATGAGAGTGCGCTTTTCTTAACTTGAGCAGGCCGCGTGTAAAAGTTCCGGAACCATTTCGAAGCTGGGTGCTGCCGCGCGGCACAGTTAGTGCCAAATGAAGTTGCGCGGAGGTGCCAAACGATTTTGCGCGCTACAGCTGTAAGGAGGCGTCAACAGGCTGTCACCGGCCTGTCATGACCCTGAGCTACCCGCTTGCGGCAAAGCAAATGGGGAATCATCTTGCCATGACGGACGTTTCCGCTGATCTGGTTTTTCGCCGCGGCAAGGAAGTTGGAAAGGCCGTCTACCAGAACCGCCCGCTGTCGAAGGCAGGCATTTCGGAGCGGCTGTTCGCCTTCCTGTTTTCCGGCCTCGTCTATCCGCAGATCTGGGAGGACCCCGATGTCGACATGGAGGCGATGCAGCTTGGCCAGGGCCACCGCGTCGTCACCATCGCCTCCGGCGGCTGCAACATCCTGGCCTACCTCACCCGCTCGCCGGCCCGGGTCGACGCCGTCGATCTCAACGCCGCGCACATCGCGCTGAACCGCATGAAGCTGGAGGCGGTGCGCCATTTGCCTTCACAGGGCGACCTGTTCCGCTTCTTCGGTGCCGCCGACACCAGCCACAATTCGGCGGCCTACGACCGCTTCATCGCACCGCATCTCGATCCGGTAAGCCGTCACTACTGGGAGCGCCGCAACTGGCGTGGCCGCCGTCGCATCCCTGTGTTCGACCGCAATTTCTACCAGACCGGCCTGCTCGGCCTGTTCATCGCCATGGGCCACCGCACGGCAAAATTCTTCGGCGTCGACCCCGCCGGCATCATGCAGGCCCGCAACATCGGCGAGCAGCGCCGCTTCTTCAACGAGGAACTGGCGCCGGTCTTCGACAAGAAGCTTTTGAAATGGGCGACGTCGCGCAAGGCTTCGCTGTTCGGCCTCGGCATTCCACCGGCGCAGTACGATTCGCTGATCACTTCTGGCGACGGCACCATGGCCAGCGTGCTGAAAGCCCGGCTGGAAAAGCTCGCTTGCGATTTTCCGCTGGAGAACAACTACTTCGCCTGGCAGGCCTTCGCTCGGCGCTATCCGAACCCCGGCGAGGCCGCCCTGCCCGCCTATCTCGAAAAACAGAATTACCAGACCATCCGCGGCAATGTCGACCGCGTCGCCATCCACCACGCCAATCTGATCGAATTTCTCACCGGCAAGGACGCCGGCGCGGTCGACCGTTTCGTCTTGCTCGATGCGCAGGACTGGATGACCGACGATCAGCTCAACGCGCTGTGGGCGGAAATCACCCGCACCGCATCGGCCGACGCCCGCGTCATCTTCCGCACCGCCGCCGAACCCAGCCTGTTGCCGGGCCGAGTCTCCAGCTCGCTGCTCGACCAGTGGGACTATCAGGACCAGGCTTCGCGCGAATTTTTGGCCCGAGACCGCTCGGCCATCTATGGCGGCTTCCACCTCTACGTGAAGCGTGCGGCATGAGCACCAGCGAGTTGCCGGCCAGCCCCGAATTCAAGGCCAACCATGCCGAACTGATGGACCGCGTCTACCGCTGGCAGCGCCATATCTACGACCTGACCCGCAAATACTACCTGCTCGGCCGCGACCTAATGATCTCGGGGCTCGACGTGCCTGTCGGTGGCACCGTGCTGGAGCTCGGCTGCGGCACCGGCCGCAACATCATCCTGGCCGCGCGTCGCTACCCCGACGCCGGCTTCTTCGGCCTCGACATTTCAGCCGAAATGCTGGAGACGGCCAGCGCCGCGATTGCCCGCGAGGGCCTGGTCGATCGTGTCACGCTCGCCCAGGGCGACGCCACGGGATTCGATGCCAAGGCGCTGTTCGGGCGCAACGGCTTCGATCGCGTCTTCGTGTCCTATTCGCTGTCGATGATCCCCGGCTGGGAAAAAACTGTGTCGGCAGCGCTGGCCGCGCTGTTACCGAACGGTTCGCTGCACATCGTCGATTTCGGCCAGCAGGAAGGCCTGCCCGGCTGGCTCCGGACCTTGCTGCGCGGCTGGCTGAAAAAATTCCACGTCGCGCCGCGTGAATCGTTGCGCGAAGTGCTGGAATCGGAATCGCGGCGAACCAGCGCAAGCTTCCGTTTCCGCACGCTTTATCGCGGCTATGCCTGGCTGGCGGTTATCAAGATCACTTCCTGAATATTGCCGTGGGAAAGGCACATAAAGGCGAAGCAGCCACGATCCGTTGGATCAACGTTGCCTTATGACCCCGAGAGCGGTACACTATCTCACATGCATGGAAGCATGTGGTGATCATCGGCTTCAGGGATGAATGGCTGCGGGCCTTCTTCGTGGAAGACACCCATTCTCGCAACATTCCGTCCGATCTCGAAAGCCGTTTGTTCCGCAAGCTCCAGATGATTGACGACGCGATGATCGATCAGGATTTGCGTGTGCCGCCCAGCAATCATTTCGAGAAGCTGCGTGGCATTCTCGAAGGCTTCCATTCAATACGCGTCAACAAGCAATGGCGGCTGATCTTCCGCTGGGACGGCGGCCGCGGTGAGGCGTCGGACATCTATCTCGACGACCACAGCTATAAGTGAGGTGAGAACATGTTGATGACCGCACGCAAGCCAGCAACGGTTGGCGAAATTCTCACGGAAGAATTCATGCAACCGCTTGGCCTTACGCAGGCAGCTTTGGCCGAGGCGATGGGGGTCCAGCGCAAACATGTGAACGAATTGTGCAACGACCGCCGCAACGTGACGGCGGCGACCGCGCTCATTCTGGCACGGGTGTTCGGCAACAGCCCGGATTTCTGGTTGAACGTACAGCGCCGCAGCGATCTTTGGCAGGTCATGAACTCGCCCGACGAGCGGGCGCGGGTTGATCGCGCCAAGCCTTTGGCGACAGCTGCATAGACAAGAGTTACGGCGCGCTAGTCTAATGTAACGCCTTGATTAACGCCGCCACCATCGTCTGCGGCCGGTAGCCGAGCTTGGCCGGCGTTAGCCCCAGCCGCACGACCACCAGTTGTTCCGAGGGAATGATGGCGACCGTCTGCCCGTCATGACCTTCCATCCAGTAGGTGTCCTTGGGCAGGCCTGCGGCGACGCCGGCGCCGGGGTTTTCCTCATCGCCAGGGGCCTCGATCCACAACTGGCCTTTGCCGTAGACTTTCGAGGCAGCTGCCGGCTCCCGCATCCAGTCGACGAAGCCGGCCGGCAGGATCTGGTTGCCGTTCCACACCCCGCTTTGCAGCAGGAACTGGCCGAAGCGCGCCCAGTCATGGGCAGTCGCGTAGAGATAGGATGAGCCGACGAAGGTGCCTTGCTCGTCGGTCTCGAGCACCGCACTGTGCATGCCGAGCGGCTCGAACAGCGCCGTGCGCGGCCACGTCAGCGCCTTGGCCTTGTCGCCGATCGCGTCCTGCCAGAGGCGCGACAGCATCACCGCCGTGCCGCTCGAATAGGAAAACTGTTTGCCGACCTCTGCAGCCAGCGGCTTGGATTCGGCGAAGCCCGCCATGTCAGGTTCGAGATAGAGCATGCGCGTGACGTCGGCGACGTCGCCATAATCCTCGTTGAACTCCAGCCCGCTCGACATCGCCATCATGTCGGCGAGGCGGATGGCAGTGCGGCCGTCCGCCTTCCACGGCGCAAACAGGTTTTTGTCGTCGAAAGCCATCTTGCCGTCCTTGACCAGCGTGCCGACGATGGCGGCGTTCACCGTCTTGGTCATCGACCAGCCGAGCAGCGGCGTCTTGGCGGAAAAGCCATCGCCGTAGCGCTCGCCGACGACGCGGCCATTCTTGACCACCACCACCGCGCGCATGCCGGTGCCGGCCAGCGCCGCATCGTCCAGCAGCTTGGCAATCACCGGATCCTGTGATGCCTCGACGCGCTCGCCTTGCGGCCACAGGTCGCCCATGGTGGCCGCCGACGGCTCCGCTTGGATCGCGGTCCGCCGCGCCTTGCCTACATCGCCGTCCGGAACCGAAGCGCAGCCCAGCCCGTCACGGGCGACGGCGATGCTCTTGCCGAGGAAGCCGAACAGGCCCGCCGACACCGTTCCCCTGTTCTTGTCCACCGAAACCCGCATTAGCCGCAGCAGGGGATGCCCGGGCGCCTGCACGTCGACGGCAAGCACCTCATTGGGATCGCGGCCGGCAATGAAGACGTTCGAACAGACGATCTTGGCCGAGTAGCCCGAGCCGACCCTGATCAACTCCGGCGGCGCGATATAAAGCCAGGCAAAAAGGGCGGCGATCGCCAGAACGATCAGGCCAAGCAGCCATTTGACGATCTTGACCACGATCCGCATTTATTTCCTCCGGGCCCTGCGCGACCCTTATGTCATCGATTTGCCGCCATTGCTTCCGCAAATCACAATGCTTGTCGAGCGCCATCAACGGATTATCAACCATGATCGGCGATCACAGGATATGCTGAGCGATGCTGTGGGGCGATCGCTCGGAGGGGGCCCGATCACAAAACCGGCCATCAGTGTATAGACCCATCAGCGACCGGCTGAATCCGGCTCGGGAATTGCGATGCGCCGTCTTGCGGGCCTCATCATGCTGACGCTGCTTGGCGCCTGCTCGACCGTGGACGATCTCTCGCCGCTGTCGCCGTCCGCTTCGAGCAGCCCGACGGTTGCCGTGCGCGCGCCGCGCTTTGCCGATTCCAAACCGCATGAATGGGAAAGCGGCGCGCCCTGGAACTATGCCGTTCACGGCACCGACGTCTCCAAATACCAGACCTCGGTCGACTGGCCGGCGGCCAAGGCCAGCGGCATCTCCTTCGCCTTCATCAAGGCGACCGAGGGCGGCGATCGCTTCGATGAGTATTTCAACGAGCATTGGACCCGCACGAAAGCTGCCAGCGTTCCGCGAGCCGCCTATCACTTCTACTATTTCTGCACCCCGGCTGCCGTGCAGGCGCGCTGGTTCATCCGCAACGTCCCCGTCGACCGCTCGGCGCTGCCGCCGGTCCTCGACATGGAATGGAACCCGCAATCGCCGACCTGCAGGCTGCGTCCCGACGCTGCCACGGTGCGCGCGGAGATGACCACCTTCCTTGAAATCGTCGAACGGCACTACGGCAAGAAGCCGATCATCTACACCTCGATCGACTTCTTCGACGATAACGAGCTGTCGAGCTTTCGCGGCTATCCCTATTGGCTGCGCTCCGTCGCCGGCCATCCGCGTGAGAAATACGGCAGCCACCCCTTCACCTTCTGGCAATACACGGGAACCGGCATCGTTCCGGGCGTAAGCGGCAAGTCCGACATCAACGTCTTCAACGGCAGTGAAGCCTCCTGGAACAAGTGGCTGCGGCAGAACACCCGTTGACACCGGGCCTACCGCCTGCTTTTCGACACAGCCAGCGGTGAACAGTGCAACCGCCAGTAATTCAGGGCGTTGGGCTTCCGGGGAGCACAACAACTGCCCGCTATTCGTTTCGAGAGGAAGCTGATGCGACTGCGTTCCAAAGTCCTCGCGGCTGCGCTGACCCTGTGCGCCACGGCCTTGCCGGCGATGGCGCAGGAATGCGGCGGCGACTTCGAATCCTGGAAGCAGGGCGTCGCTGCGGAAGCCAAGGCGGCTGGCGTAGGTACAGCGGGTCTCGACGCCCTTGGAGCGGCAACCTTCGACGACAAGGTGTTGGCACGCGACCGCGCCCAGGGCGTCTTCACCCAAACCTTTGTCGAGTTTTCCAACCGCATGATCTCGGCCTATCGCCTGAAGCAAGGTGCGGCAAACCTGAAGAAATACGCCGACGTCTTCGCCCGCGCCGACCAGCAGTTCGGCGTCCAGGCGCCGATCATCGCCGCTTTCTGGGCGCTGGAGACCGATTTCGGCGCCGTGCAGGGCGACTTCCACACGCTGAGCGCCCTGGTGACGCTTTCCCATGATTGCCGCCGGCCGCAGCTCTTCCGGCAGCAGCTGGTGCCGCTTCTGGAGCTGATCGATCGCGGCGTGCTGCCGGCCGATGTCAGGGGCGCCTGGGCCGGCGAGATCGGCCAGACGCAGATCCTGCCCTCCGACTATCTGGCACGCGGCGTCGACGGCGACGGCGACGGCAAGATCGACCTGCGCGGCAGCGTGCCCGATGTGATCATGACCACCGCCAACAAAGTGCTGTCGCGCGGCTGGAAACGCGACCAGCCCTGGATCCAGGAAGTCCGCGCGCCCGAAGACATGCCGTGGGACCAGACCGGCCGCACCAACAAGCTGCCGCTGTCGCAGTGGGCGCAATGGGGCGTCACCTACCCTAGCGGCGCGCCGCTGGTCGACAACGGCCTGAAAGCAGGCCTGGCGCTGCCGATGGGCCGCAAGGGGCCTGCCTTCCTCACCTACGACAATTTCGACGTCTATCTCGAATGGAACCAGTCCTTCACCTATGCGCTGACGGCAGCCAACCTTGCCGCACGACTCGCAGGCGCGCCGCCGCTCGACCCGCGCAATCCCGAAACCGGCCTCAACAACGAGCAGATGAAGGCGTTGCAGACCAAGCTGGAAGCCAGGGGCTACGATGTCGGCACTGTCGACGGCATTTTGGGTACCAACACCCGCGAGGCGATCCGCAAGGAGCAGATGCGGCTAGGCCTGCCGGTGGATGGCTGGCCGACGCCGGAGCTATTGGGGAAATTTTAGGGCAGTAGGCAGTAGGCAGTAGGCAGTAGGCAGTAGGCAGTAGAAAATTACTCCGAAAGCCGTGCCTGCCACCCCTATTCCCTATTCCCTATTCCCTATTCCCTATTCCCTATTCCCTAATCCGCCATCGTCTCCAGACTCGCAAACCCCTGCGGCGCGTCGCCCTCGTCGAACGGCGTCGTCACCTCGACGAAGGTGTCGGGGTAAAACCCGTTGAATCGGGTCCTCAGCGACAGCGAATAGGCGCCGATATGGCCGATCTCGATCCAGTCGCCGGTATCGACCGTTTCCGGCAGCCAGAATGGCCGCGACAGGATGTCGACGGAATCGCAGGTCGCGCCGCAGACCTTGAACGGCACGATGTTCTTCTCCTCGCCATTGCGCGAGCGGATCGCAGGATCGGGAATGAAGCGGGCCGGCAGCGTGATCTTGCCGGTCCATGAATCCGACAGCGACGCCCAGATGCCGTCATTGATGTAAAGCCGCTTGCCCTTGCGCAACAGCACCCGCACGATCAGCGACAGGCAGCGCGCCACGATCACCCTGCCCGGCTCGGCCACCAGCGGCATCTGGTCGAACTGATACTCTTTCAGATCGCCCGAAAGCCGCGACATGATCTGGCCGAGCGACGGCATCTCGATCTGCTTGCGGTTGGGATCGTGGCCGTATTCGGCGGGGAAACCGCCGCCGACGTCGAGCCCTGCAATATCGAAGGTCAGCCGGTTGCGCACCCAATCGGCGGAAGCCAGCGCCCGCTCATAGGTGTCGGGATCCTCGATCTGACTGCCGACATGGAAACACAGACCAACCTTGTAGCCGGTGCGGTTGAGCCGCTCGGCCAGTTCGACCGCATAGGCCGGCCCGGCGCCGAACTTCTTCGACAATTCGTAGGCGGCATGCCCCTTGGTCTGCACCCGCACGAACACGCTGATCGAGCCCGGATCGATGTCGAGCGCCCGCACCACTCGCGTCAGCTTGGTGATCTCGTCCTCGTGATCCAGCGAAATGACGCGGATGGCGTATTTCTCCAGCGCCAGCTTGATGTCCGACTGCGCCTTGACCGGATGCATGTAGAGCATCTCGGCATCCGGAGAGACCGCGCGCACGGCGGCGAACTCGCCCGGCGAAGCGACGTCGAAAGCCTTGACACCGGCTTCGACCAGGGTCTTCAGCACGATCTGCTCGCCATTGGTCTTGACCGCATAGGCGGTCTTGCCGGGGAACATGCCCATGAACTGCCTGGCATCCGCCATCAGCACTTGCGGGCGGAAGCAATAGACCGGATCGTCCGGACGAAGCGCCAGTGCCGCCTCGCGGGCATTTTCGAATAGCTGCATCGACGAATCCTTGACCTAGCCTGCGCACAATTAATCCAAGCTAGCGGCTAATGAAAACAATTCTGTGTCTCGTGCGGCTGACGCAGCGGCGCTAGGTCTTTGCCAGCAACGTTTGCCAGCGATCAGGTTTCGGGTGGCCCTTGTCACTGGCGCCGATATGGCTTCTGCCTGAGTGACTGGCATTCAGGCAGTGGGAGGGCGACTCACATGGCAATGGCCGCGACATCCGCACCACGCGGGCCGATGGTGCTCAAGGATTGGGGGCAACTCCTGCTGCTCGGCGCGATCTGGGGCGGCTCGTTCTTCTTTGCGCGCATCGCGGTGGCGGAACTCCCCCCGCTGGTGCTGGTGCTGTTTCGCGTCGCCATCGCCGCCATTGCGCTGCAGATCTATCTCGGTCTGCGCGGTCCGTCCTTCCGCCTCGCGCTTCCGCATGCAGGCCTGTTCTTCCTGCTGGCGCTCACCAACAATGTCGTGCCCTTCTCGCTGATCTTCGTCGGCCAGACGGAGCTTGGCGCCGGCGTCGCCTCGGTGCTCAACGCGACGACGCCGTTCTGGACGCTGATCCTCGCGAACGCGCTGACATCCGACGAAAAGCTCTCCTGGAACAAGCTCGCCGGCATTGCGCTCGGCATCGCCGGTACGGCCGTCATGATCGGCCCCGGCCTGCTTACCGGGCTCGGCGGCCCGGTCTGGGCCAAGTTCGCGCTGATCGGTGCTTCGCTGTCCTATGGTATTGCGCTGATGGTCGCCCGCCGCTTCAAGGGCGTGCCCTCACCGGTCATCGCCACCGGACAGTTGACGGCGTCGACCATCATCATGATCCCGATCGTGCTCTTCACCTACGGTCCATCCGGCCTGTTCTCGGCCTCGCCCCCGGTCTGGGCGGCGGTGCTGGCGCTGGCGCTTCTGTCCACCGCCTTCGCCTACATCCTCTATTTCAACCTCGTCGCCTCGGCCGGCGCGACCAACGCCTCGCTGGTCACGCTTGTCGTGCCGGCCAGCGCCATGCTGCTCGGCTTCCTGTTCCTTGGCGAGCGGCTGGAGCTGTTCGAAATCGGCGGCGTGGTGCTGATCGCGCTCGGCCTCGTCACCATCGACGGGCGGTTGTTCGGCCGACGTTAGAGCGCCGCGCGTCCACTGGACGCGCAAAGAATGCTCTAACCGCCTAATTGCCCCCGCATCGCGAAAGCCGAATTCGGCTTTCGCGGGGGTAGCGCTGCCATGACACAGCAGCGACACGAGCGGGCCACATTTTATTCACAGGTCTGAAGCCGGTTTTTGCCTAGGAGTTTCAAAGCCTAACGGCAAAAGACATGTCGCGGATTTCACAATCACGTCGCAATGCAGCACATTTTCCGCTTGCCTGTGGCACAAATGAACCTAGACTCCATGACATAGCTCTTTAAGAGGAGGCTATGTCATGGGACTTACGAGGCCTATCAACGCATTGATGATCTGTGCTGCGTTCGCCTTTATCGGAGCCCTTATTATGGGCTTCCTTCCCTGACCGCCAAAGCGGGGAAGACCAGCACCCAAATAGTCCAACCAATTCAAAAGGCCGGGTTTTTCCCGGCCTTTTGTTTGAACCCGACCTCAAGCCGCGGCTGATCCGGCCGCCGCCGCCTCGTGCGAGCGGATGCCGATCATATGGCAGATGGCAAAGACCAGATCGGCGCGGTTCATGGTGTAGAAGTGGAAATCGCCGACACCGCGCTCGACCAGATCCATCACCTGTTCGGCTGCCACCGCCGACGCCACCAGCGCATGCGTCTGCGGGTCCCGGTCAAGGCCTTCGAAACGCTCCGCCAGCCAGCCGGGCACATGCGCGCCCGCCCTGGCGGAAAAGTTCGCGACCTGCCTGAAACTGTGAACCGGCTGGATTCCCGGCACGATCGGGATGTAGATGCCGGCGCGGCGGACGCGCTCGACATAGCGCTCGTAGAGATCATTGTCGAAGAAGAACTGGGTGATGGCGCGCGTCGCGCCATTGTCGACCTTGCGCTTCAGCATCTCGATGTCGGTGGCGAAATCGGGACTTTGCGGATGCTTTTCCGGATAAGCCGCGACGGAGATGTCGAAGTCCGCGATTGCCTTGAGCCCGGCGACCAGCTCCGCGCCGTTCTCGTAGCCACCGGGATGCGGCCGATACGGTTCGCCGACGCCGGAGGCCGGGTCGCCGCGCAGCGCCACGAACCGGTTGATGCCGATCGACCTGTAATCCTGGATGACCGCGTCGACCTCGTCGCGTGTTGCACCGACGCAGGTCAGATGCGCCGCTGCAGGAATACCGGTTTCCGTCAGGATGCGCTTTACAGTGCGCGCGGTACGCTCCCGCGTCGAGCCGCCGGCGCCGTAGGTCACCGAGACGAATTTCGGCTTCAGCGGCTCCAACTTTGTTACCGTCTCCCACAGCCTCGCTTCCATCTCGTCCGTCTTCGGCGGGAAGAATTCGAAGGAAACCCTGACCTTGTCGCCAATGTCGGGGCGGCGGGAAAAGCGGAACTGGTTCATGCGATTTCCCCTATCGAGTTCGCTTTGGCCTGCCTTGTGTCGTTGGAAGGATCGGCGATCAAGAGGCGCCGGTCGCGGCCAAGCCAGAGTTTTACGGTGAGCCTGGCCTCGTTGCCGCCGCGCGGCTCGAATTCCTGACTGTCTTCAAGATCGAGGCCGGCTTCCGAAAACCAGTCGGCGATCTGCCGGTCGGAAAAACCGAGCCGCATATGCGCGTGCTCCTCGCGCAGGAATTCCAGCGCATGCGGCGCGAAATCGACGATGACCAGGCGTCCGGCCGGACGCAAAAGCCGCGCCGCCTCGTGGATGGCGCGGGCGGGATCGTCGAGATAGTGCAGCACCTGATGGATGGTGACGAGATCGAAGGCATCGCGCTCGACCGGCGGTGCGAAGATGTCGCCCTGCCGAACCTGTGCGTTCGAAACCCCGGCCTTGTCGAGATTGGCGCGCGCCACGGTCAGCATCTCGCGCGACATGTCGATGCCGACACCGCGCCGATAAAGCGGCGAGAAGATTTCAAGCAGCCGCCCGGTGCCGGTGCCGAGATCCAGCATCGACTGGAACGGCCGCTTGCCCACCAGCTTCAACATTGCGGCTTCGACGGCGCGGTCCGGCACATGCAGCGAGCGGATATGGTCCCAGCTTGCCGCATTCACCGAAAAATACGCGACCGCGCGGTCCTGCCGCTTGCGCTTGACCGAGGCCAGACGCTCAAGATCGCGCTCGACCTGCGGATCGGCGCCGCGAATGCCGGAAACCAGTCCCATGACGAAGTCACGCGCTGAATCCGCATCCGACAGACGGAAGAAGGCCCAGGACCCTTCCTGGTAGCGGCCGATCAGCCCGGCCTCCAGCAAGAGCTTCAGGTGACGCGAAACGCGCGGCTGCGACTGGCCGAGAATTTCGGTAAGATCGGAAACCGTGAGGTCGCCGCGCGACAGAAGTGCCAGTATGCGCAATCGGCTGGATTCGGCCGCCGCCTTCAATGTATCAACCATGGTGTCGAGCGAGACATGCATCAGCGTATTCTCTTTGAAAAGATATAAACATATGTTTATGTCGGTTTTCGAAACCTTGCAAGCGCTATGTCGCTTCCGGACCAGAAAATGCCGCTCGTGTGGCGTTTTAAGAGACGCGGGCCATGACTGAAACGCGTGAGATGTTTGAGGCGCGCGAAGGGGAGCAGAGGCTGGAAAACGATCCGGCCCTGATGCCGCCTGATGGCGGCATCGTCTTCATCGGCCGCATTGCCTCGCCGTGGACGACGCGCGAAACCTGCCCGAAGAACATGCGCGTCGCGCGCGAGACCGGACAGAAGGCGGTGCTGACCATCGACGCGCCCTACCGAAGGGGCCTGCAGGGGCTGGAGCGCGCCAGCCACGTCATCATCCTATCCTGGCTGCATCATGCGCCGCGGACTCTGATTGTGCAGAGACCGCGCCATGCCGTTGAAGCGAAAGGTGTATTTGCGCTGCGCTCCCCTGCCCGCCCGAACCCCATCGGGCTGCACATCGCCAGGCTGATTGCCGTCAACATCGAAACCGGCCGCATCGATCTCGACGCCATCGACGTGCTCGACGGCACGCCGGTCATCGACCTAAAACCCTATTTCGCCTCGACCGACGCCATATCAGAGGCGACCATCGAAGGGCGCGACGAGCCCAATGGGATCCGGCGATGACAGCGCCGACCGGCCGCCGCCGCGCCATCGCCAAGGCGCTGACCGCACTTCTGCCGCTGGCGCCCTATGCCGATATGGAGAAGATCCGCACCGACGCCGGCGCGGTTCACATGAAGACCCTGCCGCCGGGCATCGCCGTATGGCTGGCGACCATTGCCCATATCCGCCACATGCACACCGATTACGAAAAACTGCTCAGCGAAGGCTATGACCGCGACTCGGCGCGTTTCTTCGTCATCGAGCAGACCAACATCGTGCTCACCCGCTGGCGCGCAACCCGCCTGCTCGACGCCGACGACGAGGAGGAATGACCACGGCTACTTCCGCTTTAGCACTGCGACCGCATTATAAGGCTGGCCGTCGGCCTGGCCGACCCAAGTCCAGGACAGATTTCCCTTGAAAAACCTGACCGTGATGTTGCCGCCGTCGATGCACTTGTCCTGCCCGTAGGTGATGCTCTCGTGGTATTCCGCCGAAATGTCGTCCCTGGACGTCTGCGACAGGGATCCGCCGCAGCCGAGCGACGGATAGTCGATGGACGCACCCCCATCATTGATCGTCATGGCGATCGCCCAATCAGCTCCGGCATCGCCGGCCGGGCTCTGGTGGCCGCTGCCGAGCCAGGTGCCGCTCAGCGTCGGCACATTCACCGCGCAAGGCACGTTCTGGAAGATCGACGTCAATTCGCTGCCGGTTTTCTCGCAGCGATAGGTCTGGCCGCTCTGGCACAATTCCTCGCCTTCGCGTGGGCACTGGGCGCTGGCTTGGCCCGCGGCGGCGAACATCATCATTGCCGCTGTGACGGCCCCAAACCTGCCCATTTTCCCCTCCCGTTCAGACCCGGAACGATAGGGCAATCGCGATCGAATGTATCGGCCAGATCGTCATGGAGGCCGAACAGCGCCGGGCGGGTGGCTCTATGCCTTCTGCCCAGCGCCGCTAGCCTCTCGCCTGCTTGACAGGAGGCCTCGATGAGCCGGACGATGGCAACACAGGACGAGAAGCAACTGCCCATAGTTGGCGACCGCCATGTCGACCCGCACTCCTACCCCGAGGGCGTCGCTTTCCTCGACGGCCAATATTTGCCGATGTCGCAGGCCAAGATCTCGGTTCTGGACTGGGGCTTTCTGCATTCCGACGCAACCTACGACACCGTGCATGTCTGGAATGGCCGCTTCTTCCGCCTCGATTTGCATCTCGACCGCTTCTTCGGCGGGCTGGAAAAACTGCGCATGACCATTCCCTTCGACCGCAAAGGCGTGGCCGAAATCCTGCACAATTGCGTGGCGCTGTCGGGTCATCGCGCCGCCTATGTCGAGATGCTGTGCACGCGCGGCGCCTCCCCGACTTTCAGCCGCGACCCGCGCCAGGCACTCAACCGCTTCATGGCGTTCGCCGTGCCGTTCGGCTCGGTCGCCAATGCCGAGCAGCTGCATCGCGGCCTGCGTGTCGCCATCAGCGACAAGGTGCGCATTCCGCCGGCCTCGATCGATCCGGCGATCAAGAACTACCACTGGCTCGATCTGGTGCGCGGCCTCTACGATGCCTATGATCGCGGCGCCGAGACTGCGTTGCTTCTGGACTTCAACGGCAATGTCGCCGAAGGCCCGGGCTTCAACGTCTTCTGCGTCAAGGATGGCAAACTGTCGACGCCTTCCATCGGTGTGCTGCCCGGCATCACCCGCCGCACTGTCTTTGATCTGTGCGCCGAAGAAGGTCTTGCAGCCACCGCCACCGATGTCAGCGTTGCCGCATTGCACGAGGCAGACGAGGTTTTCATCACCTCGACCGCAGGCGGCATCATGCCGGTGACGGAGATCGACGGAGTTCGGATCGCCGACGGCAAGGTCGGCGCGATCACCAGCCGGCTGATGGCGCGCTACTGGCAAAAGCACGATGACGCGGCCTGGTCGTCCCAGGTGAATTATCCCTGATAATTCAGGCGTCTTTTCAAAACATTCCCGTCGGCTCTGGAAAATCAGAGGATCGACCGTATATGCCCGAAAGCGGAGAAGCCTCCGCTTTCACCCAAAAATCACGCCCGCAGGGGCAAGGACTCCAAGATCATGACAAACAAGGTTTGGTTCATCACCGGATCGTCGAAGGGCTTTGGCCGCGTCTGGGCCGAGGCGGCACTCGCGCGTGGCGACAGCGTCGCGGCGACTGCCCGCGACGCCGGCACGCTCGCCGATCTCGTCCAGAAATACGGCGACAGGATTGCCGCGATAAAGCTCGACGTCACAGACAAGAAAGCCGTCGATGCCGCTGTCGCCGAAGCGCACAAGCGTTTTGGCCGGCTCGACGTCGTCATCAACAATGCCGGCTACGGCCATTTCGGCGCCATCGAGGAGGTCAGCGAACAGGAAGCCCGCGACCAGATCGAAACCAATGTCTTCGGCGCGCTGTGGGTCACTCAGGCCGCACTGCCGATCATGCGGGCACAGCATTTCGGCCACATCATCCAGATCTCGTCGATCGGCGGCGTCAATGCCTTTGCCTCGCTCGGCCTCTACCACGCCTCGAAATGGGCGCTGGAGGCCTTCAGCCAGTCGCTGAGCATCGAGGTCGCGGAATTCGGCATCCATGTGACGCTGGTCGAACCCGGCGGTTTCTCCACCGACTGGGCCGGCCCGTCGGCCAAGGTGTCCCAACCGATCGAGGCCTATGCACCGGCCCGTGCCAAGATGACGGAGCGCCGCGCCAATTCAGTCGCCGGCGATCCAGAGGCCACCGGGCCGGCCATGCTGGCCATTGTCGATGCCGCCGAGCCGCCGCTCAGGGTGTTCTTCGGCGACGGCGGCCTGCCGATGATCAAACAGGAATACGCCAACCGCATCGCCAGCTGGGAGAAGTGGGACGACGTCTCCATCATGGCGCAAGGCGCCAAGAAGAACCGCAAGGGCTGAAGTCCAGCACTCTTGCTACGCCGCTCCATGGGCGGCGTAGCTCGCCCTCAGGCTTTATAGATCCACTGTTCCGGCACGCGCACCGAAATCTCTTCGCCGGTCTTGACCGTTCCCGGCTTCTCGACCCAGGCGACGACGCCGCGCAGCCGCTTCGCCATTTTTGGGAACAGTAGCGCGCCGGCTTCTACGTCGACCATTCCGGCATTCTCGGCGATCGACCGGCCGGCGATGCGGCAAGGGCCGTTCTGCGCGTCCACCTTGATGGTCACGCCGCCCTTGAAGAACAGCAGCGTCCCGGCCGGCAGCATGGAGAGGTTGGGCACCCCTTCGATCACAAGATTGGCGCCGATCCATTCCGGCTTGATTTCGGTGAGATCCATCCGTTCGGCGACGATGGCGAGTTCATCCGCTGCAATGATCGATATCTGCCGTTCGTTGCGCATTTCGGTGCCGCGCGGATACCACGGTTCGCGCCCGCCCGAACGGCGCGTTGGCCCGGCATGGAAATCACCCGATATACCGTCGAAACCCAACCGCAATTCATCCACCGGGCGCGTCTGAAAATGATCCGACGGCGCCACGTAAAGCGCTGCCGCCTTGGCGACAAGCTTTCGCGCGGGGATGATTTCGGTCGGCTTTTCAGCCTCGGGGAAGAGATCCAACATGGCGTTCTTTCCTTTCGTCATCCAGCGAAGTAGCCGGGCGGACTTCGAGGCGTCCAGTCGAAAGTACTGATTGTCCGATCAACACCATCGATATGATGGCGATCACGCATTTCTTACCTGTCATCGATGTGATGGCGCATTACCGACGTGCCGTTCATGGTGACGTCCAGACAATTCACGGAGGCCGATCATGCGACCCGTGACGGCAATCACGTTGCTTTGGTTGGATGGTGATCTGGTCCGCCGCCATATGGTCCGCCCCTGCCCAGCAGCGCGCCGGATTCAAGGGCGGAGGCCCGGTATCGAGGTCTCGCATTGCTCATCATCGGCATCGTGACGAAGGCAAGACTGGAAGAGAGTTTCCTGCACGACGAGTTGGGCAGCGCCTATGACGACTATATCAGACGGGTGCCGATGCTGGTGCCGTTCGCACCGGTCTGACACGAATAGCTCTCTACAGCATCCTGAGAAGCGCGCCGCCTATCGAATACCCCGCGCCAAAGGCGCAGATCAGGCCGAAATCGCCGGGCTTCATGTCGGCGTGGTTCTCCGACAGCGCGACGATGGCGCCGGCGCCCGCCGTGTTGCCCAGCCGCTCCAGCACCATCGGCGCCCGGTCGTGGTCGACCTCGTGGCCGAACGATAGTTTCAGGATCATGGCATTCATCCGCGCATTGGCCTGATGCAGCCAGAAGCGCCTGATCGCCTGCGGCGTCAGCCCGTGCTCGGCGAGGAATTCGACGATGAATTTTTGCCCGGCGACAGTGACTTCCTTGAACACCTTGTTGCCGACCTGCTTGATCAGATTGCCTTCCAGATTGATCATGTAAGGATCTTCCTGGGCGGTGCGGGTGTGATAGCCCAGATTGGTGCGGATGTTGTTCGACATCTGCGTCCAGACGCGCGTGTCGAGCACCTCGAAGCGCCCCGGCCGCTTGTCGCCCTTGGCCAGGCCTTCGACCACCATCGACACCGAAGCGTCGCCGAAGATGAAATGCGTCTGCCGGTCGCGGAAATTGAGATGCCCGGTGATGATCTCCGGCGTCGTCACCAGGATGCGTTTGTGCGCGCCCGACCGCACCAGGTTGACGGCGACGTGCAAGGCGGCCGCGGCCGAGGAACAGCCAAGCCCCATGTCGAAGCCGGCGCCCTTGGTGCCCAACGCCTCCTGCATTTCGATGGCGATTGCCGGATAGGGCCGCTGGTGATGCGAGGCCGAGCAGATCACCAGGTCGATATCCGACGGCTGCAGCCCGGCGTGGTCGAGCGCCTTCTTCGCCGAGGCGATGCCGAACTCCGCCTCCAGCGACAGCGCGTCGTCGGGCCGCGCCGGAATGCGCGGCGCCATCCGGGTCGGATCGAGAATGCCCTCGCGCTCGATGACATGGCGGGTGCGCACGCCCGAGGCGTGGACGATGAAGTCGCTGTCCGATTTCGGCAGCGGCGGCTCGCCAGTATCCTGGCGGCGTGCATTTTCCGTGTCGACCCAGGCATTGAAGCTGGCGACCAGTTCTTCATTGGTGATTGTGGGTTCGGGGATTTCAACGCCGATGCCGCTGATGATGACGCGATGCATGTCCAGTCCGTCCCATCCGCAGGCGCTGCGGCTTCATGTGGGCGCCGGAATGCTCCGGCGCAACAGTTTTCTCACCGAGGCGGTTTACGCCGGCTTAAACCAAAGATCTGGGCCGACTTAAGCCGATCCTTGACATGGCCACAGGCAAAGCCAAGCGGCCCTAAGACGCCGCGCAACACGGATAATCAAGCTCGTTTTGCGACAATGAAAATGCGCGGAAAGCGCAAGAGCACCTTGCCATCAGCCGTCTTCGGATAGGCCTTGGCGATCTTGGCCGTGTAACATTCGAGGAACAGCGTCCGCTCATCGGCACCCAGCGGATCGAGGAACGGTTTCAGGCCCGTCGACTTCACCCATTCGACGATCGCCTGCGCATCGGCAAGCGGGTGGTTGTAGATGGTGTGCCAGATATCCAGCCGATCGCTGAGCGGCGACAGAAGATCATAATAGAACGACACCGGCGGCAACGGCCCGCGTGCCGCGCCCTTGAGCTTTTCGGCAAACGCCATCTCGGCGGCGGTCTCCCGCATCAGGCGGTGGGAGTCCTCGCCCAGATTGTCAGGCATCTGGATGGCGAGCGCGCCCCCTGGCGCGAGAAAACCCATCAGCCGCTGGAAGACCGCGGGATGCTCGGGCAGCCATTGGAACACAGCATTGGCGAAGGTCACGTCGACCGGCTCCGCCGGCTGCCATTTGGAGGCATCGGCCAGATCAAAGGTGACCTCGGGCAGGCGCGCCCGCGCCTTCTCGATCATGTCGGGCGAAGTGTCGAAGCCGCTCACCTCAGCATCCGGCCAGCGCTCGACAAGCAGCGCGGTCGAATTGCCCGGCCCGCAGCCGATGTCGACGACCCGGCGCGGGAAGTCCACCGGCACCTGCGCGACCAAATCCCGCGCCGGCCGCGTGCGCTCATCCTCGAATTTCAGATATTGGGCGGCGGACCAATCAGCCATGTGAACTCCTCACGTCTTCTTGAGAATTCGCCGCCCGGAAAACCCCTTACCGCGTCAGCCTCTTGTAGGTCATGCGGTGCGGGTTGACGGCATCCGGCCCGAGGCGGCGGATCTTGTCCTGCTCGTAATCCTCGAAATTGCCTTCGAACCACTCGACATGGCTGTCGCCCTCGAAGGCGAGGATGTGCGTCGCCAGGCGATCGAGGAACATGCGATCGTGCGAGATGATGACGGCGCAGCCGCCGAAGTTTTCCAGCGCGTCTTCGAGTGCCGCCAGCGTTTCGGTGTCGAGATCGTTGGTCGGTTCGTCGAGCAGCAGCACATTGCCGCCGGTCTTCAGCATCTTGGCCAGATGCACGCGGTTGCGCTGGCCGCCGGACAGATTGCCGACCTTCTGCTGCTGGTCGCCGCCACGGAAGTTGAACGACGCGCAATAGGCACGCGTGTTGGCCTCGAATTTGCCGAGCTTGACCACTTCTGCGCCGCCGGAAATCTCTTCCCATACCGTCTTTGACGGATCGAGCGCATCGCGGCTCTGGTCGACATAGCCGAGCTTCACCGTTTCGCCGACGCGCACTGAGCCCGCATCCGGCTTTTCCTGGCCGGTGATCATGCGAAACAGCGTCGTCTTGCCGGCGCCGTTCGGGCCGATGACGCCGACGATGCCGCCGGGCGGCAGCTTGAATTCCAGGCCGTCGATCAAAAGCGTGTCGCCAAAGCCCTTCGACAGGCCTTCCGCCTCGATCACCACATTGCCGAGCCGCTCGCCATGCGGGATGACGATCTGCGTATCGCTCGGACGCCGCTTGTCGGCTGCATCCAAAAGATCCTGGAACGCCTGGATACGCGCCTTGGACTTCGTCTGGCGGGCCTTCGGGCTCGACTGGATCCATTCGCGCTCGCGGCCGATGGCGCGCTGGCGGGCATCGTCCTCGCGGCCTTCCTGCTTGAGCCGCTTGGCCTTGGCTTCGAGGTATTTGGTGTAGTTGCCCTCATAGGGAATGCCGCGGCCGCGATCGAGTTCGAGGATCCAGCCGGTGACGTTGTCGAGGAAGTAGCGATCGTGGGTGATGATCATCACGGCGCCCGGATAGGCACGCAAATGCTTTTCCAGCCACGCCGTGGTTTCGGCGTCGAGATGGTTGGTCGGTTCGTCGAGCAGCAAAAGGTCGGGCTGGCGCAGCAAGAGTTGGCAAAGCGCGACGCGGCGCCGCTCGCCGCCCGAAAGCTTGGTGACTTCCGAATCCTTGGGCGGGCAGCCCAGCGCTTCCATCGCCATCTCGACCTGCTGTTCGAGATCCCACAGGTTGAGCCGGTCCATCTCGTCCTGAAGCTTGGCCGACTCGTCGGCCGTCTCGTCGGAGTAGTTCATCATCAATTCGTTATAGCGTTCGATGATCGCGGTCTTGGCGGCGACGCCTTCCATGATGTTTTCGAACACGGTCTTGTCCGGATCGAGCGCCGGCTCCTGCGCCAGGTAGCCGACGGTTGCGCCTTCGGCCAGCCAGGCTTCGCCGTTCCACTCCTTGTCGAGCCCGGCCATGATCTTGAGGATCGTCGACTTGCCCGAACCGTTGGGGCCGAGGATGCCGATCTTGGCGTCGGGATAGAAGGAGAGATGGACATTCTCGAGCACCTTCTTGGTGCCATAGGCCTTGTTGAGGCCGGCCATGTGATAGATGAACTGGCGTGCCACGCGCGCTTTCCCTGAAAAAAACTGACTGGCCCAGAAAACTGACTGGATCTGTCGAATTGAGTGGAGGTTGGCCGCTATGTAGGCGATGCGGCGGCGAACGGCAATCGCTTTTGCCATATCTGCCCGGTCACACGCGGAAGTGTCCGCCAACCGCCGAAGTTTTCCACCAGCACGAAGCGTGCTGAAATCTCCGGTTAACTCTTCGGCGTCAAAACAGGATCGGAGTGGAATCGCTCGCTATTCGCGATTTCGAGAAAGAGATCGGGTCGACGGCATTGCTGAACAGTTTCCTGCTCCTTGCCGAAGCGGTCGTCTATTTCAGCGTCATGGTGACGCTTTTCCGCTTCCGGAGGCGCATCGGCCTCGGCGTGTTCATCTGCGCGCTCGGTGTCATGCACTTCCTCGAGACCTACCTCGCCAGCGTTTTTTATGTCGCCTTGCCGTTCGGCATGGTCTCGCCTGGCTCGGCGGTGCTGTTTTCCGGCAAGCTGGTGATGCTTTTGCTGCTCTATATGAAAGAGGACGCTGCAACTGTGCGTCAGCCGATCTACGGCCTGCTGCTCGGCAATGCGCTGATGATCGGGCTGGTGCTGCTGCTGCGCCTGCACGTCATCGCGGCACTTCCCGACGGCAGGCTCCCAGACATCGGCTTCATCGACCAGATGGGCTGGCTGATGGTGTGGGGCACGACGCTGCTGTTCGTCGATGCCATCCTGATCATCCTGCTTTATGAAAAGCTCGGGCGTTATCTGCGCAAGGCGCCGTTCGCGCGCATCCTGATTTCGGTCGCTTGCGTGCTGACATTCGACCAGGCCGGGTTTTTCACCGCCCTGCATTTCGTTGCCGGCGCGCCGATAGCCGTCTTTTTCGGCGGCTGGTTCGCCAAGATGGCGGCGGCGGTGACGTTCAGCACCATGCTCGTCGCCTATCTCAAATGGTTCGAGGAGCGCCAAGTCACCGCGCCGCGCGGATTGACCGATATCTTCGATACGCTGACCTATCGCGAACGCTACGAAGCGCTGGTCGAACATGTCGGGCGGGACGGCCTGACCGGCCTGCTGCACCGCGGGCGCTTCGACGCCGACGGTGAAGCCGCCGTCCAGGCCAGCCTGCGCACCGCCAGGCCGCTCAGCCTGCTGATCATCGATGTCGACCATTTCAAATCGATCAATGACCGTTTCGGCCATGCCGAAGGCGACAAGGTGTTGAAGGCGGTCGCGGCCCTGCTTGGCGAGACGGCAAGCGCCGAGGACCAGGTGTTCCGCATCGGCGGCGAGGAATTCGCCATCCTCAGTTCGCGTCCGCACTCGGTCGCCAGGCTGTTCGGCGAAAGCATTCGCCACGCGGTCAAGGGCTCGGCCGCCACCAGTCGCTTCGAGCTCACCGTCAGCGCTGGCGTTTCCAGCGTCAGCGAAACCACGCGCTGCCTTGCCGACCTGTTCGCGCTTGCCGACCAGCGTCTCTACAAGGCGAAGTCGACCGGCCGCGATCGCGTCGTCGGCGAGCCGGGCGGCCAAGAAGCCGACACAGCCGCTGCGCGGACCAAATCCGCACAGATCTAGTTCGTTACGAATTCCTCTGCCGTCGAAAGCCCGTCACGGTCGAAACCGCCATCAGCGCGATCGCCAGCCATTTCAGCACCGTGATGATCGGCCCGGCCTGGATATCGTAGGCAATGAACAGCAGGATGCCCGGCACCAGCAAGCCGCACATGACCAGCATGATGCGGTTGATCTGCCAGGACACTTTTGACGCCAACGCCTCGTCGCCGAGTGCTGGAACCAGCACCGCCCGCACCGTCTTGCCGCCCACCAGCATGGCCGAAAGGTGCATCGAGATCGGCAGACCGAGCCCGATGATCAGGAAAGCGCAAGCGGCCAGCAGGAGCGAAAACTTCAGCGCGCTGGTTTCCGCCGCTATGGGAAACAGCAGCGTCGCCAGCGGCAGGAAGACACCGAAAATGCCGATCGCCGCGATCGTGATGAAGATCGCCGCATTGACGATCGTGAACAGCTGGTAGGTGCCGACGCCGATCGGTTCGGAGAGCGTCCGCATGCGTGCCCACTCGGCGTCGGTATACGAAAAGCCCGGCCATTCCATGCGGGCATCGTTTATCGAGACCATGCCCTTGGCCCAGAAAGCCAGCCGCGCCAGCGCGCTGCTCGTCATGCCATCCATTGCCGCCCCCGCCAGAATGATGCGCTCGCAGCATAGCACCAGGGCGCGGCAGCGCGACAGTCCGGTATCTCTGTTGAGAGTTACTGGAAGCCGATCGCGTCGACATTGCCTGTCGGGCAGCCGGCCTTGTTGGTCGGCACCGAAGCCAGCAGCAGATCCTTAAGCGAGCTGTTGGGCCCGATCGGACCCGCGAGGCCGAGCGTCAGTTCGCCGATCAGCCGCCTGCCGCTCGACGGATCGATGACGCAGGAAACGCGCACGCGATCCCCTGCTCCCGCCCCGAAGGCAGTGTCGAAAGCGCCGCGGATCTGGTCCGCCGTCAGCTTGCCGCCGATGTTCTTGGCAAAGAGTTCGCGCACCGGCGAGCTGTTCACCGCGCGCATCAGGTTGAGCGCATCGGAGAAATAGTCCTGCTGGCTCTTGCCGTAGCAGGTGCCGTGCTTGATCCATTCATGCCGATCGAGGTGGGAGGCCGTGCCGGGCATCACCTGATCGAGTTCCGTGCGGGTGTTGGCGTCAAGATTGACCGGCGGCAGGTCTTTCCAGTGGGCCGGATTGTCGTTGGCCTTGTCGCTCGCCGTCGCCTGGCAATAGAAATTGCCGTTCGGCTGCGGCCAGAGACCGTGCAAGGTGAAATGCGTGGCGTCGAAATCACCAGCACTCTGCGCCCTGCATTCGGTCTTGTTCGACTTTGTCTCGCAAAACGCCGGCTGCCAGCTCAGCGCGAAGACGTATTCGGGTTTCCCCGATGCCGCCGGCTTGCCTTGCCCGTCAGGTGCGGCCGGCACGGTCGCCGCGCTGCTGCCGGAAACGTGGCCGCAGCTGACCTTCACCCAGCGGCGCTCCGGATCGGCGCCCGGCACCAGGATGAGATAATGCGTCGGCGTATCCTTGTTGCCGGCAAGCAGCCGATAGCTCTGCCCGGCATCGGTCGAGACATTGCCGGGGTTCTTGCCGTTCTTGATGGCTTGCGTTGCCGGACAGGCAGCGTCGGCCACAAAGGAGCCGCTCATCTTGACGTCGGCACGCGCGGCACCGGCCAGCGACGCGGCCAGCATGGCCAATCCGAAAACGACACCAATGCGCATGGAAAATCCTCGGCTGGACAAGTGGGCGACAGACTGAAGCTGTCTCCATGTCAGAATTGCGATATTTTGCTGGCCAAACGCAAGAAACATCGTCGCGAAAAGCGGGTTTGCTGGATTGACGCATAATGTGGGCCGGCGCAAACAAAGCCAACGACGATAATGCAAGGGCGGGACCGAGCGGCATGTCATTCAGCCAGCAGCGCGTGGTTCGCTCCCCAACCGGTGCCGAGCTCAATCTTTTCGTCAGGCAGGCCGATGGCCGGGCACGCGCCGTCGTCCAGATCAATCATGGCCTGGCCGAGCACGCAGCGCGCTATGCCCGCTTTGCCGATTTTCTTGGCTCCCGCGGCTTCGATGTCTATGTCCACGATCATCGCGGCCATGGCGCGACCAAGGCGCCCGACGCGCCGCTCGGCAGGTTCGCCGCCAGCGACGGCCCGGCCAAGGTGATAGCCGACGTCGGCGCCATCCATGATCTTATCGCCCGCGAACAGCCAAACAGACCGGTCATCCTGTTTGGTCATTCGATGGGAGCGTCGGTCGCGCTGAACTACCTGTTACGCCACTCGCCGCGCGTTCATGCCGCCGGTATCTGGAACGGCAATTTCTCCCAAGGCCTGCTCGGACAGGTGGCGCTGGGCATCCTTGCCTGGGAACGGATGCGGCTCGGCTCCGACGTGCCATCGCGTCTGCTGCCGAAGCTCACCTTCCAGGCCTGGGGCAAGGCGGTGCCCAATCACCGCACATTGTTCGACTGGCTGTCGCGCGACGAGGCGGAAGTGGCGAAATACATCGCCGATCCGCTCTGCGGCTGGGATGCCTCGGTGTCGATGTGGCGCGATGTGGTCTCGATGGCGCTGAACGGCGGCAAGGATGCCGGCTTTGCCGGCATCCGGCGCGACCTGCCCATCAGCATCGTCGGCGGCGAAAGAGATCCCGCCTCGGATTATGGCAAAGGGATCACGCATCTTGCCAGCCGCATGCGCGCGATGGGCTTTTCGAATCTGGTTTCAAAGGTTTACGCCGGCACCCGCCACGAAAGCCTGAACGAGGTGAATCGCGACATCATCATGGATGATTTCGCCGCCTGGGCCGACAAAGTCCTCAAAGCGTGACGGATTGGCCCATTGCAAGAGCCGTGACAGCCGTTGCAGGGCTTGATAGAGGCTCTGCTTTCGCAGCAGTCACGGTGATTGCGGCAACCACGGTGATCCATGGCTGAGCCCCCGCTGAAAGGCGTCCGCGTCGTCGAACTCGCCCGCATCCTTGCCGGGCCATGGGCCGGGCAGTTGCTTGCCGATCTCGGCGCCGATGTCATCAAGGTCGAAAGCCCCGATGGCGGCGACGACACCCGCAAATGGGGGCCACCCTTCGTCATGGGCAAGGACGGCGAGAACCTGTCGGCCGCCTATTACCATTCCTGCAATCGCGGCAAGCGCTCCATCGCCATCGATTTCTCGACACCGGAAGGGGCCGAGACCGTGCGCCGGCTGGTCGCCACCTCGGACGTGCTGATCGAGAACTTCAAGCTCGGCGGTCTGAAGAAATACGGCCTCGACTATGACAGCCTGCGCAAGATCAACCCGCGCCTCGTCTATTGCTCGATCACCGGCTTCGGCCAGGACGGACCCTATGCGCCGCGCGCCGGCTACGACTTCATCATCCAGGCCATGGCCGGCATGATGTCGATCACCGGCGAGGTCGGCCGCGAGCCGCAAAAAGCGGGCGTCGCCATCTCCGACATCTTCACCGGCCTTTATTCGGTCATCGCCATCCAGGCAGCATTGCGCCATGCCGAACAAACCGGCGAAGGCCAGCACGTCGACATGGCGCTCTTCGACACCCAGATCTCGGCGCTCGGCAACCAGAATTTGAACTATCTCGTCTCCGGCAAATCGCCGGTGCAGATGGGCAATGCGCATATGAACATCGCCCCATACGAGGTGGTGCCGGTCCGGGATGGGCACATCATCCTGGCGGTCGGCAATGACGGCCAGTTCGCCAAATTCTGCGCCGCTGTCGGACTGGGCGACCTGCCTGCCAATCCCGACTTCGCCACCAACCCCGCCCGGGTCGCCAACCGGGTGAAATTGCATGAGCGCATGATCGAGGCGCTGAAGGTTTTTGACCGCGATCCGCTGCTGGCCAAGCTGGAAGCGGCCAGCGTGCCGGCGAGCCCGATCAACACGATCGGCCAGATGTTTGCCGATCCGCAGACGATCGCGCGCGGCATGCGGCTTGATCTCGACGACGGCCATGGCAATCTTCTGCCTTCGGTGCGTGCGCCGATGGTGATGTCGGGCACGCCGCTGGTCTATGAGCGCCCCTCGCCGCGCCTGGGCGAGCACACGCAAGAAATCCTTGCCGAACTGGAGAAGTCTGGACAATGAAGACCGGCGGACAACTCATCGTCGACGCGCTCGAAGCCAACGGCACCGACCGCATCTATTGTGTGCCGGGTGAATCCTATCTGGCGGTGCTCGACGCGCTGCACGATTCTGCGATCCGCACCATCGTCTGCCGCCAGGAAGGCGGTGCCGCGATGATGGCCGATTGCCACGGCCGCCTGACCGGGAAGCCCGGCATCTGCTTCGTCACCCGCGGCCCCGGCGCCACCAACGCCTCGGCCGGCATCCACATCGCCATGCAGGATTCTATACCCGTCATCCTGTTCATCGGCCAGGTCGCCAGCCACGCCAAGGAGCGTGAAGCGTTCCAAGAGGTCGATTATAAGAGGTTCTTCGGCGATATCGCCAAATGGGTGGTCGAGATCGACGACGCCTCGCGCATCCCCGAATTCGTCACCCGCGCCTTCGCGGTGGCGACATCGGGCCGGCCCGGCCCGGTGGTGATCTCGCTGCCCGAAGACATGCTGACCAGCATCGTCGAAGCACCTATCGCCTTGCCGCACACGCCGGTTGAGACACGGCCGGGCGAAGCGGAGCTCGATGCGCTGGAAAAGCTGCTGGCTAAGGCCAAGCGGCCGTTCGTCATCCTCGGCGGCACGCGCTGGGACGCCGAGGCGGTGGCGCAAATGCGCACGGTCGCCGAGGCGTGGTCGCTGCCGGTCGGTTGTTCCTTCCGCCGGCAGATGCTGTTCGATCATCTACATCCGAACTATGCCGGCGATGTCGGCATCGGCATCAACCCCAAGCTGGCCACAGCGATCAAGCAGGCCGATCTCGTGCTCCTGATCGGCGGCCGCATGGGCGAAATGCCGTCCTCGGACTACACGCTGCTGAAAAGCCCCTACCCCGACCAGACACTGGTCCATGTCCATGCCGACGCTGGCGAGCTCGGCCGCGTCTACAGGCCGACACTGGCGATCAACGCCTCGCCTTCTGCCTTCATCGACGCTTTCGCCAAGCGCAAGCCGGCCTCTGAGCCGACTTGGGCAGCCGAGACACCAAAGCTGCATGCCTCCTATCTCGACTGGTCGACGCCACCGGAAGGCGGCCCCGGCTCGGTCCAGATGGGCCCGATCATGAACTACCTCGAAAAGATGCTGCCCGACGACGCCATTCTCACCAACGGCGCCGGCAATTACGCGACCTGGGTGCATCGCTTCCACCGCTTCCGCCGCTTCGCCACTCAAGGTGCGCCGACATCGGGCTCGATGGGCTATGGCACGCCTGCGGCCGTCGCTGCCAAAGAGCTGTTTCCGGAGCGCACCGTGGTCGCCTTCGCCGGCGACGGCTGCTTCCTGATGAACGGGCAGGAATTCGCCACCGCCGTGCAGTATGACCTGCCTATCATTGTGGTCGTCGTCAACAACGGCATCTATGGCACCATCCGCATGCATCAGGAGCGCGAATATCCCGGCCGCGTCGTCGCCACCGATCTTAAGAACCCCGACTTCGCGGCTCTCGCCCGCGCCTATGGCGGCCATGGCGAAACGGTCGACAAGACCGCCGATTTCGCTCCCGCCTTCGAACGTGCCCGCGCCAGCGGCAAGCCGGCGATCGTGGAAATCCGCCTCGACCCCGAAGCGATCACGCCGACCAAGACGATGACGCAGATACGCGACAAGGCGTAGTCCAAACAAAAAAAGAGGCGGTCGCCCGCCCCTTTTCGTCATGCGGCTTGCGCTAGAGCGTTTCATATTTTGACGGAAGCGTAGCCTGCGTTTTCGAAGTAGTTCTTGCATTCGGCTGCCTCGATGGTTTCGACGA